>NZ_ALVZ01000141.1 GCF_000332055.1 Xenococcus sp. PCC 7305 | reverse complement strand
CATAGTTTTGACCACTGGAGACAAAAATCATCTACGTCGCAAAAAATTGCTGTGATATCTAATCTTGATGTCATCATAAAATTAGCTGAGATTCTCTAATTCTGCTTATTATGAGTATACAATGTCAGCCTTTCTTTTCTCTCAAATTTTCGTCGAACTCACGTTGAACAAATTGCCATCTGCCATCTCTTAGCTTTTGGCTATTCTAATCAACTCTTGTCGGTCTATTTTGCCATTAGGCAATAAAGGAAAAGACTTGACGATAGATAACCTGTCAGGAACAGCTCGTTTGGGTAACAAATCAAAACAAGCAGCACGAAGCTCAGTATCGGTATTTTCAGAACCTGATTCTAAGATGCAATAGGCAACTAATTCTTTACCCCTAGCTCCTTCTGCTCCAGAAACCACGATCGCAGACTCCACTCCCGCAATAGTGTTAACTACTTTCTCGACATCAGAAAAGAACACTAACAAACCATCACGATTGATACTAAAATCAAAGCGACCTAAAACCTCTATTTCCCCATCGCTGATGATTTTTCCTAAATCCTTAGTCGAAAACCAACCTTGATCATCATTCAAGGGAATGTCATTTCCCGATTCATCAATATAACCCTCAAAGCCATATTGATGCTGACACCAGAGTTTTCCCACATCCTTCATCTCTTCAGGAATAGTTTCATCACTTTGCAACCGCATCTGAACATTATTCATCGGCTTGCCCACAGTTGCCGCACGAATTTCTTGGGGATCATCAGGACTGCCAGCCGCGATCGCACCCATTTCCGTACTGCCATATAATTGCACCAAACAACCAAAGCGAGATTCGTAAGCAGTTAAAGTATTTGGCCTTAGGCGATCGCCAGCAGTCACCGTCAAACGATAAGGACGAGCCGATCTACGCCCTTTATTCAAGGTTTCGCAGAAAATTGGGGTCATAAAAGCCACACTAGGCTCAAATGCTCGCTCTCTCTGTAAATATCTCAATAAATTGGCACTTTTCTGTAAGTCAATCCCCGCCCCAGCTGCGATCCCAGGAAGAAAAGCCGCACCCAAACCGTACATATGATATAGCGGCACCGGGATGGCAATGCGATCTTCTTGAGTTAACTTGAGTCTCTGGACACAGTTTAGAATATTTGCTAGTAAATTCTGGTGAGAATGGACTGTAATTTTGGGTTTGCCTGTACTACCAGAAGTTCGCATATATAGGCTTGGGCGATCGCTATCTGGCTTATAGGCGGAAGCCCCATGGTTTTTGGTAATTTTCAACCAAGACTCAGGGCGTTCCAATTCGGCAATTTCGGTGACGGCATTCTCGACAACCAGTTTGTAGTGGCAAAAAGCAGGAATATCACTTTGAAAACTATCGGCAGTAGTCGGCTCTTTGCTTCTCGGCAATAACAAAACGCTATAGTCGCCTTCAAGTAAAGACAATAAGACCAGCGCCACTGGTAGAGAATTTTCGCATTCTAAGGCGATCGCAACTTTAGTAGTAATTTGCTGCGAAGCCAAAAACCCTTGAATAGAATCAAAAAAAACCTCAAGATCTTTATAAGAGCAGGTCAATTGCCCATCAGTCAATATTTGATTTGATAACCCTTGTAATACAAATTTCATTTTTCACTTGTTGATTGTTATCTATGTTTGCGAAAGTCCTACTAACAAAATCATAAAATGCTTTACATCAGGATTCACGAGCTTAATTTATCAGATTAGTTACGCCATTTGACCGAAGACATTAATCAGGAAATCTTATACCATTAGGCCGTGTCGATAATGACTGCATAAAAAGTTTCCATTCAAAGTTTACTTTTGTCCCCTGAAAGTTAATACCTTACTAGAGGAATATCACTATCTCATTAAAAAGGGTCGGCAGTTCAGAGCAAAATTAATCATTGATCTTGGCAATAACTAATCTTTGGAAAATTATTTAATTGTCTTCCGGAAACAAAAATACATGATAAATATGTATTCTACGATACTGTATTAGTATTAGAAGGTACTGTATTGATTATGATTACAACTGGGGCTGATTTTATTCAAACAGCGATAAGTGTATAGGAGAGCACCATCCTGATCTTAGTTAGTAAGAGCCTTTTTTTTAAGTTTTCTTGCAACAACACTAGCCATTGCAACCCGACAAGATAGCATTACACTGAAGATTAAAATCAATGACAACTGCATATTTTATCTTGTTCAATCCTAAATAATTTAATTCTCCCTTAAATATCAATTACACAAACATTCTCGGAAAATTTTATGATTGCCATTGCTAAAAGCACTAACTTAGAACCTACAAGATTGCCCCTAATTACGAATTACCCTTCTTTTCGGAAATGGAATAAATCTTTTCTAGACGAGAATCTGGCTGATAAACCGATGTGTATCTATGTGCATATCCCTTTTTGTACTCAAAGATGTTCTTTCTGCTACTACAAAACTGTTGATCTCAAGGAATACAGACCAGAAGTAGATAGCTATATTGATACTCTTTGTCAAGAGTTTGAGATGGCAGCAGAGCGTTTCAACTTGAGCGATCGCCCGATCCATGCAGTCTATTTTGGTGGTGGAACGCCTTCTCTGTTGGTAGAACATCAATTCGAAAAACTAGTCGCTGCCTTAAGAAAAAACTTTAAGCATTTTGATGATAAAGTCCAGTTTTCCCTAGAAGCAGAGCCTTTAACTATTTCTAAGTCCAAAATGGATACCCTAGCTGATTTGGGTGTAACACGCTTGAGTATGGGGGTTCAGTCTTTTGAAGACGAGATTATCAAGTTAAGCGGACGAGGTCATGACGCCAAGAAAGCTTTCCATGCGATCGAAACTGCCCAAAAAGCAGGTCAAGGACAATGGACAATTAACATTGACCTACTAAGTGGTTTAGCTGGAGAAACCGATGAAACTTGGGCAAGCAGTGTTAAACAGGCCATTGGAACAGGAGTCGAAAGTATTACTGTTTATAAAATGGAAGCTTTTGCCAATACCGATGTCTTCCAAAAAGGAGTCCGCCAGGAGAAAATTAATCTTCCCGACGAAGAGCAGGAAATGCGATTTATGCAATATGCCATGGATCGTTTTGCTGAGTTTAATTATTTGCCTTGGAGTTTCTTTACCTACACCAAAGATGGCTGTGATGAAAGCAAGTATATCAGTAGTATTTGGCGCGGCATGGACTTTTACGGTTTTGGAGCGTCCGCTTTTGGTACTCTAGGCGATTCTATTCTGCAAAATGCCAGTGAATTAGATCAATATGGAGCGATGATTGAAAAAGGAGAACTTCCCTTACAAAGGGGCTATCACTTCCATAGTTTTGATCGCATGTTGCGCGAAGTTTTAATGGGAGTTAAATTGCTACGTTTTGACCTCAAAGGATTTAAGCATCGTCATGGTCTAAGACTAGAAAAAATCTGTGCCCCGATTATCAACGAGTTGGAAGCAGAAGGCTTTATCACTTTGACCAAAGAGACCTTAGAACTAACCAATAAAGGGATTCTTTACGGCGATTATGTCGGCAAGACTATCACTGACGCCCTCAAAGCATTTGCATAATCGATCGCGATGCTACGTAATTAGTTTTTATTGTGCAACCTCACACACCAGATGAAATTAGATCAAGAGTTCTATCAAGTGCCATTGCACTTTGATGCGGAACAATTACACCAGGAAGTATTCCAGTTCAACGAGATGGATTGGCAAATCCATCGCACAAAAATTGAGGGCACATCCTCGATTGTGCTGGTATCTGTGGGTGGGACGATCAATGATGATTTTGCAATTTCTGGAGCAATGCGGGGAACGGCTTTTTTAGAGCTTTGTCCTTATATTCAACAGGTAATCAAAGCTTTTGAGGCTCCTGTTTCCCGCAGTTATCTCTTACGGATTCCCAAGTCACGTAAAGTACTACCTTTAGGGGACTATAACTATCATTGGTTTAGACGTAGATGCATCTATGTCCCCATTGTGACGAATCCCGGAGTTCAGTTCTCCTACAATGATCATCCCCAAAAGATTACTCCCGAATCAGGAGAAGCTTGGACGCTTAATCATTCCCAACATCATGGAATTGCCAATACAGGGGCAGCAGACTGTATTTATTTAGTTATTGAGACTAAAGGTTCTTTGGCGTTACAAGGAATACTCGAAAGCTTTGAGGAAAATTCGGAACTCGAACCAAAACAGATTGCTTATAACCCAAGCCATGTCAGTGAGATCCCTCTAGAAACCTACTGTTTTGAGGTTTTGACTCCCAAGGAAATTGGTGATCTTACAGCAGAGATTCTCTTTGACGCTGAAGATTTGGGCATGCCCCAAAATAAGGTCACCAGACTAGTTGAGAAAATTGAGCAGTTTCGGCAGAAATGGAAACAAGTATTTGTTAAATTCCATCACGATCGCTCTGGAGAATTGGCTTATCAAGATCTGATCCTGGAATTCCAGCAGCAGATTGTTAGCGATGTTCATAAATGGTTACCTGTGGGAAGTCGCGGTTCCCTGGCTCTGATGGTGATTAATTCTATGTTATCGACCTCTCAACGGGCGATCGCCAAACAAGTCCCTCGATTATCTTGGGTCAGGAAAAAGCTAACCATCAAGCCTACTCTACGTTGGTCAGCTCGCTATCGGGTGGTGGAACATTACCAACAACAGACGAACTTTAAACGGTTGTCTGAGCAAAAGGTTCAGGTTTTGGAGTTATTCCAAAGCTCAGTTACTTTGGATGAAGTTCGAGAACGGTTAACAGCAATTGATGGTGTTTCTGAAGAGAAACTAATCAAGATCGTACAGCGATTATTGGAATTTCGACTCCTGCGGGAAGAGTTTCAACTGCCTCATTTTGAGCAGCCAATATTTATTGTTTCAGCTCCAAGGGCTGGTAGCACTTTGCTGTTTGAAACTTTATCGAAGTTTCCCCAATTATGGAGTACGGCCAAGGAAAGCCATGAAACTATTGAGGGCATTCCCGAACTGCATCCAGCAGCCAGGAACTATAGTTCTAACTGCCTCAGCGCGGCTGATGTGACCCCTGAAATTGCCTTAACACTTAAAGAAAGGTTTACCGAACAGTTGCAAAATCGTCAAGAACAGCTATTTCTCGATGTTCCTGCTGAGCAACGCCCCCAAAACGTGAGATTTCTGGAGAAAACACCCAAAAACTCCTTGAGAATTCCCTTCTTAAAGGCTATTTTCCCAGAAGCAAAGTTTATTTACCTTTATCGTGATCCCAAGCAGAATGTGAGTAGTATTATTGAAGGCTGGCGATCGCGTAGGTTTGTCGCCTATCGGCAAGTTCCGGGTTGGCCATTCCAAGAATGGAGTTTTCTACTGGCTCCTGGTTGGTCTAGCTTGGAAGATTATTCCATTGCCAAAATTGCGACTCATCAGTGGAAAAGTGCCAATAGCTATATCATGAAAGATCTGAAAAATATTCCTGCAAAGGATTGGTGCTTCGTGCGATACAGCGATTTGGTAGCAAATCCTAAGAAGATTGTTAGTCGGATTAGCAAATTTGCGCAGCTTGACTGGGATGAGAAGATTGATCAAATGGTCTCTCGTTCTTTGCCAGTTTCCCACATGAGCGTATCGGCACCATCTCCGGATAAATGGCGCAAAAATGTTCAGGAAATTAATCAAATACTACCTGAGGTGCAACCTATTATGAATTTGGTTGATAAAACTCAGAATAGTGGACAGTGAAAAGTGGACAGTGAACATTTGGTTTTGTGATCTGTCTAAAACCCAAGCTTATATAAGCTGTGGGTACTAATTGGGGCGCCTTGAAGCCTGATAACTGACTGCGCCCTTAATTATTCTTTTTATTTCCGTTAGTCATTATATTTTTTGTTGTTTAAGGCGATCGTCTTGATTCGTGAATAACAAGTATTAACTGATAACTGATAACTGATAACTGATATATGTTAATTTCCTACTCTCATAAATTTATTTTTTTTCATGTCACCAAGGCAGCAGGAACAAGTGTTAAAGAAGCTTTAAAAAAATATGCTGAAGAACCAAACAGATTCAAAATGAAGCGTCCGCCCAAAGAGAAAAATGGGAAGCCAAATAAATTATATGAACTATGGCAATCTTCTTTATGGCATGCCAAAGCCAAGGATGTGAAAAAAGAATTTCCTGAAGAATATGATAATTTTTACAAATTTGCTTTTGTGAGAAATCCTTGGGACTGGCAAGTTTCTTACTATCATTTTATTCTCAAAGAGACAACTCATATTCGTCATGAGTTGGTGAAAAATATGCCAGGTGGGTTTGAAGAATATTTGGAATGGGTGATCGCGACCAAAAATCCCTTTCCCAAAGGAGCAACTAAATTACAAAAAGAAATTATCGTTGAACCTAATGGCGAATTGAATATTGATTATCTGGGTCGTTATGAAACTTTAAACGATGACTTTGATCATGTTTGTCAAGTTTTGAACTTACAAACCTCCTTGCCTCGCTTGAATCAATCGAAACATCGTGATTACCGAGGATATTATAATGACCGCACTCGTAAGTTGGTCGCCGACAATTTTCAAGAGGACATTGAATTGTTTGGCTATAGCTTTGATGGTTATGATTCTAGTATCAAAAATTTAAAATCTGCATTAAAACAAAAAATCACCCTATAAAGAAGATAGCTAAGAGGAAACAAGATGGTACAGTCCACTGAAATTACTGCTAATCATGCAGGAGAGCTTCGCCCAGATTTACAGGAAAGCTTAACCCATAGCCATATTAATCCTGCTAAGTTAAGTATCTTTCAAAGGATAATTTTAACAACTGATGGCACATTAACCGAAATTTTAGAAGCCTATCTATTTGAAAAGATTAATTTAGTTAAGTTATCAGAAGGAACTGTTTTAGTCACAAATCCGGTTAAAACTTTAGAGTTAGAAGTTGGACAAGAAGTAATCGAACGAAAAGTCCTACTCCAGGGAAAGATTAGTCGCAAAAATTGGATTTATGCCGAATCCTTGATTGTGCCCGATCGCCTAGATGAAAAATATCGCGAAAGACTCTTAAAATCTCAAGAATCCATCGGTAGATTATGGCTACAGCATAAAGTAGAAACTTTCAAAGAAATCGTTGATTCATCACGGGAATTAGCGGGAGATCTAGCAGATTATTTCAAAATCAAACCAGAAGATAAATTGCTCTCTCGTACCTATCGAGCTTTCACTGATGGCAAACCCATTATGATGATCACCGAGAAATTTCCTGAGCAATATTTCTTACAAGACTTTTAAATTGAGTAATGAGTAATAAGTAATAAGTAATAAGTAATAAGTAATAAGTAATGAGTAATAAGTTAATTGCTTTTGACTTTTGACTTTTGAATTTTGACTTTTGACTTTTGATTGTTTCCTCATCCCTCATCCTTCATCCCTCATCCTTCAAACTATGTCTTACGAGCAGATTAGAACTGATCGAGTACTAGTTAATTCTTTGCCCAAAAGTGGTACTCATCTATTGGCAAAAGCAATAAAAATATTTGGGTATCACGAATACTTTACTAGTAGTGATTATGTTAATAACACACCAAAATTTCTGGGCTCCTATGAAATACGTAGGGTCTTAAAAAATCAGAACATAGCTAATAGCAAACAAGAAGAAGACTTATTAAATCTTGGGATTATATTTCCTAACCTCGTACCCAAGTCTAAATTGGAATATTGGTTACAATGCCTTCCCAAAAGCCAATATATTAACGGACATATTCCCTATACTCCTGAACTGAATCAGGTTCTGAATAGTTTAAATTATCACCATGTCTGTATAATTCGCGACCCCAGGGCCGTCACAGTTTCTCGACTAAAATTTATTTTCAATTCCGAATCGGCAAAAGACATTTTGCCTCAAGGAATTCCCTTGAGGGCTGATCTAGAATCAATGTCTACCACCGAGAGAATTAACTTTCTACTCGAAGGAGGTCATGGGGAAAAATCTGGTCTGACAATTTATAATTTTGCCCAAATCTATCGCTCAATTTTGGACTGGGGCAAAGATCCCAACTGTCTCTTGGTAAAATTTGAGGATCTTATTGGGGAGCAGGGTGGTGGCAATAGCCAAAAACAAACAGAAACCCTCAGAAATTTGGCAGCTCATCTTAATATCCCTTGGGACGAGTCAATTGCTCGTCAAACCAAAAATGTTTACGATCCCAAAACTCGCACTTTTAGAGTTGGCAATATTCATTCTTGGAAAAATTCTTTAGAGCCAGAAGATCTCGCAAGGTTAACAGAATATTGTGAGCCTCTATGTCAAGAGGCAGGATATGAGGTTTAAAGGATGAGGGATGAATTATTATAGGAAAATTAATCAATTTATCTTGATCGTTGATTCTGTTTTTTTGAGTCTGTCTTCTTGTCGCTTCCAAACTTCTTTAATCTAATGCCATGAGAAACACCTAACAAACTAAGGGAAAGCAAAATTCCTAACGTGGGCGAAAATTTAAAAGGTACGGCTGCTGCGGTAAAGCCCGAGCTCAAATAAAACTCTTCATCCTTAGCACCTTGATCTTGTATTTGTGTAGAAATACTATATTGGAAGTTTCCTGGGTCTTCGCCATTATAAGCAGCAATAAAGTCAAAACCAAAATCCACTCGGAATTTTGCGTCATCGGTGTTACTTCCTAAGCTCTCAGCCACAATGGTGTCGTCTACAAAGGGATCACTACCCGAACCTGGGTTTAAACTAAATACCTTATCAGATTGGTTGGGTATTTGGAATGCCATAGTTAAGCGCTCAATATGGATACTGCTTCCACTTCCAGGCTCATTTATTCCTAAACCAAATACTAAAACATTTGTTGACGTAATTCCATCGTTATTTAAGGTGTTTATAAAGTTGTCTATTGTGACAGTATTTGAGTCATTAACGTTATCACTATCATTCAAAACGGTAAATGTCTCTCCTGCGTTTCCACTTATTATGCTTACTGAAGTGAATCCATCTGAACCAGAATCAACACCAAGATCTGCATTTACACCATCTATAAATTCAGTAGACCCATTGGGAGGATCAGCCAAAACTAGTTGAGCTGCATAGGCTTTTTTAACAGATACTCCAATTAACCCTAAACATCCGAAGAGCAATCCGAATCCTTTAAAGGTGATAACTTTTTTTGAGTTTATAAGGCCATTCATAAGTATATTAGGGATACTATCAAAAATAAGTTCATCATATGCTGACTTTACATAATCGTGTAGAGCTACTCTAAGCTCTAATGCTCCTTAATCCTCAATAGATGATTATCGGCTATTGTGCTTTTGAAACTCTTGTGACGGAAAACTTTTGAATTGTGACTTCCTCGTCAGAGGCTTATTCCTTCCGCGCGGCGGCACTAGTCAAGCCGTCTCAGAATTAGATTATTTTGTTCGCTAATAGTTGCTTGCCAACCTAATTCAATAATATTTGTTCCTGTCGCCTCAACAATAATTGCTGGAGAATTAATAATAGTTCCTGCTGGCAAATCTTCTCTTTGATAAACTTTTGCTTCATGCCAAGCATTACTCGTGTAAATATTAACTTTAGCAGTAGGCTTGGCATCCTTAATTATGCTCAAACTTGGCGATTTGTGACTCTCCATCGGTTGATAGGTAGGGCAAATTAATTCAACAGAGACCGTTTCGATAATTAAATCTTTTTCAACAATAAAACCATAACTTTGTCGATGCAAATCTTCAAATTGCTGTTTCATGGTTGCGATATCATTAAAATCAACAATTAAGCTAAAATCTGTTCCTTGATATTTCAGATGGACTTTATAAATAATTTTAGGCTCTAAGCGCGCCGCGAAGCGGATCTCTTCGAGATCGCGATAACTTTGCTGCTCTAGTTCTTGTTGTGCTTTTATAACTAATTCAGTAAATAGAGATTTAATCATCAGAAAAGAATTATGATCTAATAACTTTTCGACAGATTTTTCTTTAATAACTATAATCTCTGCCAAGCCAATACCATAAGCCGATAGCACTCCAGCATAGGGATGAATAAATATTTGTTTGATGCCCAAAGCATCAGCAATTAGGCAAGCATGTTGTCCCCCTGCCCCACCAAAACAACATAAAGTATAGTCGGTAACATCGTAACCTTTTTGGAGAGAAATCTTTTTAATTGCATTGGCCATATTATTGACTGCGATCGCGAGAAAACCAGCCGCAATTTCTTCAGGACTTTTACTATGATTAATTTCCTTTGATAGCTTGTGAAATTTCTGAGTGACTATTGCCTTATCCAAAGGTCGATCGGCATTTTCCCCAAAAACCTGCGGAAAAAATTCCGGTTGCAACTTGCCCACCATCACATTGCAGTCCGTAATCGTCAGCTCCCCACCTCTGCCATAACAGGCCGCGCCAGGATTTGCCCCCGCAGAATCGGGCCCGACTAAATAGCGACTGCCATCAAAATGGAGAATCGAACTGCCTCCTGCAGCCACTGTATGAATCGACATCATCGGCGATCGCAATCTCACTCCCGCAACCTCAGTTTCAAAGCTGCGCTCATATTCTCCTGCATAATGGCTGACATCTGTAGAAGTGCCCCCCATATCAAAGCCAATAATTTTCTGGATTCCCGCAGCAGCACAAGTTTTAACAGCCCCTACGATTCCCCCAGCAGGCCCGGAAAGAATACTGTCTTTACCCTGAAATAAATCTGCATCCACCAATCCACCATTGGATTGCATAAACATAAGTTGAGTCCCAGGGTTTTCCTGTTCGGCAAATAAATAACCTTTAAATTGATTCACATAGCGACGCAAAATCGGCGATAGATAAGCATCAACTACGGTGGTATCTCCTCGACTGACAAATTTGATTAGAGGGCTAACTTGATGTGAAACCGAGATTTGAGTAAATCCAATTTCTTCGGCGATCGCGGCTACTTCTAGTTCATGATTGGGATAATTATAGGAATGCATTAACAAAATCGCACAACTGCGAATACCCAGATCAAAGGCTGCTTGTAAATCTGCTCTGGCTTGTTGGAGATTCACTGGTTGCAACTCTTCTCCAGTTGCGGTGTAGCGTTCAGCTATTTCGACAACTTCTTCGTAGAGCATTTCTGGTAAGACAATCTGCAAGGCAAAAATATCAGGGCGATTTTGATAGCCAATTCGGAGTGCGTCTTTAAAACCTTGGGTAATTGCTAAAACAACGCGATCGCCTTTTCTCTCTAATAAGGCATTCGTTGCCACAGTTGTACCCATTTTGACAACTTCAATCATGTTCGTGGGAATTGGTTGGTCTTGAGTAATCCCTAGAATATTTCGAATACCCTGGATCGGTGCATCAGGATATTGTTCAGGATTTTCTGATAACAACTTATGTAGAATAATTTCGCCGTCAGGAGATTTGCCAATGACATCGGTAAATGTGCCCCCGCGATCGATCCAAAATTGCCAGCCTGATGAAGAGTTACTAATACTTGAATTATTCACTACAGGTAACTATTCTCCCTAATTCCCTATTGCCCCAATTCCCCATAACTTATCAAACCTATCAGAACTTTTTTGAAGAACTACTAGTGGACGCGGGCGTAAATAAGCTATCTATCAACGAAGGGCAAAAAACTGATGTATCAAGACTTATTACTTATTACTTATTACTTATTACTTCCGCGCAGCGGCACTAGCTTAATATTTTTCCTATTGTGTGAGGCAGTTTTCTAGTTTCTTCCTGATATGTTAATTGCAATAGTTGCTGTCCCATTTCCATAATGCGATCGCGATCAAATCTAGTTATACCAAATTAAATAATGTTCACGACAGATCATGGTGGTAGGGGCGAATGGCCATTCGCCCCTACAGAATTATGTGTTCTATTTCTATTTTAAATTGGTATTACTAATTGTTCTACAGAGTAAATCCCCCCAAAAGCTTCTTTGACTGCTTCTAAGTTGGCTAACTCTATTGCTTCTTCTAAGTAAATATTCTAATCCTCTAGTTCATCAATAAGCGCGATCGCATCGATAGTATTCCCAGCAATTAGCAATTGTCTCAATTGTGCGAGTTCTTCCATTAATTAAATACCTCAGAACTCTATGCTAAAACAAATACAGCGATTTATTCCTACTTTTCGACGAATAGAAAACAATCAATTATCAATTAGAAGCCATAATTTTGGGTACCCGAAAATAATCATCCTCTTGTTCTGGTGCCGAATCCAAAAGAGCTTGTTTATCGGGAAAAGGTTTTAAGGTGTCGGTGCGGGTAATATTACTAGTCTCGATCGCCCTAGTAGTGGGAGCCACATCTTCAGTATCCAATTCGCTCAACTGATCAAAATAATCCAAGATACTGTTCAGTTGAGTAGTAAACTGCTCCTCCTCTTCGGAAGTAATATCCAATCTAGCTAAATTAGCAACTTTTTTAACTTCTTCGCGATCAATCATACAATTTTAGGTGTTAGGTATTAGGTTTTAGGTGTTAGGTGTTAGGTGTTAACACAAGAATAGTTAAAGGAGAGCTAAGTTTTGACCATCTGCCCTTGCGTAGCTCTACCCGAAGGGTCTCTTCTGCCATCTGCCATCTGCCATCTGCCTTCAAGGGCGCAGCCCGTCAAAAGAAGACATCCATTTCCGATCTTCCAGTATTCCGTAGCCAGTTCTGTGCTTCTAAATAATTGTTAGGTGCGATACGAACTGCTTGCTTCCAATATTCTGCCGCTTTATCGTAAAACGCTTCTGCTTTTTCGTCCTCCCCTGCTTCTTTTGCCTGCTCTCCCTGATAATGATACAGAACAGCAATATTATTGAGGGCTTGAGGCATTCTCGGATTTAGCTCAATAGATTCTTCATAAAAAGCTATGCCTTTGTCCAAATCACCATTACTGGCATGAATTAGACCCATATTATAGAGAATATAACTGCGATCGTTGGGGTCTTCTTCTAATGTAAGAGCTTCTTCATAATTGTCTAAGGCTTCAGCATATTCCCCATCTCCTTGTGCGGACATCCCATCACGGTAATAGGCAAAGGCTTCTTTGGCCTTTTTGCTGGTAGGCAGCGCTTTTAAAATAATGTCTGCCATTACAGTAAATGTCTTGTCAATAAAATTATCGTTTCTTTGAGTACGAGGCATAGCTATTGATTAGAGAAGATTTCCTATTGCTAGATTCTAGCGTTTTTATGCTGTTTTCCTGTATTAAATTTTGTCTAGCAATGTTCAGATTTATGCTTAATTTAAAGATTTATTCGTAAAATGTTATGAATTCCTGACATTATTTCCAAAAGAAAGCACCAAGAAAATGCCAAATGTTAATATTTCATGACATAGCGATCCCTGAAAACCTCAGTAATCCGTAAAGCATCTATTATCACTAGGAGATCGACTTGATTTAGCAAGAAAAATACGTTTAGATGAACACAGTTATAAAAAACGCAGATAACTAATAACAATATAAAAGACTACTTTAGTATGACAAACCAAATAATCTGTCCTGCTTTCATAGTCATAAGGCTGCCAACCCCCAGTAACCGCCAATAGAAATCGGAGGCTGTTGATAAATGGCAAAAGAACGTCCCCCCTTAGAGGAAATGACACTTCGGCAACTTCGCAAAGTTGCTAGTGAATACAACGTTTCCCGATACAGTCGGATGCGCAAAGCGCAATTACTGACTTCCATAAAAGAAGCAATGAAAAAAGTAGAAACAGAAAAATCAGATCAAGGTTCGTCACTTAACCAGGAGGAACAACAAGTGAAATCTACCAAATTTGAAGTTGGACAAGAGACTCCCGAAGCTAATGATCTATCTTCTGTAGATCAAGATTTAGGAGAATTACCCGCAGGATATGGTCAAAGCCGCATCGTCCTATTGCCAAGAGATCCTCAATGGGCATATTGCTACTGGGATGTCCCCAATGAGCATAAAGAGGAATTTCGTCGTCAGGGCGGTCAGCAACTAGCTCTTCGTCTTTATGACATCACTGATATCAATCTTGACTATCAAGCACCTCATAATATTCAAGAATATCTATGTGATGAAATGGCACGGGAATGGTATTTACCTCTTCCTGTCAGCGATCGCGACTACATCGTAGATATTGGTTACCGTTGTGGTGATGGTCGGTGGATGAGTCTTGCTCGCTCTGCTGCGGTACGAGTTCCCCCTGTATATCCTTCTGACTGGATTGAAGATAACTTTGTTACTGTTGGCTGGGAACAAGAACTAAAAGGAAAGAACGTATTTACCCTTGTTCCTCCCAGCAAGAAGCCCGCTCCTACGACCTCTGCTTCTGATAGTGCTATTTACGATCAGATCTTTGGCATGGCAGAATCGGCCGAGTCAATGCGTGTTGCTGGTTCTGGTGTTGGGCAAGAAGCTCTTAGCTCCTATGTCTTCCCTTCAGGAGTTGGTAAATGGGCAATTCCTACTCCCTCGGGCATCAATATGTCTGGTGTGGGCATGAATGTTTCCGGTTTATCCTCAATTCCTCCAGCTCGTCCTCGCAAATTCTGGTTGGTTGCAGATGCGGAATTGATTGTTTACGGTGCAACTGAACCTGATGCAACTGTTACAATTGGCGATCGCAAAATTGAGTTGAGTCCTGATGGAACATTCCGCTTCCAGATGTCTTTCCAAGATGGAGTCATCGACTATCCTATCGTTGCTGTTGCTTCTGATGGAGAGCAAACTCGTTCAGTTCACATGAACTTTGAACGTGAAACTCCTTCTCGTAATACTAATACGAAGGAAGAAGCTGTTGAAGAATGGTTTGCTTAAGAATTGAAAATTGACGAGCGACCCCGCGGAATTTTTACTTGCAAAGCTCTACCCGAAGGGTCTCCGCAAGGGAACGCGCGAGTTTGAAAATTAATCAACTCTAATTTTTAATTGCTGACCAATTAATTTTATGATGACCTCTAGTAGAGACACTAGGGGTTGTTTTTTATTCTTTTCTGCCTTCTGCCCTCTGCCCTCTGCCTTCTGCCTTCTGATATGACTTCTTCAAACTTGACAAAGTACAATACCAAACCATTTTTTTTGATCACTCCAAGATTTGATGTGTTTTAACCCCATTGTGGTTAAATATTGCTGCATATGTTCAAGATTGAACTTACGGGAAATCTCTGTTCTAATACTTGTTCCCAATTTAAAATCAACAGTCAAATCAAGATTTTTAAAATCAATAGCATGATTTTCTTGGCAATGTAAATGCATTTCTATTTGATGCTTTGATATATTATAAATTGCCTGGTGTTTAAACAATTCTAAATTGAAATTACTCCCAAAACGCCAGTTCAAATGACTCAACATATTCAGATTAAAAGCCGCTGTTATTCCTTGGGCATCATTGTAAGCCGCCTCAAGAATGTCTACTGGTTTTTGTAAATCTATCCCCAATAAAAAGTAATCTCCAGGATTGAGAACTTTTGCTATTTGCGCAAAAAAGCGATCGCATTCTTGAGGTGTAAAATTTCCCAAACTACTGCCCAAAAAGAAAACCATTCTCCTCGATAATATAGAAGGAGGCAAATTATTTAATGCTTGTTGGTAAGTCCCAACTTGACCTCTAATTTTTAAACTTTCATAGTCCTGCAATAATTGCTCGGCACTTGCTTCTAAAATACTGCCACTAACATCAATAGGAATATAATGCGTGGGATATCGACTATTTTGGTAAGCATCTAATAACAAACGAGTTTTAGTAGAACTACCACTACCCAATTCAACTAAATCGCAAGGTGCTGTTGTATTAGCAATTTCTGTGGCATATTGCTCTAAAATATCAGCCTCGGTACGAGTCGGATAATATTCTGGTAATTCACAAATCTTTTCGAATAATTGTGAACCTTTCGCGTCATAAAAATAACGAGCCGGTAGAGTTTTCTGGGGCTGAGTTAAACCTTGAATAATATCTTGTCCATCATCAGAGCTATTAACTAGATTAGGTTTACTTAAATAATTAATTTCTAAGCGTTCTTTAATGTCTTTAATATTGGGACATTCCTGTTTTCTATTGATTGACAACTCAGAAACCATGAAAATTTATTACTCCAAATAATTAACTTACTTACTGTGATACGGGCGGATAGCCATTCGCCCCTACGTGATATCTCGTGCGATTCTAAAACCAACATGTTGATAGAAATAAGGACGGAACCAGTTACGACAAGAAGCCGAAGCATAAGCGCCCATACTTGCCCAGGAACCACCCACAATTAGATGATGTTTATCATCAAAAAATGGTGCTGAATAATCCTCATAAAGATAGTGAGGTTGAAATCCTGGTAAACCATGAAACTTATCTCCCAACCATTGCCAAACATTGCCCCGCAGGTCACAAATACCAAAATTATGATTGCTTTGGTCTGCCGCTCCCACAGGAGAAGGGGAAAAATATTTTAAATTGAGATTATACTCTTGAGTACTATCAAGTTGTTGTGCTTGTAATGAATCTACTAACAATTTCCATTCCGCTTCTGTTAGAAGACGAGTGCCCTCTCCCCGCCAACGGCAATAGGCCATTGCTTCGTAATGATTGACTTCCACCGGAAAATCTAGGGGCAAGTCAATTTCTTCAAATACAGTGCGATACTTGTAGCCATTATTAGTAGGAATCCAAAATTTAGGATGTTGAACCTGGAATTTTTGCTGCCAAGCCCAAGATTCTCTGTCCCAAAGTTCAGATTTGTTGTAGCTATCATCTCGGACGAATTCTAAAAATTCTTGATTGCTAATCAAATACTTGCTAACAAGAAAAGGTTTGACAACCACTGGGAGATTCCCATAATCACTGTCCCAACCATAGGTGTCAGAGTTCTTGGCTTTACCAAGATTAACCGCTCCCCCTGGTATTTCCTGCAACTTATTGTTAGGTGGGTTTCCGTTGCTAACCGCATAATTCCATTCTTGTGGTCTTTGTAATTGCTCTGGAGACAACTGGCGAATTAACATCGAAGAGGTTTCAAAGTGGATCAAACTATGTTCGATCGCCATTAACAATGCCCAAAGAGGATCTTTTTGCTTGATAGGGAGGGCTATCTCAGCTTGATTAATAACTTGAGTAATTGCTGTATACGCTCGATCTCGATATTGCCAGACCTTTGACAGATCTGGCCAGCTAATTTCTTTGACTGCTAGATCTAATTCTTCAGCTGATTCGGGATCGACCCCAATTTCGAAAAGAGTTTCAAAATAGTCATTAATCCGTTTTTCCAGTAAACCGACACGAATCAACTTATTGATATAAAATACTGCGGAGTGACCAAGATAAAAAATCAGGCGGTTTCTTAAGGGATCAGGACTGAGGTGGAAGGCATCTTGGCTAATGACACTGCGCAAGAGAGTTTCTTCTAATTCCCAAGAACGTTGAAAATAGTCTAGTAGATAATCTTTACTACAGTTATTAAGCGTCGGAGGATAAGTAATTGTACTCATTAATTTTGCTCGGTCTGAAACCGTTTCTTGAGGGAAGATGGGAGGACAACTTGACTTATTTTTTGTTTACAAATAGCAATCTTTCTTCATAATAAAACAAAATAATATAATAAAGTTAACAATTAAGCCTTTGGCGGTAAACCCTATCAAGATTAAGGAATAGAGAAACACGCTTATTTTCTCTGCCGATTTAGGACAAAAACACTCAATTCAATTAGAATAATGCAAATTACCCCTGACCTGATTCCCCATGGCTATGAAATTATCACAGAATTGGGTCGCAATCGAGAAGGAGGTCGAATTACTTGGAAGGGGAGAAACCTAGATAGCGATCGCTTGGTGGTAATTAAACAATTTTGTTTTGCGACTGCCGATTCTAGTTGGTCTGGCTATAAGTCCTATCAAAGGGAAATTGAACTACTACAAAATCTTCATCATCCGGGAATACCAAAATATCTCGATAGCTTGGAAACGGATAATGGGTTTTGCTTGATTCAAGAATATATTGAGGCTATCCCTTTAGCAGAATTGGCAAATATTACGCTGGAAAAAGTGCAAATAATTACGATTAGAATTTTAGAAATTTTGGTCTATTTGCAGGAACGGGAAGATTTTGTCTTGCATCGCGATCTCAAACCAGAAAATATTTTAGTAGATAAGGAGTTTAAACCCTATTTAATTGACTTTGGCTTAGCAAAAATTGGTGATCAAGATAATAGCGCTAGTAGCATTATTCAAGGAACCCCAGGATTCATGGCTCCCGAACAGGCGATCGCACCAGTGAAAGCATCCGATCTCTATGGTTTGGGCGTGACTATTATTTGTCTATTGACTCAGAAAAAATCTTCCGAGATCCTCAGCCTAGCCACAGCAGAAAATCCTTATCAACTAGAATTTAAACCATTATTATCACAATTAGATTCTGGATTCCTCGCTTGGCTAAGTAAAATGGTGCAGCCCCAAGTCAAAAAAAGGTTTCCCGATGCGGCAACTGCCTTGAAAAAACTTCAGGAGTTAACTTGGGATTGGCAAAATCTAGCTATTAGCAATGCCGATGATTTGGCGATCGAGTCAGAATTAGTAGCACCAGACTCTAGAGATAGAATTAATCAACTTGCTAATTTAGGTTCTAAGATACCCCTAAGTCCTTTTGCCATCGGGACAATTAGTTTGGGAGTTTTGGTTACAGCCATTACTGTGGGCTTTGAGATTAGCGATCGCGTGACGGAGAAAAATTTATTTAATCTAACAATTGCTGCGATCGGGATAGTCATAATTTATATCAGTCAATCAGCAGCGGCAGTTTCCTTTAATATGGAGCAAAGAGGAAACAAAGAAGCCATTGCCTTTGCGATCGCATTTCCCCTGGTATTAGTTGCGGTCTCAGGAGTACTTTTGGGATGGGGCGAAGCAGTTGCCATGACCATCTCAGTCGCGATCGCGATCGCCTTAAATTTAGGTTACGTATTATTGCAAACCATATCGTTTCAATTCAAAAATCATAAGTTAGCAGCCATTGGTTTAGTAATTGCTATATTTTCGGGATTACTATTTGGCAATATAATTACACCATAGCAAAAACAATTAAAACAAATATTTTTAACAATCTAGAAATTGGTGGAGGACAATCAAGTTGAACGAACTTAAAACAGCCTTACAATTAGCCACTCCAGAAGAATTAGAACAAATAACCCATATTCTATTTGAGCGTCGGTTTAATCCTCTAGATTATTGGCAAACTCCCGAACCGCTAGAAGTTCAAAGTCAAAATTGGCACGATTGGATTGATTCGTTGGATCAACGCTTTCGTTATTTGGCTGCTGATGGCATGACCGTTTTGCGAGGAGACTCTCAGCAATTGTCCTACAGAGAAATTTTGATGCAGGTTTGTCTTTATCTAAAAATTCCCTATTCCCAAGACATGAAGACTATCGACATCGAAGCTGAAATATTTCTGAATTTGGTCGGCAAAGCTTGGCAAAAATTACCTCGGAAAGAAAAAAGATCTCTCACAGCGAAAATCAACCAGTCACTGAGCCAATCGGAGCCTCCCGAGACATTACCAATTAGTCTGCAACATGATCCCCTAAAAGTTTTGCTTCAAGGAAGTAGCATTGTTGCGATTAGCTCGATACTTAAGCCTTGGTTACTCAAACATATTGCCAAACAATTTGCGCTTCATTTTGCCAAGTACCAAGCAGCTAGAACTGCACTCATCAAAGGTGGTACCACAACAGCCTTAACTTTACAAAGCAAATTTTTAATGCAAGGGGCGAAAAAAGGCATGGCCGTCACCGCCGCTCGTTATGGCGCAGTAAGAACCGTATTTAGTCTGATCGGACCAGCAATGTGGGGTTGGTTTATCGCAGATTTGGGTTGGAAAACAATCTCTACCAACTACAGTCGTATTGTGCCGACTATTTTTACTGTGGCGCAAATTCGGCTAACAAGAGGTGAATATTTAACTCTTGCTGCCAGCTGAAAATATAGCAATACTTTAATTAGCTTAAAAGAGAAATTACGATCTACCTCTTCTATACAGTAATAAGGGTTGAACATCATAATCTGAGGAGAATTTAGTTTGCGTTGAATATTATATATTTCGAGATTGTTTTAAAGTTTGCCAAGTCATGTTGATAAAGTTCTTCTTGCCTTAGAGATGAGAATTACGTTAAATTTAATTAAGTAAGTATAAATCGAGCTACAAACAGCTTGACAAAAACTGACTTATTCATTAGACATCTCACCAGAGAAAATCTAATGAACTATATTATCGCTAATCAAAATAGTTTTAAAAATATTCAATTTCCCCAATATCCAAATTTCGGTAAAACCTAACCTATGAAAAAATTTTCTTGGAGAATCTTAGTACTCTGGACTCTACCTATCTTGATTGTAGGGTTCTTTTTATTGCAAGGGACGATATCGCCCAATACCAACGTTATAGGTGGTAACACAGCAAGTACTCGAATGACCTATGGTCGCTTTCTTGACTACCTGAGTTCGGGTAAAGTTTCTAGTGTTGAGTTGTACGATAACGGCAGAACTGCGATCGTTCAGGCATTAGATCCTCAGATTGATCAAAGACTACAGAGTCTAAGAGTTGACTTACCTGCCAACTCTCCAGAATTAATCACAAAGCTCAGAGAAGCAGATATCAGATTTGATTACCATCCTGCCTCTAATAGTGGTGCTTGGTGGGGTCTTTTAGGAAACTTGCTATTCCCTATACTTCTAATTGGTGCTTTGTTCTTTCTGTTCCGTCGCTCCAACAATATGCCTGGAGGCCCTGGTCAAGCCATGAACTTCGGCAAATCTAAAGCTCGTTTCCAAATGGATGCGAAAACTGGAGTAATGTTTGATGATGTTGCGGGCATCGAAGAAGCCAAAGAAGAATTAGAAGAGGTTGTAACTTTCCTGAAGCAACCAGAAAAATTCACAGCAGTTGGGGCAAAAATTCCTAAAGGAGTCCTATTGATTGGCCCTCCTGGAACAGGTAAAACCTTGTTGGCAAAAGCGATCGCGGGTGAAGCTGGCGTACCTTTCTTTAGTATCTCTGGTTCTGAATTTGTGGAGATGTTTGTTGGTGTGGGTGCTTCTCGGGTTCGTGACTTGTTTAAGAAAGCAAAAGAAAATGCGCCTTGCCTAATCTTTATCGATGAGATTGATGCCGTTGGCCGTCAGCGTGGTGCTGGTATTGGTGGTGGTAATGATGAGAGGGAACAAACTCTTAACCAACTACTAACTGAAATGGATGGGTTTGAAGGTAATAGTGGAATTATTATCATCGCAGCAACTAACCGTCCTGATGTACTCGATTCTGCTTTAATGCGTCCTGGCCGTTTTGACCGTCAAGTAATGGTAGATACTCCTGATATTAAGGGTCGTCTCGAAATCTTAGACGTTCATGCTCGCGATAAAAAAGTGTCTCCTGAAGTTTCTTTGGAAGTGATTGCTCGTCGGACTCCTGGTTTCTCGGGTGCTGATTTGGCTAACTTGCTTAACGAAGCGGCTATTCTGACTGCTAGAAGACGCAAGGAAGCTATTACCATGGCAGAAATTGATGATGCGGTGGATCGTGTAGTTGCTGGTATGGAAGGTACGCCTTTAGTTGATGGTAAGAGCAAACGCTTGATTGCCTATCATGAAGTGGGACATGCGATCGTGGGCACTTTAGTGAAAGAACATGATCCTGTGCAGAAGGTCACTTTGATTCCTCGGGGACAAGCTCAGGGTTTGACTTGGTTTACTCCTGATGAAGAACAAGGTCTAATCTCGCGATCGCAGCTCAAAGCTCGGATTGCTGGGGCCATGGGTGGTCGTGCTGCTGAGGAGGAAATCTTTGGTTATGACGAAGTAACAACTGGTGCTGGTGGTGACTTACAACAGGTAACCGAAATGGCACGTCAAATGGTTACTCGTTTCGGAATGAGCGATCTTGGGCCTTTATCTTTAGAAGGACAAGGAGGAGAAGTTTTCCTTGGTGGTGGTTTGATGTCTCGTTCGGAATATTCGGAAGAAGTTGCTTCTCGCATTGATGAACAAGTACGTCAAATTATTGAACATTCTCATGCTTTGGCGCGTCAGCTTGTTCGCGATAACCGTGAGGTAGTCGATCGCCTGGTTGAGTTATTGATTGAGAAAGAAACTATTAATGGTGAAGAGTTCCGCCAAATAGTTGCTGAGTACACTGAAGTACCTGAAAAGGAACAGTTTGCACCTCAGATATAGTATCTCTGTTGAATTAATTATTAAGGGGAATCATTGTTTATCGATGTCCCCTTTTTTTGTTGGTTAATTGATGGATTCCATTAAATTTTTTGTGAAGTAGACAACGCGATCTCCCTAAGCTCAAAAGTGCATTAAAATTATTATTTGACAAGGCTTTTCGAGGATATAAAGTAAATTAATTGGTCGAAAATCAAAAAATTGCCGCGAAATGTCGGTTTAAATTTTTATCCTTCAATTATAAATTAAGTACCTCAGTATAATTAATTACCTACTTTTATTTTCTAAGATTTTTGTTAGACGAGAATTATTAGGTTGAAAATATGTAATTAATTTTGTATGACTGCTTAATAAATTAAAGCAGCACTTAACAATTAGATATCCTTTTTTCCTAAATATATTAATAAGGAACTTCCAAACCAACCCAAGGTTAAAGAAAAAATATTTTGGATAATAATAATATCAACAGCTTTTTCATTATTTAAAAATAAAGCGGCGATCAAAATAATAATAAAAGAAATAATGAAAATTCCTACCAATATCCAGTTAATTACTACAAATAATTTATTATAAGCGTATTGTCTCGATAAAGAATCCATTTCTGACTCTATTATTGGTTTCCTCTGTAGATTTTTCCCAGAAAAAACACCAAATTCAGTAATTTCAAATCTGCTTGAATTATTGTCTTTATATAAGAATAGGAATTTTAAAAACTCACTAGAAGAATTAAGTGTAACACTATGTTTATTAAGAATATCTCTACCAATTAACCCATATTCTTTGGGTATAGCAACCACTTCAATATTGCAATACAAATATTTATATTGACCTTTGTCGTCAGCTATTGCAACATCAATCATATAGGTTTTTGCTGTTCGGATGTTTCCATTTGCATCTCGAACTTTTACTCGACTATAAACAAGTAATTTACCTAAATCTACAATTACAGACTCAGGGATACAGGTCATTGAGATACCAGTGTCAACGATAGCCTTTACTTGACAGCTCCGTGACGATTCTAGTGGATTAGAAAGCTTTATAGAGGCTTCTGAATCTGTTACATCTGAGTCTTGTAAGTTTCCATCATTAGACACAAAATTTTCCATTTAATTAAATCAATTTTAAGCTAACTCCAATTAATTGGTATATCTATTATTTCTCTTTCTTGATCATCAACTTTCTCAATTAATTTGTTTTTATTAGGGTATTTTAGATTAATTCTTTTAGTTAAATTATCTCTATTTTTATCACTATCAACTAACTCTCCATCTACAAAAGCTACATACTTTCCTAAATAATTCTTACGCAACTTTTGATCCATTCCATTGATAATTCTTTCATAAGCCTTAATATTGACATCATACTCTAGGTGAGTACTTTCAAAGATTGCCCCTCGCTCAAGTAAATCAAACTTCATAGATTCAGATAATCCTTTATTATTACCAAAACGAGCATTTTCTACTTTTGTATCCTTAAAATTAGTATCTCTCAAATCAGCTCCAGTTAAATTAGCAAAGCTAAGATTTGCACCACTTAAATTCGCACTACTTAGATCTACATTGGTCAAATTGGCACTAATGAGATTAGCATTCTGTAGATTAGCCCCTTGCAAATCTCCACAACTTAAATTGAGCTTATTTAAATTTCTTCCCGAAAAATCGTTTTTTGGATCTCGTCCTGACATCTTTGCCAAGTCGAAAAAATTATTTGTCCTTGCAGCATTCTGTTTAATAGCTTTTTTTATTTCATTAAGCTTATTAATTAATTGCTCGTTATTCATGACACAACTCCACTCGACTTACGTAAGGTCTTAATAGAGGCTTGATAAATTCTGAGTAAAATTCTGTTTCTAACATTCCTTTTTCTTCTAAACTCATATCTTGATCCCAAAGTCCACTAGTCTGAGTTATTCGAACATCTTTGTCTTCTACTTCAAAGGTTGCTTCTATCATACAAGACTTACTTTTCAATTCTAAAATTCCCAACTGTTCTGCTTGCAAAATACCTTCTAAAATTGCTTTCTCCGTTTTGAGTTGAAAAATCCAACTTATTTCTTCTTCTGTTCCTTTGGTATAAACTTGGTATATTTCCTCTTTAATTCTTTTTGTCTCTGTACTCGCTTTTTGATTGATAGTTGTCAAGCCAGGTTTCAGTGTATAGGCCATTGTTTTGCTTCCAGTTTCACTAATATCAGTCTGCCTTTCTACTTCAATATAAGTTTGAAATTTTGGTGTTAAACCAATAGTTTCCATCAGAATCTTGGAATTGCCAAACTTCAAATGTAGTTTTCCACTTCGGAGTCCAAATTTAACAATAGCACTACCTATTTGCAGTTTTTGTTCCCCAAAACGAATAGTTAAGTTTAATTTTATTTTGTCGGACGAATGCTTTTCAGGTTCGGATATTAGTTTCCCATGAATCTTCAAAAATAAACAGTCTGGGAATATGTTTTTATAACTTGTCGATATCATTATTTACTATATATAGTCCTAAATTACTCACTCATTAGCTTTCAAAAAACCTCTGAATTATCTAAATCATAAAATTCGTTTCACACTTTTAATAATACTTTACATGAAATATTTGAGAGATTGCTGCTCAACTCAAACTAGAGATCGCGGATTAATTTCACTATGATTAATAAATAAGTATCACTAAAAAAATCTCCCTGCCCTTTAAATAAAATGAGCACAAAACAAAAAATCTGTATTGTCGGAGGTGGCTTTGGTGGTTTGTATACAGCCCTACGCCTTCATGAGTTACCCACAGAAGTAGAAGAAAAACCAGAAATAACTCTGATTGATAAAGGCGATCGCTTTTTATTCTCGCCGCTACTATACGAACTAATCACCGAGGAACTTCAAAGTTGGGAAATTGCACCACCTTTTGAAGAGGTTTTAGCAAACACCGGAATTGTCTTTCGACAAGGGGAAGTCACCAATATAGATCTTGAGGCCAAACAAGTTACTGTAGATAACTCTTCAACTATCGACTACGACAAACTTGTGCTCTCCACAGGTGGTAAAACTCCCTTAAATATAGTTCCTGGGGCGATCGCCAATGCCATTCCCTTTCGTAGCCTTAAAGATGCCTATCGCATTATCGAAAAATTGAGACATTTGGAAGAATCTCACCAAGACATCATTCGGGTTGCCATTGTCGGTGCTGGTTACAGTGGTGTTGAATTAGCCTGCAAGGTAGCAGATCGCCTGGGTGATCAAGGTCGAGTGCGCATCATCGATCGCGGAACTCAGATTCTGGACAATGCCACGGATTTCAATCGGGAAAAAGCGTTGACAGCCTTGGAAGAGCGTCAAATTTGGATTGATTTAGAAACGGAAGTCGCCAAGGTTGAGGCGGATGAGATTGCACTCACTTTTAAAGGGGAAGTAGATACAATTCCGGTGGATTTAGTTCTCTGGACAGTGGGCAATCAAGTTTCGACCCTCACAGAAAAGTTAAATCTAGAAAAAAGCGATCGCGGATTACTTAAGCTACAAAATACCCTACAGGTTTTAAATAACGATGATGTCTATGCCTTAGGAGACATTGCGGAATGCCAAGATGAACATGGCAACATCTTGCCCGCAACAGCTCAAGTTGCCTTTCAACAATCCGACTATTGTGCTTGGAATATTTGGGCACAAATTAATCACAAACCGCTGTTGCCGTTCCGTTATCAAGCTTTAGGAGAAATGATGGCTTTAGGAGCCGATAATGCGGCTCTGAGTGGTTTAGGTTTGCAATTAGATGGTTCCCTTGCTTATATTGCTCGTCGCCTGATTTATCTTTATCGCTTACCCACTCTCAAACATCAGTTAACAGTGGGCTTAAATTGGATTACTCAACCAATTGTGGAATTGCTTTCTTAAAATTATTAGGAATTACGCACATGTTCAAAAGATAGGGTAGAGAATCTTTTAAGGATTTTTTTGAGAATATTACAATTCTGATCTGCCTACCTTATCAATGAATTTAAATCCCGTGAGTTTCTGGTGTAAACATAACTAAACGAGTTATGACTCCGTCCTGCTCAGTTCGTACAGCCACTTCCTCAGACCATTGTCTATAGCTTTTAATTAACGGATTGGTTCTATCTTTCCACTTTGGCGCAGTCGCATGAAAATGTTCGCCATCCAAGAGATTGTCTGACCATTTAGGATTTTCACCTTCGACAATCATAGCTGCTCCTAAAAACTCACCTGATGCGTCGAAAATCTCAATAAAGTCGCCACAATTATCCCATCCATCTCCTGCTATCCCAGAAATCCCTATAGCATAAGTATTATGATCTTCAATCGGAATCTCAAAAACAAAAATATGACTCAGACTATGTTGAGAAAACCATATATGCCGATCAAAAGCCTCAATCAAAACTGGGGGATATTTTGCATTAATTCGCTCAATCTCTACTGAGTCAAAGTCAGCTTCACAGCCATATTCCCCCCAATCTTCAGTAGTCACCAACTCAAGTCTCCCAATCCTCTTGTCAGGCATAAAATATTGAAAACCATCAACTAAGTATCCTTCGCATTCAATTTGATTTTCATAAAATTTCCGCACAATCTGTTTTCTGTCACTCATAACTCTCAATAAAAAAGCCAACTATATTAAAGCCAACTATATTATTAATTATCTAGGATTTTATCAAACCAAGCCTCAAATCGATCGCCTAGAGCCGCCAGAGAATATTCAGCTTCTGCTTGCTCACGACAAGCAGCACGACTGAGGCTATCAATATTCTCAATCGCAGTAACCAATCCCGGAACACTATCTGGTTCAACCAGAAAACCTGTTTTACCATCACGAACAATTTCCGATGGGCCGCCCCGGCGATAGGCAATCACTGGAACACCGCAGGCTAAAGCTTCGATCGCGACATTGCCAAACGCTTCAATCCAACGAGGTGTCATCAGTAATGCTCTAGCTTGTCCCAACTCCTGTTGTAAATCTGCTGTGTTGAGAAAACCCATATATTCTATCGGGGCATCGGGGAAATCCTGTTGAATTTGCTGCCAATATTGCTGATCCTGGATTTTGCCATAAATCTTGAGGGGAACTTTAGTAATATTTGCCGCGGCAACAGCATCTTCCAAAGCTTTTTCGGGGGCAATTCTGCCGAGCCAAGCCAAACTATCCCCAGGAGTTTCGCAAAAATCATAAAGGGCAAGATCGATCGCGCTGCTAAGAATTTCGCAAACCTCAGCAAAAGCAAAAGTCTCTGCCTGGGATTTGGTATAGACCCCAATGCGATCGGGATGGAGTTTTGCCATGCGCTCCATAATTTCATCCGCTGCCTGAGTCATCGAGCCCATACTAATAAAATGGGCGATCGGGGTTGAGAAAAAAGGGGTCAGATAAAAAGGCAGCCAGTCGAAAGCACAATTGACAATCAAATCATATTTACTTTGTACCTGCCGCGCATATTCCCACATATTCCCCAAGGTAGAATTTTCGGGCAGAATAATTGGCACATCTCTCGTTTGAGTTTGCACAGCTATTTGAGAGTTTCCTGCTATGCCTGTAACTGCAACTCCTGTTAGAAAAGAGCCTTCCGGCGCAACAACTTCTAACTGATGCCCCCTTTTTTGTAATTCCTGCGCAATATTCTGTACGGTTAGTTCTACGCCACCACCTTGTCCTGTACCCAAGGCACCAACAGGAGTTGACATTAATAATAATTTGTAATTTTGATTCATTAGACCTCTTGCAAAATAGATAAGTATTTAAATTATTGTCACAACAAGAAATTTTAAGCTGATAATGATAGTTCGTAATTGTAAATAGCGGAGAGAAGGTTACAACG
>NZ_ALVZ01000140.1 GCF_000332055.1 Xenococcus sp. PCC 7305 | reverse complement strand
CAGGATAATTCATTTTTAATTTTTAATTTTCAAACTCGCGCGTTCCCTTGCGCCACCTACCCCTAACCCCTTCCTACAGGAAGGGGAACAATATAGTCTCTCCTTTCAGGAGAGATTTAGAGAGGTTCGGCGCGGGGTCGCTTGTCAATTTTCAATTCCCCCGTCGGAATCGAAGCAATCAACTGACGAGTATATTCAGTTTTCGGATTTTGATAAATCTCTTCAGCAGTGTCAATCTCTTCAATTTTTCCTTGATTCATCACCACAATGCGATCGCTCATGAACTTAACCACACTCAAGTCATGGGAAATAAAAATATAAGTCAACCCAAATTCAGCTTGCAATTCCTTGAGCAAATTCAAGACTTGCGCTTGTACCGAAACATCCAACGCCGAAACAGATTCATCACAAATAATAAATTGTGGTTGCAAAGCCAAAGCCCGAGCAATACAAACTCGTTGTCTTTGCCCGCCAGAAAACTCATGGGGATAGCGATTCATCAGATTAGCACTTAGACCAACCCTTTCTAGGAGATAAGCTACTCTTTCCTTGCGCTTACGCCCATTGCCACCAGTTTTATGGACTAACATCGGTTCTGCGATCGCATTGCCAATGGACATGCGAGGATTCAGCGAATTATAAGGATTTTGAAAAATGATTTGCATTTGACGACGCAAAGCTCTTAACCGCTGATCCCCTGAGGGAATATTGGCAATATTTTCTCCCCGAAACAGGATCTTTCCTGATCTTGCCGTAATCAATCTGATAATAGTTCTGGCTAAAGTAGATTTTCCACAACCAGATTCTCCTACTAAACCTAATGTTTCTCCAGGATAAACATCAAAAGAAACATCATTTACCGCCATAAAATAACGTTGGGTTTGGCCAAACATGCCCTTGATAGGAAACCCGACTTTAAGATTTTGAATTGAGATTAAAGGCTCGTCCTTGAGTAACTTATTTAATCTTGCTTCTTGTTCTTCGGGAGTCACAATTGCCGATGCGATTGCAGATAAATCCGCAGTTTTTTCTTTAATCACAATCTCGCCCTCGCTCCCCGTTTCGACATCCATAAAATCTGCTACGGTAGGCAAAACTTGTAACTTACGATCCAAACGAGGACGACAGGCCAGCAACCCTTTGGTATAGGGATGGCTAGGATTAGCAAAAATTTCTTTAATCTCTCCTGCCTCAACCACTTTGCCGCGATACATTACCGCAACCTTATCTACTAACTCCGCGATTACTCCCAAATCATGGGTAATAAAAATTAGCGACATGCCCCGTTTACTGCATAATTCCCGTAACAGATCTAAAATCGTAGCCTGAACAGTCACATCCAAAGCTGTTGTCGGTTCATCGGCAATTAATACAGTAGGATTACAAGAAATCGCCATCGCAATAGTAATCCGTTGCAACTGTCCCCCTGAAAGCTGATGGGGAAAACGGTTGAGCATCTCTCTTTTCTGCTCATTTAGATAACGTGTAATTGTGCGATCGCTAGTCTCGCCAGTCTCAGCAATGTAATTATCCCGTAACTGCTCATCGCTGGGGAGCAATTTCACTTCTTGTAATAGAGAGATCGCTTTTCTTTCGGCTTCGATCTGGGAAACATTTTGATGTAACAGAATTGCCTCGGTAATTTGAAACCCAATATTATAGACGGGATTCAAAGCGCTCATGGGTTCTTGAAAGATCATAGCAATCTCTCCCCCGCGATATTTTCTCCTCTGATTTTCTTGAAGATTATTTAGTTCTATGGGAGATTGTTCTGGTTGTTGAAACCAAATTTCTCCCTGAGTCACTTTCCCAGGAGTAGGAACTAAGCCCATAATGCCCAATGAGGTGACGGATTTTCCCGAACCAGATTCCCCTACAATTCCCAGTTTTTCCCCTTTCTTGAGTTCAAAGGTGAGATTATCCACCGCAACAACGGTTTGATCTTCCGTCGCAAATTGTATTTTGAGGTTACGAACATCAAGAACGGATGAAGTCATAATTGGGTTTTTTGAATTACTGAATTGAATAATTGCCTGGTTCCATTTTAAGTAATATTACAATTTATGCTTAAGTAATATTTCGCAAGATGAACAAATATTGCTTTTATTAGTACTATTCTAAGTTTTATATTTATAATCAGGGCTACTAGGATTCTCGTTTTCGTGAGTCGCCAAAAATCAGTATTTGCTAGTTTTTTCCTGATCCCCTTGGGATCCCTTCTTTTTACTAAGGTATTTCACAAGTTATTTTTTATTCATAAAAGCTAGATAAGAAAATAGTACAAATTAATTTACAGAGGTAATAATTATGAGAGCTTCATCTTCATCTTCGTCTTCTCACTTGGGACAGTCTTTTGCTTTGGCTGGGGTTTTAGCCTTTACTAGTGTAATGGTAATTGTACTGATGGGCATGGCTAGCAATGCACTGTAATATTTCTTACATAAATGAATAATGTTATTGAATTAGATGTCATTGATCTTGCTTTAGCATTAGGTCTGATCGGGATGGCGATCGCGTTATCCCTATGGCAGAAATTAGGTTTAGAATCACAATTCTTTTTTGGTGCAGGGCGTGCCCTATTACAACTCTTGGTAGTAGGTTATGTCCTGGATTTGGTTTTTGCCCTTAATCACCCGATCGCTGTGTTGATGGTGATTTTTTTTATGCTTTCTGTTGCTGCTATTACAGCGCGAAACCGCATAGATCAACAGAGAAAAGGTTTATTGCCCCTGGTTTGGTTGTCTTTAATCGCCAGTACGGGCTTAAGCGTTGCTTATATTATTGTTGCGATCGTGCAACCGCCTGTTTGGTACGAGCCACAATATCTTATTCCTTTAACGGGTATGTTATTGGGCAATGCGATGAATGGTGCTTCCTTAGCAGGCGATCGCCTAATTAATTCTCTTAAGCAAAACCAGCGGGAAATCGAAACTCATCTGTGTTTAGGGGCAACTCCTAAGCAGGCAATTTTCGATTATCAAAAAGAAGCAATGCGCACAGGTTTAATTCCCACATTAAATACAATGATGGTTGTGGGCTTGGTTACTTTACCAGGAATGTTTACGGGTCAAGTATTGGCTGGGACTGATCCTCTAAATGCAGCTTCCTATCAGATTTTAATTTTATTTGCGATTGTCTTTACTAATTTAATTGCAACTTTTTTGATTACAGAAAGTCTTTATCGAAAATTTTTCAATAAGAATTTACAGTTGATTATTTGAGTGATTAATAGTTAATGATATTCAATAATATATTGTTTATTTTGCTACCAATTCTTGTGGTCATTAATTTAATAATGATAAGTGACAAGCCCAGTTCTTATAAAAAGAAAGTAAGTTTTGTCTATGGCATGATGTGGATCATTCTATTCTCATATTATTTATTTGGTTATCTTAAGCTCTAAACCTATTGCCTATTCCTCTTCAGGTAGTTATGTAGAAGTAATGAGATGAAATAATTACTGGAATTTAAAAGCTTCTGTGAATTCCGAGTTGTCCTCATTACTACTCAGAAAAACTGTCAATAATTGTCATACTGACCAAGTATATAAATATTTTGACTTAAAAGATTAGTATGTTATGGAATATTGACTTTATTTTATTTTAAGATTTTCTTTCTTCGACAATTTGTAAGATGAGTATAGTTGTCTTACAGATAAATAATTTTCTAAGTTTTCCATTTATTCCTGTTAATGTGGGGCCTGCGTTCCTGTAAATAATAGGAAACCAAGGGTTGTGTCTTACATGTCCCTTGGGAGTTTTTGTTGCGTAATTAATTAGTTAGGATGAAATAAATGCTTAATATTAAAATGAATGATCTAGGACTTATAAGTGGTAGTCTATTTGCGATTTCTTTGTTACTAGGAATAGTTGGTACTGCAAAAGCTAATCCTAATCCTACACAGCATCTTTTGGCCGAGCCTCTTTACCTTAGTCAGTCTCTAGGGCATCAAGAATACAAGGGCAAACCTCAAATGAGTTGGGATGACTATGAGTTAGGAAAAGTAGTTGGGCATTATGGAGGAACCGCATCAGTATCATTGGAGGATGGGACGATTCTTCGCTGTTCTTCTTCCGTCGGTGCTATTGGCGATCATGTTCTTGTTGTTGAGGAAGATGGTGAGAAAGTCGTTCTCGACTCAGCCCGTCCTGCTTGGGTAGGGACATTAATAAATGACTACGAATTTAATTTAGAGAAAGATAGAAGATAAAAATTGGTACTGATGTGAGAGTGGTTATGAAGCCAGCACAATAAGTGGTCGCTTTTGTTTTGTCTATTTTGTAACTTTTGTGCAGTATAAATGCAGTGCTAGTAAGGATTAATTACCCTAATGGCGATTGCAAACTTTGGATAGGACGCAGTCGCTTTTACTTTTGAAAACGATGAAAAATTGTTATTTTTGTTAGTAAATAGTTGTTTACTTTGATTTACAGGTGTTAGACTAGTATTCGCTTTGTATTGGATACGTGGCCTCCCTTGAGGTCGCTTTTTTGTGGCTAAGCTAAGAGATATTATTGGAGCTATAGCGAAACAATTATCAGGAAAGCAATCATCATTAGATTTCTCTGTACTAAAACCATAAGCTAGTAACGACTAATTGGAAACTTTGTCTTAGTTGATAATGGGTTGGAGCCCCCGATATATAAAGTAAGTTCCCCAAAGTTCCAGTTTGGAGCTGTCGGAGGTGTTTCTGTCGGCGTTTGGAAATAACAATTTTAATGCCATTGGTATTAGAGTCTTGGATTAAATAGAAATACATATTTGCATTTTACAATGCGATCGCTGACAAATAATAAAATCCCTAGTATTTTCTAGACTAGGGGCTTATAAATCCATCACACGAATAGTGCTGGGCGAAATGGTAGCACATAATACATCAATGAGCTTTTTTATTAATTGATGGGAATTATGTGAATAGTGATTATCTTCTATAGAGATCGCATATTTAGGTGGAGCTATGTGATCTCTATTTTTTAAATTATATGTGTTATCAATAGTTCGGACAAAAATTAATCGCTAACGAAATAATAGGCGTTTGAGCCTTATTTTAGACTGGGAAAGCTAACGATAAATTAGGCTTTTCGAGTTTTTTTCAAAAACTATCCGAACTATTGTGTTATGGAAGCTTGAATTAAATATAGATGTCCATCTAATAATAAAACCCCCAGCGACAGACCAAGGGGGCAAAACTTCCAAACATCAAACTACAATGTTTGTTTATTTGTAATGGAGTTTGGGAACACTAATAGCGTTTTCCAAATTTGCATAGTATACTGCGATCTCTAATGTTTTTATTAGAGATCGCATTTCTTGTTTAAACAATAGTTTAGGGTACTAATACCTAGTGGTAAGAACCATATCCCTAAAAAAACAAGATTATTGATATTATTCCCAAAATTTTTCGCTAAAAATCAAATAATTTAATAAATGTTTGAGATTTCTGGTCTTGAAGCTATACTCCAAAATGAGATCGCGATCCTTAAGATGGAATGCGAGCTCGTTTGCTACTGACAGGAAAACAGAAAAACTTGGGAATAATGAAACCAACTTATTTTTCCTCGGGGCTATACCCCTCAGTTGCGATCGCATTAAATTTGCGATCGCATTTTTGCAAAAAAATAACCTTGGTTGCGAGATGGCTCGACCAAAGTTACTCAAGTGGTAAATCTGCATCAAACTAGTATTCCCAAAATTTTAGAGCAATCTATCATCAGAAAAACCCTTAGCTTAGCAATGACTATAGGGGAACAATGAATCTCATATTACTATTGTGCCAGATTGTGCGACGGAAGCGCCACGCGCGATCGCTAGCTCGATGCAATATTGATCGTCTTTTTCCCTTCTCGTTCAGCCGCTTCGCTCGAATAGTATATTTCGTAAGGCTCGAACACTACCCCATGCTTATCAACAATTGAATATTTAAAGCTGCCTGGCGGAGTGTAGTAGACAGCTAGGATAAACTTTTCGATGCTGAGAATTTTGATGATATTCATAGGGCGAGATCGCAATTTCGCCTATGTATCATACTAGAAGTCGTGATTAAGTAAAAAAATCAAAGTGTCAACTTGGCACTTTGATCGCGCTTGATGGGATTAGCGATCTCGTTTGCCACTGATAGGAAGATGCCAAGATTTGGGAATACTAAAATTAACTTATTTTTCTTTCTAACCTATATATCTCTACTGCGATCACCAAGATTAACATTAGTGATCGCATTTTTTGTCAAAAAATTGATCTTAATTGCTTAATCTAGCAACTAAGACCATTAATTAAGGTAATTACATATGAGTTCTAACTATTATTCCCAAAAGCTCTCGTGGAATTTATCAGAGTGTTCATAACTTCATGGTTAACCTACCAAGTAGATTGACTGTCTATACTTAATGATTAGTTTCTATTATTTAATTTTCGGGGTATTTTTCCCTTATGTCCTCTGCTTCCCCCGTAAGGGGCTCATTACTTTCTAACGGCGGCACCATCTTGAGTTCAAAATCTAAAGTTCTGTAACTTTCTATACCAAAGAAATACTTTAAATCCGATATCGTCATGATCTGATGAAGAAATTGCAAACCAAGGATCTTTACAGTTATCTATGCGTATCGAGCAGTTACAAACTTTTTTAGCCATAGTAGAAATAGGTAATTTTGGACAAGCCGCAAAGAAAACAGGTGTTACCCAGTCTACAATTAGCCGTCAAATCCAATCCTTAGAAAAAGACTTGGGCTTAACCCTCTTTCACCGTACTTCTCAAGCGAAATTAACTGTGGGGGGCGAAAAATTATTGCCGCGCGCTCAAAGGATTTGTCAGGAATGGGAACGTGCTGCCCATGATTGTGCTGAATTAATCGAAGGCAAACAGCCAGAACTATGTGTTGCCGCAATTCATTCAGTTTGCGCTCACTATTTGCCGCCAATTTTGCCGCAATTTTGTGCCGATTACCCCGAAACCCAATTGCGAGTGACTGCGTTAGGAAGCGATCGCGCGTTAAAAGTATTACGAGATGGTTTAATAGATATTGCGATCGTGATGAATAATCGTTTTTTGACTAATTCAGCAGAAATCGAAGTCATTCCGCTCTATAAAGAACAAATCGGGGTTTTAATGGCAGCAAACCATCCTCTTACTGAATATGAACAGATTCCCCTGGAAAAATTAGCTGAATATCCTCAAGTAGTCTTTAAAGATGGCTATGGGATGCAAAGATTTGTCCAAGATTGGTTTACTCGTCAAAATTTAGAACTAAAAACCGTGATGGAGCTGAATACTCTAGATGCCTTTCGCGGTGTTGTCCGCCAAGGAAATATGCTAGCTTTATTACCTCAAGGAGCATTAATTGGTTCTCTTGAGGACCCAACTTTGGCAATTCGGCCGATTGCCACACCTGTTGAATTAGATCAAACGATCTCAGAGGATTCAGATGGTAATGATAATCTAACACGCCAAGTTGTAATGGTCACAACCCATGATCGCTTGAAAATACCGCCGATAGCTCATTTTTGTAATTTAGTAGCAAAAACCATTAAGGAACAAAAATAAAGACAGGGAACGAGGAAAAAAGATCATGAGTGATGAGTTTCGAGAACTATTAAAAAAGGTTGGTAGCGGTACTCATACGAGTAAAGGTCTAACTCGCCAAGAAGCATATCAAGCAACCATTATGCTGTTGCAGGAAATAGCCACTCCTGCGCAAATCGGAGCTTTTATGATCGCCCATCGGATCAAGCGTCCGACTCCTGAGGAGTTAGCAGGAATGTTGGATGCTTATGATGAGTTGGCAGCTAGATTGACAATCCAAAACTTAAAATTTCCCCATCCTCCTGTGGTTTTTGGTAATCCCTATGATGGGCGATCGCGAACTGTTCCTCTCACAGTTATCACCGCTATAATCTTAGCTGCTGCGGGGGTTCCTGTAATCTTGCATGGCGGTGATCGCATACCAACTAAATATGGCATTCCTTTGGTCAAAATTTGGCAAGCCTTGGGCGTAGATTTTACTAGCTTTTCTTTATCCGAAACCCAAAGTTTTTTAGCGAAAACTGGCATTGGCTTTGTTTATCTGCCCCAACATTTCCCCCAAGCTCATAATTTAATTACCTATCGCGAACAAATTGGTAAACGTCCACCTTTCGCTACCGCAGAATTAATTTGGTCCCCAGTGCTCGAAGATGTTGCGATCGTTTCTGGGTTTGTCCATCCTCCCACCGCAGAACGTTTCCAAAAGACTTTTGAATTACGAGGAGTTAAGAATTACACAACGGTTAAGGGACTAGAAGGTAGTTGCGATCTTTCTCGCAATCGTACAGGGATTATTGGGATATGTGACGAGGCAACTGGTTGGCGGCAATTTATGTTCCATCCCCAAGATTTTGGCTTGCAAGGTCATGATGTCACTTTTGAATCGGAAGCCCAAGTTATCGAGCAAATTCAGGGTGCGATCGCCGGAAATAATCAGGAATTAATGCCTAGTGTCATTCTTAATGGTGGCTTCTATCTCTGGCATTTTGGAGTTTGTCCCAGTTTGCAAGCAGGATTTGACCTCGCCGAAAAGATGCTGATCAATGGAGAAATCAAAGATAAATTGCATCAATTAGTAAATGTTTGACTTACGCATTCATAATTTTAGTAGTCACAATTAATTGTTTCAATGCGTCTCAACCAGTCTGCGATCGCTCGACCAATTTCTTCAGGATAATCTTCTTCTAGATAATGTAACCCCTCACCTAAGTAATGAGTTTCAATATTGGGAAAATGTTGAGCTGTCCATTGCGCAACTTCTGGAGGATTGAGAGAACCACCAGGAGAAACATAGAAATGCAATTTGGGAATTGTTGTTTGGCGTAACCATTCACTATATTGATTAATTATCGTCTCTGTCTCGGGAGGTTCCCCCGCGATCGGAATTTGGCTTGCCCAAACTAACAGCGGTTTACGAGACGGCTTTTGTAGATAAGGACAACGATAGGCTGCTAGTTCTGCGTCGCTCAAATCTCGCAAGATGGCATTCGATAACAGTTCTTCGATAAAAATATTGCGCTCATAAACTAGTTTTTGCCCTTCGGGAGAACTTCTCACCGCACCAAAAACCTCAGCTAATTCCTCTCCCATTTGTTGAATATTGTCCACGGGGAAAAATGGTGGGATGAAAGCTTCCATAAAAGCAATACCCCTGACATTATCTTTATGACGACTAGCATAATGAAATCCCAAAGTCGAACCCCAATCATGAACCACTAAAGTGATATCTTGAAGATTTAAAGCTGCAATAAATGCTTCTAAATAGCGGTAATGATCGGCAAAACTGTAGTCAATTGCTGGTTTATCTGACTTTCCCATACCCATTAGATCAACCGCGATCGCCCTACCTTGGGGAATCACAAAGGGGATAATATTACGCCAAACATAGGACCATCCAGAATTCCCATGAATAAAGAGTATGGGCTTTCCTGATCCCACGTCGATGTAGTGCATTTTTGAGCCTAAGACTTCAATATAATTTGATTTATAGGGAAAATCGGCGGTAATAGCTGAAGTCTCGCAGGGGTTAACTGTGTCTGCCCAGGCAAGATTATTTGACAAACCAAAATTTATAGGGAGAGCAAATAAACTAAAACAAAAACAGATAAAAGCTAAAATTAGGCTCAAAATTCGCTTTCTATAGTTAATAAGTGCAATCTTTGGCATCTTCTCTTCTAAAACAGCTACGGTGGTAAGCTTGATTTTGAAAACTCACTTATAATTTGGAGACTTTAATCAGTATCTTTAAATGAAACAGCCAAGACAATATTCTTTTATTTTAGCAACCTATATAACGGTAATAATTTCTTCTCTATTATTCTACGGTTATAAATTAAGTTCCAGTAATATTTATAATCAAATTCCTGTAATTATTTCTTTACTCAATCCTGAATTTTATAACGAAGATTTTTATATTCAGGAAATGACCCAGTTCACTCCCAGATTTTATTATTATCATTTAATTTATTGGGGAGTTAAATTAGGAATTAGTTTGCCTTGGGTTTGTTTTATCTTATATTTCATTGCTTTTAGTTCTTTTCTCCTCGGATTATACTTTCTAGGCAGAATATTTGGTCAATCTAGATTATTAGCTACTGTCTTCACATTTTTGGGGCTTGCCGCCACCATCAATGGTCGAATTGGCCATGCAGATCTGTTTCGAATCGATCCGATTCCTGCTACTTTGGCAATGGGCTTAGTTATTTGGGGATTTTATTTTTGCTTTAGTAAAAAATGGATTTTAGGCTACTTATTTTTTGGTCTAACCTGCTTTTTACAATTTTTGGTAGGTGCTTTACCCGGGCTCCTAATGGCGATTCCTTTGCTCGTATCAGCAATAAAAAACAGGAACTTTAAGCAAATATTTTTCTCATTTTTTGCCTTGGGAATATGTGTTTGTCTGATCTATATTCCAATGCTTCTAGCTGGAAATACTAATAGCGGTGCAATCAGCAATGAAGAATTTTCCTATCTCTATGGGTATCTGCGTCATCCTCATCATTTAATTTTTTCTGGTTTCGGGTTGGGAACTTCGCGGGGCTGGCTAAATTTTATTCTGTTTACTCTTGGCGGATTGTTTTGTATTAATAGTTCTAAATCGCTAGATAAGGATTTTAAATTCCAATTATCGATAGTTGTTGTCCTATCTTGCTGTCTGCTGTTAGTTAATTATGTTTTTGTTGAAATTTATCCGATTAATTTTATTGCTAAATTACAGTTTGCTAGAACTACCCCTTTTGCCCAATTGATGATTTTGATCGGCATTAGTGTTTTAGTAAATGAAGAATACAAAGCAGGTCATCTTCCTATTGTTTTTTTATTAATGATTGCACCCATTCTAAAAGGTGCAGGAATCTTGTTATTTATTTTAGGATCTAGTTTATGGTTAGCACACCGAGAGCCAAAACTTAAACAATATCCCTCAGATATTGTGATTCTTGGTTGGGGATTAATTGCTGTTTCTTTTCTTGCCATTTCTTCCCAGAGATATGTGCTAGTTGGTTTATTTATCCTCAGTTTTTTGATATTGGCTTACTATTTATGTCCAAGATATCTCCAAAATATTGCGAGTGAAAAAATAGTTAAATTATTGTCTATTGCCAGTTTATTATTTTTATTTCCTTTTCAGTTTTTCCCAGATGGCATTATCCTAGACTTATTTTTTCTGCTTTGGTTAGGCTCGGTCAGTAATCAGGCGATCGCGAAAAGACTTAGAGCAATATCTATATTTCTTTTTATCGTATTTATGATTTTGTATCGGCATTATGATCTATTTTTGTTGGGTGCGATCGCATTTCCTCTACTATTAGATAGCTTGATTTCCCAAACAGAACGAAAAAGAATTATTACCTTTGGCTTAGCCATATTACTGAGTCTTTACTTTAGCCTCAATCTCCTGGGAATGTTACCTGGGAACTTATCGGGCTTCTTCCAATCAAGAATTAAAATTAATGCGGCATCTGATCGCGATGTGGCAATTCTAGCCCGAAATTTCCGACAACTAAGTCCTGATAATGCTCTCGTATTAGTGCCACCTTTAGATGAGCAATTTAGGTTTTATTCCCAAAGATCGATTGTTTTTAGCTTTAAAAGTTTTCCCTTTACTGATGCGGGGATTAAGGTTTGGCGCGATCGCCTAGAAACTATTGCTGGAACTAAAGATTTTAGAAAATATGCCCTCGAATCTAGCCTGAATAATTTCTATGCTAAACATAGTAACTCCACACTAATTGCCATTGCCCAACAGTTTGAAGCTGATTACATCCTGACTCGTCTTGATTGGCATGAGGATTTGGATGGCCTAGTCATAGAGCAACAGGGAGATTGGGTTATTTATCAAATTTTCTCTGAGTAAATTCGAATTTTGTGGTGACTATATAATATACTTTTTAAGTATTACCTTTCCTTAGCGTCAGTTCGATGAGTTGTCTAAAGAATCAAGTTCACTTTTTCTCAGCATGATTCAATCTCGCACCACACAAAAAATCCTTAAAATAATCCTTACTGGTCTGCTTGCAAGTTCGATATCTATGACCTGGAAACCCAAAGCTAGTCTGGGAGCAGAGCGAATTAGTTTCTACTTGCCTATTTTCGGTAAATTTAACCTCTCAGTTGATTCTTTAGAAGTCTTTGCCAAAGAAGGGATTATTACTCCCGAGTTTAATTTTTATGCTAGTCGTTTAGATGCGAAGACCACCGAGCGAGTTCGTGCGGCCTTGCAGAAAAGGTTTGAAGTTAGCCCCACAGCAGTTTATCGGATGACCAAAATGCCGATGGGGGAAGATTTCCTCCAACAGCTAGGGAAGGCAATGTATACTCACCCAGGAAGTAATGGGTTGTATGCGATCCGCTCAGCTCTGATTTTAGCGGCGGCTGATGAGACAGAAGGTTTAACCATGATTAATTTTCTGCGCCATTTTCCGACTTCCGAGATGCAACTCAACAGCAATTTGATTTTATCTTTGATCAAAGAGTTTGGAACTTTTTTGTCTTATAATGACACCACTGTTGAGGCGATCGCTCAACAGGCTCAAAGCGAAATTACTTCCCAGCAACAGTTTAATTTTGCTCAAATGCCAGACTTAAAAGAGCCAGGAGATTATGCAGTAGATCAAAAAACAATTAGTTTCGAGATTAATCAAGTCCGTCAAACTAATCTGGGGTTCTCTGCTAATTATGGTCTTAAAACCGATGTTTATCTACCAGAAAACCTTAGTAAACCAGCACCTTTAATCGTATTGAGTCATGGTTTCACCTCTGATCGCTCTCACTTTAATTATCTTGCCAAACATTTGGCAAGCCATGGCTATATCGTCCTTGTCCCCGAACATATTGGCAGCAACAGTCAGTTTAAAGAGGATTTTTTGCAGGGTAAGCTGAGTATTGCGGTGAGTCCGATCGAGTTTTTTAATCGTCCTCTAGATATTCGCTATCTTCTTAATGAATTAGAAAATCACGAGGAATTCCAAGGACTGATCAATTGGTCACAAGTCGGGGTTCTAGGTCATTCTTTTGGTGGTAATACTGCCCTAGTGGTTTCTGGGGCACCTCTAAACTCTGAGAGAATTAAGCAAGCATGTCGAGAAAAAATACCTACTCTCAATGTTTCTGAGCTCTTGCAATGTCGCGCTAGTTATTTGCCCCCGGGAAGCTACGATTTACGAGACCCCAGGATCAACGCAGTCATTGCTGTGAATCCTGTGACTAGTTACATTTTAGGGCCTGAAAGCATGAGTCAAATTGCCATTCCCACCATGTTATTGGGTGGTAGTGATGATATTGTGACGCCTTTTATTGAAGAACAAGCCCATCCCTTTCTCTGGTTAACAACTGACAATAAGTATCTGGGGGTAATGGTCGGAGGAACTCACAACTCCAGCAGCAGCCCGGAAGGAGTTGCTGCCATGCCAGATTTTTTAAAGGGAGTTCGCCCCGACCTTGCTAGGGAATATCTTAAGGCCATGACCCTAGCTTTTTTTGAAGTTCATTTACGAGATAAGACTGATTATCAAGCCTATCTAAGTTCAGCCTATGTTCAACATCTGAGTCACGAAGATATCCCGTTGCATATGGTGACCTCTTTAACTGCGGAGCAACTTGAACTTGCTTATGGGAAAACGCCTCCTAGCCCACCAATTCCTGAATCTTTAGTTGCACTCTCCCCGTCAAGACCAAAAAACGTTTTAACCGAGATTGAAAATACTCAAACGCTGAAAATGGCGATGAGAAGTGATGCGGCTCCTTTTGGCTATATTGATGGCCAGAAAGATTTATGGACAGGTTATTGTGATGATTTTGCCGATTCTTTGGGCCAATATTTGGCTCAAGAACTCAATCTTACTTCTGCGATCAAAATAGTCAAATTACCATCTAACTTGGAAAATCGTTTTGAACTAGTAGAAGATGAGTTGGTTCATTTTGAATGTGGGCCCAATACTATTAGAGCAAATACTGAAAATACTATCTTTTCCGATCTATTTTTTGCTAGTGGATCTCGTTTTTTGGTTCGCGATCGCAATCAAATCGATCTAAATAATAACCTCGAAGGTTTGCAAACAGGAGTTCTTCAAGAGACAACTACTGTTGAATTTATCCAGGAAACTTATCCCGAGTCCGAACTAGTTTATTTTGGCGGAGAGGAGGGCAGGACTAAAGGAGTCACTGCAGTTACCAATGGCAATATTGATGCTTTTGTTAGTGATACGATTTTGCTATCAGGGGAGATAGATCAACAAAATCTGCTGCGAGAAAATTATCAGTTGATTCCCGACAATCCTTTGACTTGTGATTTCTATGGACTGATTTTGCCTCAAAACGATCCTCAATGGCGCAATGCAGTCAATTCTTTTCTGCGCACAAAACAACAACGTAATGTTTTTGAGAAATGGTTTGGGGACTATTTACCTCAAGCTTTGTCTGATACTGATTATTGTTTGAATCGGAGAAAATAGACAGCAAAGTCTTTCAGCCAATTTACAGATTTGCGATCGCCAGGGCTTTGAGAATCATGTAGATTCTATTCATTAACAATTACAAGCATTAATCGAAACAATAATTATCGTCAAACGAGAGTAAAATTTGGGAGCTAAGATTCTCGATTTTATTGCCTACTATAATGACAAGATGGCCAAACCTTTCAAGTGGACTTATAAGGGTAAAGCTTTAACTGCATAATGGTTGTCTTATTTACGCCAGCTTCCACTAGTCTCATAGCTCAATTAGTTCCAGATAATTCCCCAACAGAATTCTCTGACTGGCAGGAAAATCCAAGTCCAGGAGAAAAGCAACAAGTACAAATTTGCCGCATTCTTGATGAACGAGGACAATTCGCCGAAGCAGAGGGATTGTTTTATCGCTTGATTGTTCGCTTACATAAATACTCATTAGGACGGGAGGATTATAAACACAGCATCCATTGGCAACGGGGATTGATATTAGATAATGACTATAACGGTCGGGCGTTGCTCGAATATATTGATACCGATATCAAAATCACTGTACGGGCTGTTTATCCCGAAAGGTTTCTGTCCTATCTCGCAGAAGAGATTATTTGGTTAGTCAAAGATTTTTGGCAAGGACTGCGCTGTAATGTCATGGTTTCCTGCATTAAGCCTTGCGGTATCAATCTAAGGGGTACAGGGCTTTTTGAAGTTCAGAAACTAATCGAAAGTAAAAAGAAAAATCGCCCTGATTATCCTTGTCCAGTCTCAGGATGTGATGAATGGCAAAATATTGATGCTCTACTGAGAAACGCCCCAATTAAACAACCTCAAGAACTATCGTCGCAAACCCTCCCCGAAATACAAACTACTCTGCTCCAAATTCGCAGAGATATTATTACCTTGGATCGGCGTGATCAAAAACACTATCAGTATTTGTCTCAAGGTCAAAACAAAATCCTCAGTCAAATCGATCAACAGTTTGCCGATATGATGCAAATGCTAACCGACGAAGCTAAGGATGGCCATCGGTTGTTCAGTTTTAAACCTGTTGATCCAGAATTTTTTGATCGTCCCAAATGGATGAGTTCTAAATTTCAACTAACCCTCTGGTGTGAACATTTTCGCTTACCTTTGCCTGCTTTAAACCCCGATAACTTATGAATTAACTCTATCTCGTGAATGGCTTACGAAAGCCGCACCTGTTCTCAAAGTCATTTTTAAAACCTTAAGTTTAGTTGCTCCTGTGGCAGCCTCGGCGACGAACTTAATGATGGATGATCAGACCTATGCGGGAGTCAAAGAAGAACTAGATTTGGCTCAAAAGAGCTTAACCTTGATGAATATTAAATCCAGAATCAACTGCCTCAAAGTGACAAAAAGATGAGGAAGATAAAAGTTAATAGGCTAATAGATAATCTCCTCATCCAGACATATTAGTTTACGTTATATCCCCTGCCTTGCATACAGGAAGTAAACGCGCGATCAAAGTTTTTGCGTTGTTGTTTCTCATCGTGATTGCGAATTCCTCCCGAAATGCCCCCAACAGCACCACCGATCGCCGCACCAGTACCAGCATTTCCACCAATCAACCCGCCGATCGCACCAATACCAGCACCCCGAGCAGCCCCACGCAGGGCCCGATCCGAGATGATACCTCCTGAATCGCTATTTCCTGAAGGTCGATATCCTGTTTGTTGAGTTGCCCAATTGCTACATTCATTTTCATCTGTAAATTGTTGCTCAGGACTCTGACCTCTTTGGGGATAGACATATTGTGCTTGTGCCGGACCAATATTGAGGCTTGTCATGACCAATGCGATCGCATTGGCCACGATGATTGAAGAATTAGCTTTTTTGTTTTCCTGCATTGCCTTAAATCTTCTAATAGGGTGCTGCTTGAATGAATTCTACTCTTGTGGCACCATCTGGAGGAGTGAATGTAAATTGATCAGCTGCGATTTCAATTTCTAAGTCCCAATCTGAGAGAACAGCTGAATATCTTGGCACACCTTCTTGTTTTTTGTACGCAATAGCTACTTTTCTCAGTACAGGAGTATCACTATCTTCAACCCATATTTGCCAGTCAATATCTTCTTGAGTAAACACTAAATGATGACAAGGAATATCATCAACTTCAGACAACCCAAAATAGAAACCAGCCTGCACATCTTCGGTGATGCCTTCGTAGATATCACTGTAGAGTAGCTCTGCTAAAGGTAGATTAACATTAAATTTTTCGATTAGAGCATCCAATGTCTCATCGATAATAGAAGGAGCTTCTCCTTGGGCATAGATATTCTTTTCTGTGTCAACAACAGTTATTTGCGAGCCATCGTACATTAACTCTCGTTCCACCAGATCTCCAGTTACATTAGCCCAAAATTGATTAGGGCGATTAACAATTGTACTTCCCTCATGATGAACCTTAATATAAACACCGTTTAACGTGAGAATATCCCTTTGAGACTCGGCAAAAAAGGAAAATTTATCTTTTGACTTGATAAATTCGGCCATTTCAAGCAGAATTTCATTGGCTTTATCGTCGATCGCCTCATTTACGCTAGTATCGTCATTTTGTGCAATCAGACTACTAGTTCTTTCTTGAGTTGTTGGGGTATCTGCAAACGTAGCAAGCTGTGGAGCGAGCAGTAGTCCTGTCATTAGGGCCGCCATCTTACAGTAACTTTTAAATTTCCTCACAAACACTCTCCATCGCTAAAATCTATAATATTGTAGCCATATCGATCGAGAGTAGCCATATTAACAAACCAGAGAAAACCTAGAATTATTTTGTGATTAGTCATAAGCTATAAGCCACAAGCTATGAATTAATTGGATATAGAATTTACAAGATTGCAACCCATTCTCAAATATTAAATCAATAAAGACTATGAAATCAGGTCGGTGGAAAAAATCTATAGAAGATAAGTATTCTCAACTCTTATTTATAATCATTATCCTGTTTTTAGTGTCTCCCATTTTCAGTGGGACAACAGGGCGAATTGTCATGTCTGCCATATTCACTTTCACAATTGTTGCCATTATTCGTACATTTGACGTCAAAAAAAGATTTTTTTTCTTACTCCTAACCTTAGCAGGAGTCTCCTTTGGCCTTGATCTTTACAATGCTCTACGGGCAGACATAATACCAAACAAAGCTTTTTTACTAATAGTTCAGACAATTTATAGTTTGTTTCTCCTAACCGCACTAGTTACGATCAACCGCAGAATATTTTTAGAAAAAAAAGTCAGTAGCGATACGATCCAAGGAGGAATTTCGGTGTTTTTTCTCATTGGGACCTTTTGGGCATTGCTCTACAACATGGTTTACATTGTTGATCCTGATGCTTTTTCTCAACCCATAGAGGCTGTGGAGTCACTAGATACTATGTTCTATTTTAGTCTTACTACGTTAACAACTCTTGGCTATGGTGATATTTCTCCTGTGAGCAATTTTGCTAGATCTTTAGCCAATATTGAAGCGACGGTAGGAGTCATGTATCCTGCTATTTATATTGCTCGGGTAGTCGGTCTATATACAGCTCAAGAAATGATAGATCATGATTAATCTTGTCGATATTCCCAGATTAATAAGGTACCTTTTCCTATTCCCTAATTCCCTAATTCCCTAATTCCCAAAGTAGAATCCTATGTATCTCACTAATTCAACAAGAGCTATAAATCTGAACAAATTACGATTAGTTACAAAGCTCAGTTGGTTAGGGATAAATCAACTTAAAATGGGATTATACTGTTATTTCTTCCCTCCTAAGTTTTATCTTATTTTTGATGCTTGATTAAATCCAATCAAATTATTATTTTTTCCAAATTTTCCCAAAGGTCAAAGCGATGAATATTAGAACAATTATTTTTTCAGGAATTATGACCGCGCTGATCGGTGCGATGCTTGGTTTAGCAATCAATCATATTAGCCAAAGAGAATCTCGCAAAACTGTTGCGTTGATTGTCGGGTCGAGTTTAGGCTTTTTCATTGGCTCAGGGTATGAGGCAATCCAGCAGAATAAGCCTGATGAGGAAGATTTTGAGTGATGGCAAGCAGCCCAAATCAAGCCCCCCAGAAAAACTTAAAAATTAAGTGTTGAATAATAAAAACGCCAGATGAAGTTAAAAAAACTCAACTCTTCTATTGATGTTCGCTATTGGCTGCTAGGATTGCTTTTGATTGGGATGGCCACAGCAACCACTAACTTTTTTTCCTGGAGCATGGTTGGCTTGACTACATTTTTATTGGCTTATCTTTCTAAGGGAATGAGAAATAAGGGATGAAGGATGAGGGATGAAGGATGAGGAAAAAAGTTATTAGACTGATAACTGACTTGTCCTCGAATGGGGATAACTGATAACTGATTTAAACATGGAGAGCGATCGCGATTTGAACACTATGCCACAAGAGCCAGAATCATCACTAGCAGAGAAAGTTGCTCGTCTAGAAAAACGATTAGATGATGTTTTGCTATTACTAACCGATACCTATCGTTATGGCAAGCTCAGAGAATTACTAGAAGCTGGTAAATTTCGAGAAGCCGATCTAGAAACCACCAGGGTGATGGTAGAGATCACCGGGAAACCTGACCAGGAAGCAATTACCCCCGAAGACATGAAGAGATTTCCCTGTAATGCCCTCATGGTGATTGATCAACTTTGGCAAAAATATAGTAATGATCGTTTTGGCTTTAGCGTTCAATTAAGTATTTATCAAGATCTTGGTGGTACGATGGATACCATTAGGTCTCAGGATAATAAATATTTACGATCAACTAGTGAAAAAGTCGGTTGGCGTGTCGATAATAAATTAATTGAATATGACGATTTTGATTTCTCTCTTAATGCGGCAGTAGGTGCTTTTCCTGGGAATTGGTGGAATTCTCCCTATGGCGCCAAAATGGCAAACTTTTTTCTGGCTCGCCTCATTGCCTGTGAAATCTAGCCTTGGGCTTAGGTTGGAGAAGAAACTTTGTTAAAAAACAAATTAAGCATGAATCGAATTCTCTCAAATTCTGGTTTGTTCTCTTGGATAGAACGTTCCTGGTCGGCTGTTCTCCTAAGTGGCAAGACAATCTATTTCCTGTTTACTCGCAAACTTGATGTGGCCTCGACCATAGAGCAAATGATGGCTGTGGGGCCAGCATCTTTAATAATTGCTCTGGTGACAGCCGCTGTTATCGGCATGGTTTTTACAATTCAAGTCGCTCGGGAGTTCCTTGCTCTAGGGGCTGGAAGTGCTGTGGGCGGAATATTGGCTCTAGCTCTGGCCAGAGAACTCGCTCCTGTAATGATGGGGGTAGTAGTTGCGGGGAGAGTGGGTTCCTCCTTTGCTGCCGAAATCGGAACGATGAGAGTCTCAGAGCAAATTGATGCTCTTTATATGCTCAAAACAGATCCTATTGAATATTTGGTTATTCCCCGTCTAGTTGCCTGCTGCGTTATGGTGCCAGCCTTAAGTATTCTCGCTCTTGTTATTGGTTTGGCAGGGGGATTGATTGTCGCTCAAAGTTATGGCATTGCAGATACAGTCTTTCTCGATTCGATTAACAACTTTCTCAGTGTCTGGGACATTTTATGTGGGCCAATCAAAGGGTTTGTCTTTGGGGCGCTGACTGCCATTATCGGTTGTAGCTGGGGCTTGACTACTCGGAACGGAGCAAAAGGGGTTGGACAATCTACTACCGCAGCAGTTGTTACAGCACTTTTGGCGATTTTTATCTCCGATTTGTTACTTTCTTGGGTGATGTTTCAAGGAGCTGGTCAAGGAGCAAGCCTCATCGGGCAATAGTAGGCAATAGTAAATGTTAGTAGCTCAAACCAAATGATAGTTATCTTAAATTATATTAGTAGTTATGAAACCTAGCTTGTTAGCGATCGCGAAGTGCCAGGCTTGCTTGATGGCCTTTTTATTTACTCTGGGCAACGACTCCAGTCATGCTTTACCCCCACCAGAAGATATTCCTGAAGAAATTATGCGTACCGAAATAATCCTCGAAGCGCGATCGCCGATAGATGGAGTTGCCTTAAATCCTGCCGAATATGCTGAGCTACAGGCTCAATTACAAGAAAGTAACTTTGATCCCAAACTCAATTCTGATGTTCAAGAACTAATATTTTTGCTACAGCTACGCAAATTCATTAGAACCTTTACTGGCATCACTATTAATCCCTAGTGCTACTGCGCGGAAGTCAGCGGAAGTCAAAAGCCCCTAACGGGGCGAAGGCAGAGGGCAGAGGGCAGAGGGCAGAAGGAAAAAATGCCCCGAAAATGAAGATTAGAAACTAGTCATAGCCGCGCTTTCAGCTTATTCTATTGATTTTCTAGTTTCTGAAGAGTCAAATAGTTTCTAATCCAATACAAGCTCCAGCACCAAAAACTAAATATTCATGCAAAGAATCGGCATTTAAAGTTTTGCCATTAGCTTCTGCCAAGAACGTTCTTCCTTCAACATATTCATCAACAGTTGTCTCTCGGCCATAAACTTCAAAAGTGACAATCATCCTCGCTCCTGAATAGCAGCTCAATTCATCAGTGACAGCCAATTCTTCACTCACCAATACAGGCCCGCGATCAATAATGCAGAGACCCCCGGTAAAGTTCAAACTATGGATTCCTGTTTCATCTTTCACGACGACTTCATGGGCAAATTTATATTCATCGGCAAAAGGGCCAGCAATGAGTTCTTGTCTCAAAATTTCGCTACCTCCAGAGAAACAAGTGATGATAGCAGGATAGGCTTCTGGGTCAACTCGTCTCGCGGCTATGGCGTCCATCCCTGAATCCGAACAGGAAAAGAGAAAAATTACCAGACATAAACATAGAAGAATTTTTCTCATTAATGTAGTGGCATTGAATGTTACTTCCTAATTTTACCTTCTAATTGTGACAGAAAAACATTGGCAAAAGTTTAAGTTAATCCTGAAAAGATTCTAATAAAGGGAAGAAATTATACCCATATTTGTCCTGGGGACTAGAAACTAATTGCACTAGTTCTACGGTTGATAGGCGATCGCCTGAAGGAAGAAAAGTAATATTGTCCGATGCCCCATTAGCGATGAAACTAAATTGAGTCAAAGCTTGCTGCACACCAACCCGACTCGGATTATTTTTGATCGCCGTAATTAACGCTTGAGTCGCATCATAGGCAAGAGCAGTTCGCCAGCCAATTTCTGCTTCCCAAAGAGAACGAGCTTGAACCATAAAATTGGATTCAGCATCTTTAGTAGAGAACCAAGGGGAAGCGACAATCATGCCCACAGCATTTTCTCCGCCGACCTCCCTAGTTTTAGTTTGAAGAATCGCATCTCCACCTAGAATCGGCAATTTTTGGTTATTAGCAGCAACTACTTCTAAGGCTCGATCTAATGAAGGAGTATCAGGAGCCAGCATGAGGACCTCAACCCCATTTTTCTCAGCTATAGCCAAACTTTTCGCGGCATTAAAATTCGGATCACCCAAGTCAAAGGTTGTGAAAAAAGAGCCCCCTCGTTGGGAAATAGCAGTTAAAAACTCCTCTTGAAGAGATTGACTATATCCACTCTTACTATTGAAGAAAATCGCAGCTCTTTTGACTTTTAGCTCTTTAACCGCATAATTAGCTAGTGCTTCAGCCGCTACCGTATCATTGGGAGCCGTGCGAAAAAAATAAGGACTAAAATTCGATAGCTTAACCGAGGTGCTAGTCGGAGAAATTGCCACTAATTGCTCTTTTTTATAGGTTTCTCCGGCCACTAAAGCAGCATCACTAGAAAAAGGGCCAATGATACCCAAAATATCAGGATTTTCTCCTAAAACAGAACCCAGTTGTCTAGTCATTTCGGGATTATTGTTGTCATCGGCGATCGCAACTTTAAAACCAATGCCATCAACTCCAATATTTTTATTCGCTTCTTCTTGAGCTTGGGCAACTCCTCGCAAAATTTCTAAAGCATTATCGGGTAAAGAATTAACTGGAACAGAAACCGCCATACTATAGCTTTTCTGATTGCCAAGTTTTGCATTATTCAGATAAATTCGTGCTTCTGGATCATTGGGATATTCCTGAAGATAGGCAGATAATTTAATCGCAGCAGTCTTAAAATCTCCGGCAGCCAAGGCTCTAATTCCAGCCTGTTTAGCGAAATTAGTTAATTGAGCAACTAAAATTTTCTCCCCAAAACTAATGCGATCGCCCAAGTTCTCCATTGCAGGAGTTGTGGCTGCCGATGCCAATAATTCATTATCGGTGGGGATCGAGCCTTGATGGGCTGCTTGATTACAGTTGGGATAGCAGCTGGGGGCTAAATCTCGCACAATTGCCATGATGCGCTCAAAACTAGCCGTATTTTCCAGTTTTTTGTAGAGTCTTCCTGCCTGCTGATAATCTTGCAATGCGGCTTGGCGATCGCCTAACTCAGAATAAGCCCCACCGCGCAAAAAATAGGCGATCGCAAAATTAGAATCTAATTCAATTGCGCGATCAAAGCTGGTCATCGCCTCGGCAACATCGCCCTGCAACATATGAGCCGCGGCCTTACCAAGATGAACATTAGGATCATCAGGAGTCATGGTGGCCGCTTGACCAAAATCTGCGATCGCACTGTCATAGTTAGCCAAATACAAAGAAATCAGACCCCGTTTGCGATAGGGAATGGCGACATCTGGCCTCAGCTCAATAGTTTTCGTAAAGTCTTCTAGGGCAGCAGTTTGATTGCGAAGATGGTAAAAAGCTAATCCCCGATTATAGTAAGCTAAAGCATTAGTCGGATCGAGCTGAATTGCTTGGGTATAGGCTGCGATCGCTTCCTCAAATTCATCTTGTTCGCTAAGACTAATCCCGCGATCGAGATATTCTTCAGTAGTTTCCAGCTCTGTAGTTTTAAGTTCTGTCTGCTGAGCATTGAGAGGCGTAGTTGAAACCGCGATCGCCATTAACAATGTGCCCAGGACTTGAGTGATTTTAAAAGTTTTAGCTATCAAGAACTGACCTCCTGCTGATAAAAGAATACTTCCAATCGCAAGAGACAGGAAGCATATTTCTTTATAAATTTAGTTATCTAATAATTCATTTATGCAATCTCCACCACTTTAACTCAATTAATGGGCAAAAGGTTTTAGATTGTAAGTAAACCTAAAACCCAAAACCTAAAACCAAAAACCTAATTCACTCTTGCTCTATTACAGAAGAGATAGTCACAGTTGCGGGCAATTCTTGAGTAACCACCGCAGGTTGCAAAATCGAGGTACTAGTGACCGAATCCGTTGCCAAAGTAAATAAAGGATTCGATAAAATTCCTGCCAAAGACGTAATAATTACCGAAATCACAATCCCTACTTGTAAAGGACGCATTCCAGGCAAATTCCAACGAATCGCCGGATAATCTCGCACTGCATCGGACATTTCATGAGGTTCTTTGACCACCATCATTTTTACGACACGAATGTAATAGTAAATAGAAACCACACTAGTAATAAGTCCGAGTAGCACTAAGCCATAAATTCCTGCTTGCCAACCAGCCCAGAAAAGGTAAATTTTCCCGAAAAACCCAGCAAGAGGAGGTATTCCTCCAAGGGAAAGGAGACAAATGCTAAGGCAAAGAGTTAACAAAGGGTCTTTATGGTACAAACCAGCATATTCGGCAATTTGATCTGTTCCCGTGCGCAAAGTGAACAAAATCACACAAGTAAAAGCTCCCAGGTTCATAAACAAGTAGATTAATAGGTAGAAAATCATACTGGAATAACCCGCATCTGTCCCGGCAATTAAACCAATGATTACAAAACCTGCCTGGGCGATCGAAGAATAGGCCAACATCCTTTTCATGCTAGTTTGAGCCAAGGCCACCACATTACCAAGAACCATACTCAGGATTGCCAAGGCCGTGAAGATAATATGCCATTCTGTGGTCAGAGGTTCAAAGGCCGTTACTAGAAGACGAATTGCCAAGGCAAAACCAGCTGTTTTGGAACCGACAGAAAGAAATGCTACGACAGGAGTGGGCGAACCTTCATAAACATCAGGAGTCCATTGGTGAAAGGGAACTGCCGAAATTTTGAAGGCAATACCGGCAATCACAAAAACTAAGGAAACTGCTAGTCCCAAAGATTGAGGACCATTGATTTGGGGAATCGCCGCAGAGATTTCGATTAGATTGGTTTTTCCGCCAGATAAACCGTAGAGCAGGGAAACGCCATAGAGGAAAATTGCTGAACTCGAAGCCCCAATGAGCAAATATTTGAGGGCTGCCTCATTGGAACGAGGATCTCGCTTCATATATCCTGTCATCAGATAGGAAGAGATACTCAACATTTCCAAAGAAATAAAAATCGTAACCAACTCATTAGCCCCGGACAGGAACATGCCCCCGAGGGTAGCTGTCAGCATGATGCCGATAAATTCCGCTAAAGAGGTTCCTGATTGTTGAACATAGCGAATCGACATGGGAATCGTAACTGCTGTGCAAAGGGCAATAATCCCCCGAAACACAATACTAAGATTATCTCCTCGAAAAGAACCCAAAAAGGCATCAGGATCGGGAGCATTCCAAAGCAAACAAAGATCGGCAACTGCCAGCAACAGACCAGCGATCGCAACATAGGGCAACCAGCGGGCAGAATTTCTTCCCACAATCAGATCCCCGACTAAAACAACCATCAGGGTAATGATGACAATGCCTTCTGGCAAAATCGTTCCTGCATGGAGTTGGCTGGCAATATTACTAGAAAAATCCATAAAGCCCTTAATAAAGAAAATTATTTAACTTGTGTGAACCATTGGTTCATATTTTAACTGCGGGAAGAGAACAAACTTCCAAGCCTAGTCAGTCCAAATTATATCTAAACCTTGATCTTTTATGAAAAATGATGTCAAATTTCTCTGTAGGTGATTTCAGCAAAAGAATATACCAGGATTATTGGTAGTAGGATGCTGTTAGCGCAAGCGTAACGAACTGCTTATCTGGATTAAATATATCGCGCAAAGACGCAGAGACGCAAAGAATTTTGTTGTAAGATCTCGATATGAATTAAAGATCGCTGTCATGACTAATTCTTCTGAGCCAGAGAAAAATCAAGATAATGAGAAAAGTAACTTTGAACCAGAACGTGAGGCTGCACGCAAAGTATTTCAGGAGATATCACAAGTCTTAATTCGGTGGGCGCCTTTGGGTGGTAGCAGCTTTGCCTTAGTTTCTCTTGTGCTCAAACAGGAATGGTTGATTGCAGTTTTAATTTTTCCGCTAACAATTGTGGCTGTATTTTGGGCTGCTTTCACCAAGGGATTTTTAAATAGAATCAATGAAATTTCTGAAGATGTTGGGCAAGAGAGTGCAAGTAAATTAGCAAAATTTATCGAGTCTATGATTGAAGCGATTAAATGGCAGTTAGCAGAAACAGATGAGAAATATCTAAAATGTCAGGGTAGCTCATGCAGCGATTACGAAACCATTGGTTACAATCAAGCCTCTGGGACATTTATGCCACTACTCAAGGATGTCTTTGTTCCTCTCGAACTAAGTGATATTTTTATCAAGGATTTTACAGGAAATGAATTACCTGGTTTCCCTGGATATAGTAAAGGCAGAGGGCAGAGGGCAGAAGGCAGATGGAAAATCTCGGAAAATCTAGATGTTTGGCACTTATTATCGCGAACTCACAAATCACCCGCTTTTCGTCGTCTAGCAATCCTCGCTTGGGGAGGTTTTGGTAAAACCACCTTATTGCGTCATGTTACCTATTCCTACATGAGCAAACAATACAAGAAATACAATGCTCCAAAACTAATACCAGTATTGCTTTATCTCCGACAATGGCAAGAACTTTTAGCCAATAACCCTCCAGATCTACCAACTCTAATTGAACAATATCATATTCCCTATTTACCAACAGGCAAAGAACTAAAATTACCATCAGCCTGGGCCAAAAATCATCTTCGGAAAGGAGATATGCTAGTAATGTTTGATGGTTTTGATGAAGTTAAAGAAACAGAACGCGAATCTTTGGGCGAATGGCTAGGCAATCAAATTCGTAACTATCCCAATACAACTTTTATTGTCACTTCTCGTCCTCGCGCTTTCAAAGCTCATAAAGGGAAGATCAAAGCTGGAGTCGAGTTATTTGTTAAAGAGTTTGACCAAGAGCAACAAAGACGTTTTATTAGTCAATGGTATCTAGCCCAGGAAATTAATATCAGAGCCGGTCGCAATAGTCCTAATGTCCGAGATAGAGCGGAGAAGCAAACAGCGAATTTACTTTTACAACTTCAAGAAACAGAAGAAATTGGCGCTTTAGCTAAAAATCCTTTGCTGCTGAATATGATTGTGAATTTGCATCGCAGTTATCAAGGTCAACCACTACCGCAACGACGAGCCGAACTATATCAAGATATCTTTGAATTACAACTCAAAGATCGTCCTCGTGCCAGAGGGATCGATATGCCTTTGCCATTAGCAGAAAGTCAACAGCTACTACAAGCTATTGCCCTGGATATGATGCAGGAAGTCGAAGAACCCAGAATCAGTGCAGAAGATGTGGCTCGATTGGTTGATAAACATTTAAGGGGACTAGATACTCAAGATCCTGTAACAAGTAAAGATTGTATCGAGAAGATTCGGGATGTCAGTGAACTAATCGTCAAAAGAGAAGAAGAATATGAATTTGCCCATTTGAGCTTTCAGGAGTTTTTGGCCGCAAAGCAAATCAAAGAGACCAAACAAGAACAACTTTTATTAGATAACTATCAAGAACAATGGTGGCAAGGCACAATTCTGCTTTATGCAGCTTTGGTTAATCCGAGTAATCTGATTCGTTCCTTGATTGCTCTTAATCGGGAAGAAGCGATTACTTTAGCTTTGAGATGTCTAGAGGGAACACCTCGAAAAGTAGATCCCAAAATAGAAGCAGAGCTGGCTTCTTTGCAGAGTAATGTCCAAAATCAACTGTACCAACAGCTAGAAACCTATCTAAAAAATGGACGCTGGCGAGAAGCAGATGAAGAAACCTGTAAAGTAATGCTAAAAGTGGCAAATCGGGAAGAACGAGGTTGGTTAGATGATGATGCTATTTCAAACTTTCCTTGTGAGGATTTACGGATGATCGATCAATTATGGGTGAAGTACAGCAAGGGCCAGTTTGGCTTCAGTGTCCAAAAAGAAATCTATGAGAGTCTTGGTGACACAAGGAGTTATAATCGGGAAGTCTTCGAGAAGTTTTATGATCGAGTAGGTTGGAAACAAGGAGGGGACTGGGTGAGCTACGGGGACTATACATTTAATCTAAGTGCACCACATGGACACCTACCGGTACGTGGACACCTACCGGTACGTTCGGACTATACATTCGGCACCACATATCGTATTTCTCTTTTCTCGCGCGAAGACTTGTAGCCTGTAAGATATAACAACTTCAGGCGATTTGTCAAGCTTAGTTTTTGGTACTTTTTCTACGTATTCATGGGCTTT
>NZ_ALVZ01000139.1 GCF_000332055.1 Xenococcus sp. PCC 7305 | reverse complement strand
GTACCACCGGCGATTAAGACATCCACACCCGCAGGATTATAAATATTTCCTGTCCGAGTCAGAGTAACACTGGCTAGATTGGGTGAAATTAGCTCGCTTTCGATCACGCTATAGACTGGTTGAGAAAACTCAATATTGGAAACTTCGTTATCGAGAATTTCGACAATAGCTGTCCCCTGATTCCCAATAACTGTTTCTAAATTACCAGGGAAGGCTTGGAGAAGCAGATCAATAGTTTCAGTGCCTTCAAGATCAACGTCATCAAAGATCTCGAACTCAAAAGTAGCAGTGGTTTGTCCTGGTTCAAAGGTTACGAACTGGGAAACGCCTGGGGGAATATCGTAATCCACACCTTGTTGTGCAGAACCACCATTAAGTAAGACTTCAATATCGGCTGCACTATTGATGTTACCAGTACGATTCAAAGTAATAGTGACTAAATTTGGAAAAAGTAAATCACTTTCGAGCACAGTGTAAACTGCTGGAGAAACTTCAACATAGTTTTCATTTGCCATAATTAATTTAAGTTAAGGAAAACTTCTCCTAAAATATTGACTAACATTAGATTTAGCTATACTGAACTGAGGATAATGAACTTCAGTAAAACTCTAATTTTTTAACTTAAAAATGACTTGTTATTATTAATAATTAATAACTTTTTGCTGACAATAACAAAAGCAGATTTAAGACCATATATCTTGTATAACTCTTTTGTTTTTCAAAAAGCATTCGTAATAACACTGATTTTGTTCGTTACAAATAAATACAAGAAATTTTGCAAGATCCTTGTTTTATAACATGTTCTCTACGACAGCACAAAAATCAAAGAAATCTAATTTACCAAAGTAGAAAAACTACTGAAGATCTAATTGATACATTTCGTTTATACCACTTTATAGTTTCAAAATACAGTGAGTAATTATTGAGGGGAAATATCTGTAGTGTTAATAATTAAAAATACTCAAAGAATATATACTAAAAAATAATTACTGATACTATTCAATTAGTAAAATACATGTAGTTCAAAATAGGATTTGATGGAAAGTTGAGACAACGTCATTTTTTTCTTTACTTTCTGTTCCCCATTCTTTAAAGCAGAGCATTATGTATATCACTAAGATTGGGAAAGGCGATACTGCTTCTATGTGATTGATCAGATTATTTTGAATAATCTATACTAACCACAAGTTGCAAAAATTAACATTCCTTAAAATTATGACTACGTCTCAAACTAACAATTCTTTACTAGCAGCGATTTTTCAATCTAATTCAAGCGATAATATTTTATTTCAGATTGTTTGGTTGGTAGTCCGAATATTAGCCAGCGTACTAATGATCCATAATGGCATTGATAAACTAGAAGATGTGCCTGGATTTGCGGAGAATGTTGTCGCAGCAATTGGTTTGCCGTTCCCTATCCTATTAACTTATTGCGCTGCTTATGCAGAGATAGTCGGCTCCGGCTTATTAGCTTTAGGTTTGTTCACTAGATTAAGTGCACTTTCTTTGGTCTTCACAATGTTAGTCGCTATCTATTTTCATACACAAATCGATGGTTTCATAATCGCACCTTTGGAAACAGCTAGTCTTTACTGTTTAAGTTATCTTCTATTTTTCGTTAATGGTGGAGGCTTATTTTCTGTGGATACCATCATCAAGAAAATGTTTGCACCTAATGCTGATCAATAAAGGCAGACTTAATGGCACCTTATTTCTCTATAATGTTATGTAGATTCGGGACTTGCATAAATTCAATAAATTTAAACAAGGTCTGCGACCAAAATGAAATCACTTTCAATTGGTAGGTTCTGATACTGTGAAATTACAATTCAATTACCAAAATTCTCTTCAAAGGACAATTCATGACTCAAACTCTTACAGCACAAGATGTTTTTCGTTCAGCTTACGAAAATCGCTACACTTGGGATAAAAATTTTCCTGGTTATCAGGCTCAAGTCACCATGGAAAATGGAGATCAGAAATATACCGCACAGGCAAAAGTAAATTCCGATTTATCTTTTGAAGTGTCAGGAATTGAAGATGGGGAAGCTCAAAAAGCTATTCAGGGACAACTCTGGGAGATGACTATCCATAGAGTAAAACGTAGCTTTGAGGAAACTCATGGAAAAAACACTTTTTCTTTTGGGGAAAAAGATGAAACAGGTGCGATCGAAATCCTGCTAGGCGGCGCTTCTGAGGGCAATAGTTATAAGGTGCGAGACAATACAGTCTGTTTTGTAAATCGTCGCATCAGAGACAAAGTTGTCAATATCAACACTCTGACAACTGTTATGACTGACAGTGGCTATCTATCAGGCAAATATGAGTCTTTTTATGTAGATCCTGAAACTGGTGAACCTCAAACTACCATTACTGCTTTTGAAGATAAGTTTAGCGATTTTAGCGGTTACTACATCCTAACTGATCGGATTGTCACATCTGAAAATGATGGTCAGCCCCAAGTTACCACTTTTAGTTTTTCTGATATTCAGCTTTTGGATGCTGAGTAAAGATTATTAAGAGGATATAAATTCACAATTTTATGTTTATGATTAATCTAGTAATCTGATTCCATTCATTGATTGCTAGATTTTTTTGTTTCAATAAAAAATACCCCCAATATCAAGTTCAAAAAGACTTTACCATTGAAGATATTTTAAATTAATTCACCTTGGGGTTTTAATGTAGAAAATGGCGCACACCACTCAAGACCATTACGATACCTAATTCATTAGCTGCTGCAATAGAATCCTTATCGCGGATTGAACCTCCCGGTTGAATAATCGCTTTAATCCCTGCTGCTGCTGCAGTCCTAACTGAGTCATCAAAAGGAAAAAAGCCATCACTAGCAAGAATCGCACCTTGAGTTTTGTCCCCTGCTTGTTCTAGGGCAATTTTCACTGCTCCAACACGGTTCATTTGTCCTGCACCAATTCCTCTCGTTGTGCGATCGCCTGTGACGATAATCGCATTAGATTTGACATGTTTGACTACTTTCTGGGCAAATAGCATCTCTGCTATTTCTTCGGATGTGGGTTTTTTCTCAGTAACCAATTGCCAATTATCAGGATTTTCAATCAGATCATCGCTGGTTTGGACTAATAAGCCTCCCGCGATCGCCTTGAGCGTATGTTTTTCCCCCGTTACTAAATCGGGTAATAGCAAAATTCTCAGTTTAGATTTAGCTTGTAAAATTGCTTGAGCATCTTCATCGCATCCCGGGGCAACTACACATTCCAAAAAGGTCTTAGTTAATGCTTGAGCTGTTGTGGCATCAATGGGTTGATTGAGGGCGACAATCCCACCAAAGGCAGATATCGAATCGGCATTAAAAGCCTGTTCGTAAGCTTGGGCTAGACTATTTCCCACTGATACACCACAAGGGTTCGTATGTTTTAGCACAGCAGCTGCGGGTTCTGCAGAGGGAAATTCGGCAATAATTCTACGTGCTGCTTCTAAATCAACTAAATTGTTGTAGCTAAGTTCTTTTCCCTGTAGTTTAGTCGCATTTGCCCAGCCTTTTTTCGGTTCTCCCAAGCTATACCAAGCGGCAGGTTGGTGAGGATTTTCGCCATAGCGCAAGGTTTGGAGTTTTTTTCCTGAGACATTAAAGTTGCTCGGCAATTCATCATCAGAATTTAAACTAGCAAAATAGTCTGAGATAGCGCGATCGTAATCATGGGTGCGAGAAAAAGCAATTCCTGCCATTTTTTGCCGAAATTCTAGGGATGCTGAGCCTTGATTCTCTTTTAGTTCAGTTAAATATTCTTCGTAGAGACTTGGATCACATAATACGGTGAGGTTCGCAAAATTTTTCGCAGCAGCCCGCAACATGCAGGGGCCACCAATATCTATCTTTTCGATCGCGTCTGCCAAACTAACATCGGGTTGGGCAATAGTTTTTTCAAAGGGATAAAGATTAACTGCTACTAAATCCAAAGGGCGAATATCATTAGCTTCTAAATCTGCAATGTCTTCTGACAGATTTTTTCTGGCTAAGATACCACCATGAATACGAGGATGCAAAGTTTTTACTCTGCCGCCAAGAATTTCTGGAGAACCAGTATAGTCACTAACTTTGGTGACGCTCAAGCCAGCTGCTTGTAAAGTTTTTGCTGTGCCACCGCTGCTAATAATTTCAAAGTCAAATTCTTCTATGAGTTGACGTGCCAAGTCTACAATACCAGTTTTATCTGATACGCTTAAAAGTGCTAAACGCTTCATAAATAATATTTCTTTTACTCAATTTGCATAATATTGCCTAAGCATTATTACATTTTTTTTGTCCTGCCCCATCTTCGTGGGACGATGTCAAGCCCGAGCATAAGGCTAAACGCCCTTTCGGCGGCGCGAAGTCTGACTGTTTTTCCCTTTTCCCTTACTTTTTTTGACAGCTGAGCCAATCCAATCACTTACAGAATGGCTCATAGCTCCTAATTCCAAACCAAGCCCTAAAGCGATCGCTTCCGCGGAATATTCAGTTGTCAATAAATCAATCCCCTTGAGGACAAATTTTTGCCAATTCCAGGTAAATCCGAAGAATAATTGCGCGATCGCGATGAGAAAAATTGCGATCGCAAATACAATCAGAGAAAGATAAATAACTCGAATTACCGTCCCGATAATCAACCCATGAGAAAAAAGGGAACGGTGACGAAATAATTTACGATAGGGCAGCCAAATCCACCGTAGAAGACCCCAACGTTTATATTGTGCAGAATAGATATCAAGATCGGGGCCAAACATCAGGCCACTGAAGAAGAAGCCCCCTGCCATAAGCAGAGTAAGCTCCCCATTTTGGGTCATAAGATAGGTAGCAAGAACAATCCAGGGGAGACTCCATAAAGTAATGCGATCGTGAATGCGACCTGATGGCATGATTTTAAAAAAGGTTTTAGGTTTTAGGTTTTAGGTCTTAGGTTTTACTTGTTGCTTCCACGCGGCGACACCCAATTTAGGTGACAATATCAAAATTTGTCAATTAAGAAACTTGTAGAGTTGTATCTTTTACTTAATCATTCCCTTGAGTAATCTGAGGTTTTAACCATAAAATAGGCGAAGATAAACCAAGTAGAAACATAATCTATTTTATTTGAGGAATCAATTTATCATGCCAGTATCTGAGACTCAAGTGATCGTTGCGATTATCATCTCTATATTTCCTGCTTTCTTGGCTTTACGCCTGGGAACAGAACTTTATAAGTAGATTGACATTGTCAACGGAAAACGGTTAAAGGTCAGGGATGAGGGATAAAGGATAAAGGATGAGGAATATTTTCTTAGTTTTTGTTCTTTAATAAATCATCTCTTGCCTTTTAGTTAGTTTTATTCTTCTGCCATCTGCCATCTGCCATCTGCCATCTGCCATCTGCCATCTGCCCTCTGCGCTCTGCCCTCTGCCATCTGACTTCAAAACTCTACAAGTTTGAGACGGCTTTAATTTTATTTAATTTCCAACAAGACAATTTTCCATTGTCCCAACTGGCTACTCTGAAAGGCCACTTTCTTGCCGTCTCCACTAATAGTTGGGTTGCGGACAGAACCCTTGATATTTCCCGTGAGTAAATCGGATCTTTGGGTTTGTCGATCATAAATAAAAATATCGGTTTTACCTCGCTCAGTAGATTGATAAACAATATAACGTCCGTCATTGCTGATGGATGGTTGATCTTGACTAGAATTGCTGTGATTAAGATTCGGTAAGTCAACTAGTCCATTTTGCTCGTCATCATAGAGGAAAATATCTCTTCGACCACGACGATCTGAAGCAAATACGAGATAGCGACCATCGTTACTATAGTTGGGATGTTCTTCAGGGGAATTGCTATTGATTCCACCAGGCAAGATGGGTGAAGTTGTGTTGACACCTCCTTGACACCCGGAAATCAACCAAAAAATCAAAACATAGAATAAATTATGTTTAGCAATTCTAGTTATATTCACTCTACCTAGATTTAATTTAACTGGCATTTCAAAACTTGACTGACCTGAAATTATGAGTAGCCCTGTTTCCCGTCGTGTTTCTACTTGGTTATTACTTGCTAGCGATATTGTTGGACTGCTTTTTTGTTTTAATCTAGCTTTTGTTTTGCGTTTAGAGCAATTTCTCGATTTGCGATCGCCGTTACTTTATTGTTTGATCATAGTTTATCTGTTAGGTCTCTATGTTAGTGACAGCTACAAATTTGCCAAACTTGGTTCTCGGTTTAAATTATTTGACCAACTAGTCTTTGGCATTATTGCCACGGTAACGGCGATCACTTCTTTAATTTACCTGACTGGTTTGTGGGGTTCTCAACCCCTTGTGGGGCGAGGGATTTTGTTGATTAGTGTAATTTTATTTGCTATTTGGGCGATCGCTTCTCGGACAATAGTCAGCCAATGGATTAGTAAAAACCAAGAATATAGTCGGTTTTTAATCTTAGGCAGTAGTAACAAAGCCTTGAGTTTTCGAGATAAATATCAATTGGAACAAAGAACTGCCCAATTTGTCTTTCTCACCGACCATCAAGGAACTAGGAGTATTCTCAATCAGCATTACTATTGGCAAACGGCAAATCAAGCTCAAACTGCGGTGGCAACCAAAATCAAATCTCCATTGTTGCAAGATCATCGCATCACGATAGATAGTATTGATAATTTCCCCAATTGGTCTAAACAGTCTTGGTCAGGGATTTTAATTGATGATATCAATAAGAATATTCTGGAGCAAATTGTCCCAGATTTGATGCAAATGCGGTTGCGAGGAATTTCTGTTTATAATTTTGCCGATTTTTGTGAGCAGGTTTGGTATAAAATTCCGCCAGTTTATATCAAAGATGATTGGGTAGCTTTTTCTTCAGGATTTAGCATTTTACATCATCCAGTCAATGCCAAGCTCAAACAAATTCTCGATATGGCGATCGCCCTTGGCCTACTTCTGGTGACGCTACCGCTAGTAATTCTAGTTGCGATCGCAATTAAAATAAACTCCTCTGGTTCTATTTTCTATTCCCAGATCAGAACAGGACTAAACGGTAAAAAATTCCGGGTTTATAAATTTCGCTCCATGAGACAAGATGCAGAAAAAAAAGGTTTACAATGGGCCAAGAAAAAAGATCCGCGCATCACAAGAGTCGGCCACGTCCTCAGAGCAACTAGAATCGACGAACTGCCTCAGCTCTGGAATGTAATCAAAGGAGACATGAGTTTAATTGGGCCTCGACCCGAACGTCCAGAATTTGATCTAGATTTACGGAAGGAAATTCCCTATTATGATTTACGTTATCTAGTTAAGCCAGGAATCACTGGCTGGGCGCAAGTTTGTTATCCTTACTGTGCCTCCGTAGAAGATTCCTATCAAAAATTGGCCTATGATCTCTATTACATCAAGAATTATTCTCTTGGGTTGGATTTTGTGATTGCCCTCAAGACTCTCAGAGTAATTATTTTGGGTAAGGGAAGGTAAATAAAGGGATGAGGGATGAGGGATGAAGGATGAGGAGTTTTAGAAATATTAATTAGGAGTAAGAGAGCAATATCTAGTGGAAGAATGGATTATTTATAAAGAATTTCGGTTTGAAGCTGCCCATAGGTTGCCTACTTATAATGGGAAATGCAACCGTTTACATGGACATAGTTGGGTTGGCAGAATTCATGTTAAAGGTAATGAGTTAATTGATCAAGGTTCTCAACAGGGAATGCTCATTGACTATGGAGAGATTAGTGACTACATTCAACCTTTACTCGATAATTTTTTAGACCATTATTATCTCAATGAAACTACAGGATTAGAAAATCCCACTAGTGAAAACCTCTCGCGCTGGATTTTTGAGAAATTAGAAAAAGTTGGATTACCCGGTCTTTATGCGGTAGAAATTCGCGAAACTTGTACTTCTGGATGTATTTATAAAAAGTCGGTCGATTCTTAACAGAACTCCCGAAAAAGACAATCTGTCATGAATTTTATAGGCATAGTGAAAATCCTTATTCCTCTGGCGAACTTTCTGTTTGTTCAGGGACAGTTTCAATTGGTGTTGTTTCGATGGGGATTTCTTGTTGTTTAATTTCTGGTGTGGGAATCATAAACAATGCAGCGGCAGCAAATGCTAGACTGGCAGTCCCAGCTACTAAAGGAATAACGCGATCGCCAAAAGGTTCTTCTGGTTTACGGAAACGTTTAGTAATTGCAGAAAGTTCTAAAGATACATCGGGCAAGACAGTCGCATCAGTATAAAACTGATCGATAACTTCTACTAAATCGAAAAATTCCATTAAAGTTAAATCAAGAGTCTGTGGTTCTTGCTGTGTCTCAGGATCTTGAGCAACAATAATACGATGTAAATCTTTAGTCTCTGACTTTTCAATTGTAATCTTGGGATAATCCACTACGACTGCTGCGGGACGGGATAATCCGCTGAGAAAATCTTGAGCATAGTTACTAACTGCTGTGGCTAAATTCTCCAGAAAAACTCGACCCCCACTCAAAGCTTGATTGGAAGTGGTAAATTTTAGATCGGCATTTGCCAGAATCGCGATCGTAGACTGCCCAGTCAGATTGTCACTTGTTAAGTCAGTATCATCATCAAAGCCATCTAAAAGCAAAGTGCAATTGGGTAATTTATATTGTTTTTGAACACTCATAAATCTATTTATTTTTATTATTAAAGATTAGGATATTTCCCCATCAAATAAACTAAACCAAAGTCTTTCTGCACCTTTGGTACCTGTGCAAAACAACAATTTTTTTAGCAGGGACAAGGCCAATTCGTTTAATTGTTCTTCTGAAGCTAAATAAAGAGCAACCTTAGTTCTTCGTGAATTCATGCGGCTGCGGAAATGAGCGCGGAATCTTTCGAGATATTCTGATAACCGATAATGATTTTCTAAGGGAAAGTTTCTGCTCCGCATTTGCTGTTCAGCCAGTAATAATTGACGAATTGGCACTGTCAATTGCTTAGCACGAGAGGCTACCAAAATCACTAAAACTTTGGCATGATCTAAACTCAATAATTCCCTAGTATAAGAACGTCTCCAAGGATTGCTACAGCGCAGATGCCATAAAAACACCCGACTAGGGACAATTTCTTCTAATTTTAGTTGTTTGACCGTCGCCAACATTTTCTCAGAGGCCCCCAATTCTAGAGCTTCAATTGCCAATAGTAGCAAGTCAATTTGTTGTTGAGTGTGAGTCGAACATCTATTGGTCGAAGGAGAAATATCCGGCAAAATTTTTAAAATTGCAGGTTTGGATTGAACAGAGGTCGAAGGATCGGATACTATACTTGCAGATTGACTCATTCTAAAATTAAGCACATATTCCAAGATTTTTGTTAGCTTGATTCACATTGAGAGTATCAACTCTCGTTATGATGTCATGATGCCACAGCTACCTAGGGTAGCAATAAATGTAATCTATGTAACGTAGCAATAACTAGACTATCCCGATTGTTTTTTTATGGAACTTAAATCTTTAATCCGAGACATACCTGACTTTCCCAAACCTGGGATCGTTTTTCGCGATGTTACTACCTTACTCAATAATCCGCAAGGACTACGTCATTCGATAGATACTCTGGCCGAAAAATGTCAAGAACAAGAATTAGTTCCTGACTATATTGTCGGTATGGAGTCTCGGGGATTTATTTTTGGAACGCCCTTAGCTTATAAGTTAAATGCAGGGTTTGTTCCTGCACGGAAACCAGGTAAACTCCCTGCGGATGTTCATTCGGTGGAATATGAATTGGAATATGGCACTGACAAATTAGAAATCCATCAAGATGCAGTTGTCCCAGGCTCTAAAGTTCTAATTGTTGATGATCTAATTGCTACTGGAGGCACAGCCAAAGCCACAGCAGAATTATTGGATAAATGCGGAGTAGAGGTCTTGGGTTTTCTCTTTGTGATTGAACTAGTTGCGTTGGGAGGCAGGGCAAAGTTACCTGATTTGCCGATTATCAGTCTTGTAGAATATTAAACGAAGGCAGAGGGCAGAGGGCAGAAGGCAGAAGGCAGAAGGTAGAGTATCAATGTCTACCTTCACCTGAACACCAACATTCATTTTATTTTTTAATTGATGAAACAAACAGTTTGGATTGCAAGACATGGAAATCGGTTAGATTTTGTCAAACCAGAATGGTTTAATACAGCTAAAAGGCGATATGATCCTCCATTATCAGAGGACGGTTTTATCCAAGCTCAAGAATTGGGTCAAAGATTGAAAAATCAGAATATATCCCATATTATCTCCTCTCCTTTTTTGCGCACAATTCAAACTGCCAATGAAGTCGCACAAGTGTTGGATCTGCCAATCAAGCTAGAAGCCGGCTTGAGCGAATGGATGAATCCCGATTGGATGGATAGTCATCCTGAGATTCATCCTCAAGAATTTCTGGCTCAAGAATATCCCCGTATTGACTGGGGTTATAAGTCTTTAATCAGTCCAAACTATCCAGAAACTCAGGCCAGACTCACTAGAAGAACTCAGCAAGCAGCAGGTAGGCTGATAAGCCAATTCCCCGAGGATATTCTTTTGGTAGGGCATGGAGCTTCTGTTTTGGGTGTTACTCGGGGATTAGTTAAGGGCAATCCTAGTTTTAGAGTTCCTTTATGCTCAATAACAAAAATAGTTTGTTTTGCGGGCGAAGGAGAAATTACTTTACAAACTGATACTTCCCATCTGAGCCAAACTGAAACTACAGTAAGGTTGAATTAAGTAATTGAAAATTGACGAGCGATCCCACGCCGCCGAAAGGAGAAAGGGAACGCGCGAGTTTAAAAATTAAAAATTGAAAATTGGTTCTTATGTCGATAATTCATGGTAATTGGATTGCTGATGTTGATGATAATTACTTTTTTGTTTGGGGGGAAACTTGGCGCTCTTTAGTGAATGAAAAGTCTAGCGATCTCAATTCCTCAATATCTAGTCATCCTTTTTGCTTGGAACACGACGATTTGTTGGCAACATTAAAGGAATTGAAATTGATCAGCGCTAAAGATCTGGTAAAACCCTTTATTTCTCAAGATAAAACGATTAATATCCCTAGTCTTCAGCAAGGGAAAAAAGAGATATCTCCAGTTTTTTCACAAAATTTGTCAACTCTAGAAATTGAGCCTAAACAGAAAATACTATTGCACAATTGGCAAGTGTCTGGTGTTGCTTTAACTCCTAAAGAAGCATCTAGATTTCTGCAAGCAGTCCCTCTTAATAACCCCAATTTTATTGCCCCAGAATTGTCTTTTTGGTCTCATATTTATCGCTGGAGTTGGGATTTAATCGTTAAAGGTAAATTTTTACCTGGTATTGAAGCAAATAGTAATGGCAAGATCTCTAGTGTTTGGCAACCGCTATTAGATAGTGAAATCGATAGAATGCGATTGGCAAAATTTAACCAGACAATTCCCGCGGCTTGTTTTGCTTACCATAACGAGACTGGGGAAAATGTCGGTCGAGGAAAAGCTCAGGAATTATTATTAGATTTTTTGGCCAAAATTCTTGATGCCCAAGTCAAAGATAAAATTGCGAGTATAAGCTTTGCAAATAAAACTCTTGGCGTTACTCCGTGGCTGCGATCGCTGTCCACAATCCCTTCAGATATAGCAACCGAGAGTAAAAATATTAATCGTCTACAGAACGCCCTTTATAATTGGGGTTTACCTTTTCAAGAATATCTGGTTAATCAGGACAATAAAAATCTGGCTCAAAATCGCTATCGACTAGCGCTGGCGCTAGAGCCTCCAGTTCAGGATAAAAATAGCAAAGAACAGGGTGATTGGTCACTCAAATATTATTTACAAGCTTTAGATAACCCCAAATTTATTATCGATGCGGCAACGATTTGGCAATGCAGCGATCGCGTTCTCCATTATCAAGATAGAAAGATCAAAGATCCTCAAGAAATACTGCTAAAAGGTCTGGGTTTAGGAACTCGTTTATATGATGTGATTACTACCAGCTTACAAGCTAGTAAGCCGGTAAGTTGTACTCTCAACCCAATTGAGGTTTATCAATTTATCCGCGCTACTGCCTGGGAATTACAAAATAATGGCATTGGGGTTATTTTGCCTCCTGGGTTAAATCCCGGAGAGAATGAACAAAGATTGGGCATTAAAATCGATGCGGAAGTTGCAACGAAAAAAGGACAACGACTTAGTTTACAGAGTTTACTGAAATATAAATTGCAAATTGCTGTTGGTGATGCAATTGTCCCGAAAAAGGAATTTGAAGCTTTATTAGACCAGCGATCGCCCATTGTCGAGATTAATGGTAGATGGTTAGCCCTCCAACCTGCTGATGTGAATTCTGCCCAGGCGATTTTAAATAAATCCAACGAACAATTAAGTTTATCCGTTGAAGATGCCCTCAGAATTGCCACCGGAGATACCAAAACTTTAGCTAAATTGCCTGTAGTAGATTTTGCTGCGACAGGAGTGTTAGAAGAGCTGATTAATAATTTGACTGATAATAAAGCTGTTGATGCGATCGCAGATATTCCAGGATTAGAGGGGACGTTAAGACCCTATCAAGCCCGAGGAGTTGGTTGGTTATCTTTTTTAGAAACTTGGAGTTTGGGTTCTTGTCTAGCTGATGATATGGGCTTAGGCAAAACGATTCAGTTTATTTCTTTCGTGCTGAATTTGCAAAACCAAGATAAATTACATAATCCTATTTTAGTTATTTGCCCTACTTCGGTAATTAATAATTGGGAACGGGAAATTAATAGATTTGCGCCAACTCTTGCCACTTGGGTGCATCATGGCTATCAACGCAAAAAAAGAAATGCTTTTGCCAAAGAAGTCAGCAACAAACAGTTGGTAATTACTAGTTATTCTTTGGTAGATCGCGATCTTAAGACTTTAGAGAAAGTTACCTGGGAAGGTATTGTTTTAGATGAAGCGCAAAATATTAAAAATTCTGGCTCTAAACAGTCTCAAGCCGTGAGGAAAATACCCGCAGGATTTCGAATTGCTTTAACGGGAACTCCTGTGGAAAATCGCCTGGTAGAATTATGGTCAATTTTGGATTTTCTTAACCCTGGATTTTTAGGGACTAAGGCTTTTTTCCAGAAAAGATTTGTTTTACCAATTGAAAAATATGGCGATAAACAATCTTTAAATATTTTGCGATCGCTAGTGCGGCCGTTTATTCTCCGTCGTCTGAAAACTGATAAGAATATCATTCAAGATTTGCCAGAGAAGCAGGAAATGAATGTCTTCTGTGGTTTAACGATGGAACAGGCTGAAATCTATCAAAAACTGGTGGAAGAATCGCTGGGAGAAATCGAAGAAGCGGTCGGAATTAAACGTCATGGATTAATTTTGACTTTGCTGTTGCGACTGAAGCAGCTTTGCAATCATCCTGAGTTAGCAAGTATTAAGAATAAGAAAATTACTAAATTACCTGAAGAATTTGGAATTCGTTCGGGAAAATTGATGCGTTTAACAGAAATGTTGGAAGAAGTAATTGAAGAAGAAGATCACGCTTTGATTTTTACTCAGTTTTCCGAATGGGGCAAATTATTAAAACTCTATTTAGAGAAGCAATTGCAAACGGAAGTGATCTTTTTATATGGGGCAACTCGTCGCGAACAAAGACAAGAAATGGTTGATCGTTTTCAGAATGATCCTAATGGCCCGAAAATATTTATTTTGTCTCTCAAAGCCGGGGGAACAGGTTTAAATTTGACCAAGGCAAATCATGTTTTTCATGTCGATCGCTGGTGGAATCCCGCAGTGGAAAATCAGGCGACAGATCGGGCTTTTCGGATTGGACAAAAACGCAATGTGCAAGTGCATAAGTTTGTTTGTAGTGGCACGTTGGAAGAAAGAATTAATGACATTATCGAAAGCAAAAAAGAATTGGCAGAACAAACTGTGGATGCTGGTGAGCAATGGTTAACTAGACTGGACACTAAGAAGTTGCGGAATCTTTTATTGTTAGATCGCGATCGCGTGATTGATAATTAGAAATTAAGATACTTATTACTATAACAATGAGCACTTTAGTTACTTTTTTGTTCAGAGGATATAAGTTTACTCAAAAAACAGAAGATCTTACCAATTTAGAACGAGTTAATTCTATGGGCGAGTCAGAAATAGAAGCTAATGCCCTTTCTGAACCAGATAATCAACCTTTATCTCATGATAGTCTCAAAAAGATTAGGAAAATCAAGCGTCAAATGTCTAGATAAAGTTATGGCAGACAAGAAAAAATCAACAAACTAAAGGCAGAGAATTAATAATGCGATCACTCCTTAACCTAAACATCAAGCTACTATATGATTGAAGTGCTTGCTTGCAATAGAATCAACCATAATGACAATAGATAAAACTTCTCACCAAAAGTCTCAAATTCGGGAAGCAAATGATAACCCTCTAGCAAATATCGCTGGACAGTTTGGGGGAAAATTTTGGTTAGAAACCCAGTTAGAAATAGAACGTTCTCGCAAAATAGATAAAGAAGAAACAAGCAAGCTTCTAGAGTCTAAATCAAACGAGCAAGACTAATGTATCTCTTAGATACCAGTGTTGTTAGTAATTTTTTAGACGAAAGACGTTACTACCCTCAACTAACAGCCAGGATTTTGAACCAACCACCCGAACAGATACTTATCAGTATCATTACTGTTGAAGAAATCTTACAGGGTGCTCTGGCTGCCATACAAAAAGCGAAACGAAAACCTTCTGTAATCCAAGCTTATCAATACTTTGAAGACTTGTTTTTGGCACTTCACCGCTTTCAAATTTTGTCTTACACCACAGAAGCAGAAAATATTTATCAATCACTTCCTGCCAAAAGTCAAAGAATCGGAACGCAAGATTGTCGGATTGCCGCGATCGCTAATGCCAACAGATTTACTATAGTTACAGTTAATGTTAACGATTTTGTCAGTATTGGTCTCACTGAGGTAGAAGATTGGACGAGATAGAGATTGCCCGTAGTAGAGAATTAATAACGCGATCGCTTTACCAACAATTTCAGTCATCAGAATATTTAATTAAAGTGCTACAAAATTAGTTGCAACATAACTACATTATTCCCATTCGCGATCTAGTAGATAATTTTAAGTACAAAAAGAGTAAGACTATAACAGCAAAGACCATGAGCATTTTTGAGCAAATTCTAGGCGCAATCAACAATCCAGAGAAAGAAGCAAGTACCAATCAACTAGGTTCAATCCTCGACACAGTGCAACAGTTGAGCGGGAACTATCAAGCCAATCCCGATGCCGTACAATCAGCAATGTCCATCGTGGGAAACTACACCAAGTCCGCATTACAACAACAGCGTAGTCAAAGCGGGACGGCTCAAGTCAATCAATTAATCAATCAGTTTGGTGGTACTCAGGCCAACTCACAAGTATTGTCAACTCTATTTAATAGCTCTCAATTACAGAGTATGATTCAACAGATTAGTCTTCGCACTGGTTTAGATGCGAGAATGATCCAAGGAATGCTGCCAATTTTAGTTCCTTTGGTCTTGAATTTCCTCAAAACTGGTAATAACAAGGGCAATATCCAGATTGATAATCCAGTTGTCAGTAGTTTCTTAGATTCTGATGGAGATGGGGATGTAGATTTGCAAGATGCTCTAAATATGGCATCTCGTTATCTCGCCAGATAGTCAAAATACTTAAAGTGTTTTAATATAGCTCTTTTGAACCTAACACCTAACACCTAAAACCTAAAACCTTAAGATCATGAATATTGCATGAGTATTTATTCTTAAGATATTCCTGATTATCGTCGCCACAGCAGTAATTGGGTTTAGAATTTATCTTCAGTAAGCTTATAACTCACCATATACATGACTCTTACTACATCAAAATCTCCTATAAAAACTATTGAATTATCGCCCCTTGTTCATCAGCGTCCTCTATTGGCGATCGGACATGGCACCAGAAATGCGCAAGGTCGCCAAACTTTTATCGATTTTGTCGAGCAATATCATCAATTAGATCCCTCGCGGCCAGTAATTCCCTGCTTCCTAGAGCTGACCGAACCCAATATTCAAGAAGGAGTAGATTTATGTGTAGAACAAGGATACACAAATATTTCTGCCTTACCAATTCTGCTTTTTGCCGCCAGACATAACAAATTCGATGTCACCAATGAGCTGGACAGAGCCCGAAAAAGACATCCTCAGATTACATTTCATTATGGTCGTCATTTTGGGATTACCCCGAATATTATTCAGTTATGGCGCGATCGCCTATTAGAATTAGACTCCCCAGAAAACAATCCGCAAAATATTTCTCGTCAAGACACTGTTTTATTATTTGTGGGCAGAGGCTCCAGCGATCCTGATGCCAATGGCGATCTGGCAAAATTAGCCAGGATTATTTGGGAGGGCAGTGGTTATCAAACGGTCGAAACTTGCTTTATTGGAATTACCCATCCCCGTTTAGAAGAAGGTTTCCGTCGCGCGTATTTTTATAATCCCCGAAGAGTAATAGTTTTACCCTATTTCTTGTTTACTGGGGTCTTGATGAATAAAATTTTTGATATCACTGCTCAACAAGCAGAATCCCATCCTGAGATTGCTTACAATTGCTTGCCAGAAATGGGAATTCAACCCCAACTACTCGAAGTAATTCGTCAACGGGAAATTGAAACTCAGTTAGGTCAGGTTGCGATGAACTGCGAAATGTGTAAATTTCGTCTCTCAGCCAGCACTGGGGAAAGTAACCATCACCACCATCATGATCACAATCATGGTCATCACCACCATCATGAAAACTCCGATCCCTATGCGCAACCAGAGGCTTATCATCAAAGGATTTGGCAAACACCTTGACATTGAACATTGACCAACGTGAGTTCGATGAGTACAAAATTTACTAGTGCCCCTGCGCGGAAGTAATAAGTAATAAGTAATTAAGTAATAAGTAATGAGTCTTGATATATCAGCTTTTTGCTCTTCGTTGATGGTTGTCTTATTTACGACCGCGTCCACTGGTTCTGAATAGGGATTTGGGGATTTAGGGAAAAGCCTATTACTTCGTTGTTAAACTTGGAAAATGTCATCAAAAAGAAAATTCATCGAACTGGCGTTGACCAGTTAACAGTTGTTGGCCAATAGTTGTCTTTTACTTATTACTCATTACTCATTACTCATTACTTATTACTCAGTTTCCAGCTACGAGATCCATCAGAATATTATGGGTGCTCTGAGCCTGACTATCTTTTGGCGGTTTTCGTTGTACGTAACTGCCATCAGGTTGCAGTTCCCAGGCTTGGCGATTATCTGCCAGCATAATGCCCAAGATTTCATGTAAATCGGCAGTCAAACCAGGATCTTCTATGGGGGTAATCGCCTCTACCCGACGACTGAGGTTGCGTGTCATCCAATCTGCACTACCAATATAAACTTCTTCAGAGCCACTATTATGAAAATAGAAAACCCGAGAATGTTCTAAAAAGCGGCCAATAACACTGATAACTCGGATGTTTTCACTAATTCCGGCAACTCCGGGACGCAAACAGCAAATACCTCTGACAATTAAATCAATTTCTACTCCTGCCTGAGAAGCCTTGTACAAAGTCGCAATTATGGGCTTATCGACAAGAGAATTAATTTTAACGACAATCCGGCCTTTGCCACCATTTTGGGCATGTTCCATTTCTCGATGAATCATTGCCGTCATGCGATCGCGCATATTTACAGGAGCAACGAGAAGTTTACGATAGGATTTTTGTCGGGAATAGCCTGTCAGGAAGTTGAATAAATCAGTAAGATCAGCACCCAAATCCTCTTGGCAGCTAATTAGCCCCAAATCAGTATATAATTTAGCCGTTTTGGGATTGTAATTTCCGGTGCCAATATGCACGTAGCGACGAATCTTGTTTTCTTCTTGACGGACAATTAACGTGATCTTTGTATGGGTTTTGAGACCAACTAAGCCATAAACAACGTGAACTCCCGCATTTTCTAGCTTTCTTGCCCAATTAATATTATTCTCTTCGTCGAAACGAGCTTTGAGCTCTACTAAGACCGCAACTTGCTTATGATTTTGAGCGGCGGCGATGAGAGCTTTAATAATTGGCGAATCCCCAGAAGTCCGATACAGAGTCATCTTAATTGCCAGAACATCGGGGTCATTAGCTGCTTCTGTAATTAAGCGTTGCACAGAAGCACTAAAAGAATAATAGGGATGGTGTAATAATAAATCTCCATTACGAATAATTCTAAAAAAGTCGTCGCCATCTTCTCCCTCTTGCAGATCCTGCAATCGATGTAGCTTAGGTGGAACAATTGGCGACCAAGAGCGATCTTTTAATTCAGGAAGGGGTAACGCCAAAAATGACATTAAGTTGCCTAAACCCAATAACCCATCAATATCATAAACATCATTATCTTCAAGGGCTAATTCTCTAATAATAGTAGAACGAATCGGTTCTGGTACCGAAGATTGAATTTCTAAGCGTACTGCTGAACCACCCATCCGACGCTTTTGTAATTCCTGTTCAATTGCCAATAACAGATCATCCGCTTCATCTTCTTCTACAGAAAGAGAGGCATTACGAGTAACCCTAAAGACATAGCATTCCTGAATATTCATGCCAGGAAAGAGATACTCTAAATTATGAGTAATTAACTGTTCTATAGGAATTCCAGTCCAGATCCCAACTTTTCCCTTATGGCGTTGGCGTAATTCCTTGGGCAAAGGGATAAAGCGAGATAAAGCCCGAGGTATTTTGACCCTGGCAAATAATTCTTCATCTAAATCTGGGTCCTTGACCACTACCGCTAGATTGAGACTGAGATTGGAAATATAGGGAAAAGGATGGGACGGATCGACGGCTAAAGGCGTCAGCACAGGGAAAATATGCTCTTCAAAAAACTGGTTGAGATAAGTTCTTTGCTCTTGATTGAGATCGACATAATCCAGAATATGGATTCCTTGATCGATTAGCTTTTTCCTTAAAACCTGTTCGCAATGTTGATGCTGTTCTTGGATCATCGGACGCAAGCGATCGCCGATAGCCGCTAATTGTTCTGAAGGAGTTTGTCCATCAATAGACAACTTAGTAACTCCTGCTTTTACCTGCTGCATCAAACCTGCTACTCGAACCATGAAAAATTCATCGAGGTTCGAGCTAAAAATTGCCATAAATTTCAGGCGCTCTAACAAGGGAGTTCTTTCATCCAAAGCCTCGTGGAGTACTCGACGATTAAACTCTAACCAACTTAGTTCACGATTAAAATAATACTGGGAATCATCAAGATCAATATTCTTATCAGTGGCTTTAGTGGAGGGCATTATCAGTTAACAGTTAGCAGTTATCAGTTAGCAGTTACCCTCATTCGCCCTGTCAAGGGGGATAATAAGGGCGCAGTCAGTCACACAGTGATTATGCAGCTATCCGATTTATTTTTACAATAGATCTTCACAATATGATACTGATACTCAAGGATTGATTAAGATCTAGTAAGCATCACGACCTCTGCCATCTGCCATCTGCCTTCTGCCCTCTTCAATACCTACTTATCGGGTTGAGGAGTCATCCGCAAGTAAGGTTTGATTTCAGTAACTCCTTTGGGGAATTTTGTCTTGGCCTCTGGGGTAGGAATAGCAGGAGAAACCACTACATCCTCGCCATCTTTCCAGTTGACAGGAGTCGCTACAGAATAGTTGTCCGTGAGTTGCAAAGAATCAATTGTTCTCAGGATTTCTTGGAAATTACGACCAGTACTGGGGGGATAGGTAATACTGAGACGCAATTTTTTGTTGGGGTCGATGACAAAAACAGTTCTGACTGTTACCTTAGCATCAGCATTGGGGTGAATCATGTCATAAAGGTCGGAAACCTTTTTATCTTCATCTGCCAGGATGGGATAATCTACAGTAGTGCTTTGAGTTTCATTAATGTCGCCAATCCAGCCATTATGGGATTCTACCCCATCTACACTAAGAGCAATAGTTTTAACATTACGTTTATCAAATTCAGAACGCAATCGAGAAACTTCCCCTAATTCGGTAGTGCAAACAGGAGTGTAGTCAGCAGGGTGAGAGAAAAGAACTACCCAACTATCTCCAGCCCAATCGTAAAAAGAAATCTCGCCCATGCTCGAAGCCTGGGTAAAGTCCGGGACAGTGTCACCTAGTCTAAGCGTTGCCATAATATTCTCCAAAAATTCTTATCTCAGCAATTGTAATTTTTCATGTTCCCATAAAATCTGCTTGGCAATCTTGGACTTTCGCTTTTTATAATATTTCGAGATATTTGTTTGTAATTTAAGTTACACGACTTGGCAAAATTCAGTTAATCGCGAGTAAAAGGTTTTAGGTGTTGGGTGTTAGGTGTTAGGGAGATCCCGAAAAACGATGAATTCAGCAATGATAGACATAAAAATTCTTTAGATCTAAAATATTCTCCGATCTAAATCAAAACATGACCTTTTTTACCTAAAACCTACTACCTAAAACCTAACACCAGTCCTGACTAGACCATAAAATTGCCAAGTCGTGTAAGTTACTGTTGCTCGTGGTTGAGGACTCCATTTAAGAAAATATCGGCAATTCCTTCCGCCATTTCTTGCATCGCTTGAGGCGAAGCATCGGGAGTCATAATAGTTTCCTTGGAAAAACCTGCGATCGCAAACATGCCCAGAAAGACTTGAGCAACTATTTTGGGGTTTGTTTGGCGATAAATGCCTTTGGACATTGCCGTTTCAAAAAATGCTTCGGCCACATCAGTCATTTTATCGATAACTTCTGATTGGATGCTTTCTCTGAGTTCACTATGATTTTGTGCTTCGATAAAACAAACTCGTAACAAATCAGAGTTTTCGCGCATATTGAGCATTCTGCGGCGCATGACTTGAGAAATAGCTTTGTAGTTCCCCATTTCACTTAATTCAGTCAAGAGATCTGTCAGAATTTCAATCCAGCCCGCAGTCGCGACTTCAACTAGAATTGCTTTTTTGCTGGGAAAGTACCGAAAAAGTGTTCCTTCTGCCACCTTGGCATAGTTCGCTAAATCTTTGGTTGTTGTGCCGTCATAACCTCTGCGAGCAAATAATTTGAGAGCAGCCTGGGAAATCCTCGCGCGAGTATCTTCTTCGGTTGTGTTAGGACTTGTTAGACTGCGTCTGGTGAAAACTTGCATAATAGTTATGAGTTAGGAGTTAATTAGTTGAAAGCTCATCAATTGCTCTTCCATTCTCTGATGAATCAAGGTATTTATACCTGTTTCTTCATAGAACGTCAAACTTTTATCAGTTATTAGTGATCCCTCAACAGTCAACAGTCCAGTTATTAATCTTTTGCTAGTATGCTTAATTTCTTAAAAAAGAAAATATCCAAAATAAGAATATTCAAACTGTTACCTATCGTTTTGGCGATCGCGATTATGATTGCTTTTGTGGGTAATAGTAATCTGGTGCGGGCGAATGATGAAATTTCGTTGCAGCCTTACATTACTCGCTTTTTAGATCGAGTCACAGAGTTTCAGCTGGATAATGGGATGAAATTTATTGTGATCGAAAATCATGATGCCCCAGTGGTTTCTTTTGTGACTTATGCTGATGTGGGTGGAGTTGATGAACCGGATGGACAAACAGGCGTTGCCCATTTTTTAGAGCATTTGGCTTTTAAAGGAACCAAAAGCATCGGCACCAAGGATTATAAACAAGAAAAAGTTTATATGGATCAATTGGATCGTTTGTTTGCCCAAATAAAAGCCGCTAAGATCGCAGGTGATGAAGCAAAGCTTGCCCAACTCACAGCAGAATTTAGCAATATCGAGTCTCAAGCCGGTAGCTTGGTAAAGCAAAATGAATATGGTCAAATTGTCGATACAGCAGGCGGTGTGGGTTTAAATGCTGTTACAACTTCTGACTATACTAGTTATTTTTATAGTTTCCCATCCAATAAGCTAGAACTCTGGATGTCTCTAGAATCGGAGAGATTTCTTAATCCTGTGTTTCGAGAATTTTATAAGGAAAAACAGGTCATCTTAGAAGAAAGAAGAATGCGGACAGATAATTCTCCTATCGGCAAAACTATTGAAGAATTTTTGGATACGGCTTTTACTTCCCATCCTTATAAACGTCCGACTATTGGTTACAACGAAGATATTCGTAATTTGACACGGCAGAATGTGAGAGATTTCTTTGTCACTTATTATACGCCCAATAATCTGACGGTCGCGATCGCAGGTGATGTAGACCCCCAGGAAGTACAGGAACTAGCTGAAGTTTATTTCGGGAGATTTGAAGAGAGAACTGCACCACCAGAAGTAACAAAAACTGAACCCAAACAAACTGAAACCAAAGAAGTAATCGTCAAACTACCAACCCAACCTTGGTATCTCGAAGGTTATCATGTCGCTGGGTTAAACGATCCTGATTATCCTGTTTATAATTTGCTGACTAATATCCTTAGTAGTGGCAGAACGTCTCGTTTATATCAATCTTTGGTAGAAGAACAACAAGTTGCCCTATCAGCTCAGGGTTTTAGTGGTTTTCCTGGAAATAAACATCCTAATTTGATGCTATTTTATGCTTTAACTGCACCAGGACATACGGTCGATGACGTCGCGATCGCACTCAGAGAACAAATCGAATTATTAAAAACTGAACCTGTTACTACAGCCGAATTAGCAAGAATCAAAACCCAATTCAAAGCTAGTTTATTACGTAGCCTTGAATCCAACCTAGAAATGGCAAGGATTCTCACAGAATATGAAGCCAAAACCGGGGATTGGCGCAATTTATTTAATGAACTCGAAGCAATTACTGAGGTTACCGCAGACGACATTCAACGAGTAGCACAAAATATTTTTACTGATGAAAATCGCACTATTGGCAAACTTTTATCAGTGAACAATAAACAGTAAACAGTTATCAGTTATTTATTGGGGAGCACTTGATTGACACAGGGTTTTCCCTGCTCAAACTCCTCAATATTTGCGATGGTAGTTTCGGCGATATTAGTTAAAGCTTCTGCTGTAAAAAAGGCTTGATGAGCTGTGACCATGACATTAGGAAAGGTTAATAATCTCTCGAACAAATCATCTTGCCTAATTTCGTCGGATAAATCCTCGAAAAAGAAATCCGCTTCCTTTTCGTAAACATCTAAAGCCAAATAGCCAATATGGTGGGATTTGAGACCTTTGATAACAGCATAAGTATCAATTAAACCTCCCCGACTAGTATTAACCAACATAACTCCTGGCTTCATCAAGGAGATAGTCTCTTCATTAATTAGATGATAAGTATCTGTGGTCAAAGGGCAATGGAGACTAATAATATCAGATTCGGCGAGAAGATCTTTTAGTGGGACATATTCACCATATTGTTCTTTAAATTCTTGATTGGGATAAAGATCATAAGCGAGCACACGACAGCCAAAACCGTGAAGTATTTTCCCGGTGATTCTACCAATTTGTCCGGTGCCAATGATCCCGACAGTACGATTATTGAGATCGAAACCCAACAAGCCATTAAGGGAAAAATTGCCTTCTTTCACTCGATAGTAAGCACGATGTATTCTGCGATTTAGACTTAAGATCAGAGCGATAGTATGTTCGGCAACTGCATAGGGAGAATAAGCAGGAACTCTCACTACCGTAATGCCCAATTCCGCTGCTGCTGTCAAATCGACATTATTGTATCCCGAACAACGCAACGCTATTAGGCGAGTCCCTGATGCCGCCAAAATCTCTAAGGTTTCACGACCCAAAATATCGTTCACAAAGACACAAACCACAGCATAATCATTGGCCAAACTGGCGGTTTGAGGATTTAAACCGGGCTCAAAGAACTGTAATTCGCAGCTTTTTTCAGCATTGGCTATTTCTAAAAACTTGCGATCGTAGGGCTTAGTGCTAAATACTGCAATTTTCATGAAGCAAATAAATTGAATTGGTCGGTTAATGACAATTAGAAATTAGAGAACTCAAAAAATCTTTGATAAATCCAAAATTGCGGCCAAATTTGGCATTGGGATTATCAAGACAAAGTTGATGAAACTGCTCATCACTGATATCAATGATAGAGCTAAAATTAACTTTTAATTTTTTAAATTATTTATCGGCTCAATCACCTTTTGTCATTAATTGGTACTAGTTTTTGCAATATTTATTGCGATCGCAGATAAGAATAATCTAAAAACTCAAGACATTTATTGGCAATGATTTAACCAACTGACTAGATCGGCTTCATTCGCAAAATCTAATAAAGCTTCACCCAAATTCTCTAACTGTTCGATTGATAAAGCTTGAATCTGCCTTTCTAGCTCTTGGGGAACTTGCCCGATGCGTTTTCGAAGAAGACGTAAAACTAAAGAAACTTCTCCCTCCTGCTTTCCTTCAGCTTTTCCTTCAGCTTTTCCTTCAGCTTTGCCCGCGGCTCTAATTTCTTGATAAATAACTGATTCACGCATAATTTCCTCCCTCAATAATCTTCCAATAACTTTCTTTTCTAAGACTAATCCTGCCAGGATAGCCGTTGAAGCAGCGATATTACTTCGTTGCCGAAGATCTTTAATCTGTTCAATTCTTTGGGCTGCTTCCGTTAAAGTTTCTTTTCTATCTTCAGTCTGACTCAAAACTGCTAGAGGTAACAAACCAGAAGATTGCAAAAAAACTTTCTTTGGTTGTTCCCATAATCTGATCACTTTAAAATTATGACGAGTACCAGGAATCTCAAAACTCTCTTCATAGACCAACTCTGAGCTAGTCGGTTTTAGATAAATCACTACCTGATAGACTTTTTTCTTTGGGTAGCGGCGATAAATTCTTAAGCGATAGTCAACCATCCGAAAGGGAATATCAGCTTGGGGCTTAGTTTGAAACTCAATATGGAGTACCAATGCTTCTGACTGCAATAAAATCAGAGCATCAGCCCGAACTGGCTCTGAGGATAATTCTTTGGGACTTAGTTTGGACAAGCTAACTGGTTCACCTAAAAGCCACTGAGCGAAATCATCACTGGAACTTTCCGCCAAAAACTTGCAGACATTATCGTACATTCAATGATTATAGCCTTCAAGGGCAAAATCAACGAAGGCAGAAGAATGAAGGCAGAGGGCAGAAGTTCTCTTGTTCAGAAGGTGTTTTGACCCCTCCCGAACCCCGTTTCTTCCATTCAGGAAGAGGTCTTAAACCAAAGTGAAAAGAAAGCAGTAGATTTAAACCTTCTGCCGTCTGCCCTCTGCCCTCTGCCTTCAAGGGCGAAGCCCGATAAAGAGGAGAACATTTTTATGCAAATCAAGTAAAAAAATCAAGTAAAAAATCATATTCTGCTTTTTTTCCGATGAAGCGATTAAATTCTATAATAGAAATTAATTTATATTTGGATAGTTTCTCGGAAGCATTAACCTTGAAGTTTGAGGAATTTAATGGTTGAACCAATTACATTGATTGCTACTTGGGGTCTAACTAGCACAGCTAAGTTTCTTTATCAGTCTGTTTTAGAAGAACTGAAAAAAGATACAACCAAAGAATGGGTTAAAGATGTTCTCGGATTTTGGTTGAAAAATGTAGCTAAAGATAAGCTTTCGGAAGGTTCTGGTGCCGTTTGGGAACATATAACAAAACTACTGAAGAAAGAGCCTTTAGAGATTGCAGCAGAAACAGCGATTACAGCATTTTTAGTGTTGATAGATAATCAATTAGCTGATAACTTAGGCTTACCTGAAGACAAACGAGCAAGATTTCAACAACCTTTAAAGCAATTTCTCAAAGAAAAATCGGTACGCCAAATTCTCGGCAGTCCTTTTCAAGAAGATTTTCAACATCTAGACATCAAATCATTAAAAGAAACTTGGGATGAATTGGGGTTACGGGATTTACCAGACAAATTTAACTGGGAAGAACTAGAAGCAGAATATTCAAAAATAGTCAAAAAAATATTTTATGAATCGGAAGAACTACGACCTCTCTTAGATTTTCAGCGACAAGAAAAAGATAGTAAAAATTTAGAAGCAATTGCTGGTGTTCCGACAGATTTTAATCTGGTTAAATATCAGGAAACTATTCTCGAAAAATATGGCAATCTCAAGTTAGAAAGCCTTGATAGCAGCGGTTATATCTACGATAAGGAATTAAAAATATATCAGATCTTTATTCCGCAAAATGTCAAAGAATGCCAGGAATATTTACCGCAAGTATACGAGCTACCCAAAGATTTACAACGGAAGCTGAAAGAAGAAGGAGAATTAGAACGCGAAATTACCCAAGAAGAGTTAGAAAACTACAAAAGAGCCTATACAGATCAACAAATTAAATCTGTTCTGGATGTTATCGCCGATGATAAGTATAAATATTTGGTAATTTTAGGTGATCCTGGTTCGGGAAAATCCACTCTCTTGCAATATCTGGCGGTGGAATGGGCAAAACTACCGCCCAAAGAATTGCCATCCCATCCTCTGACGTTGCTGATTGAACTGCGAGCTTATATTCAAGATTTCGCTCAGCAAAGATGTCAGAATTTTCTGGAATTTGTTCACAAAGGTAGTAGCTGGGTTTGTCATCTCAACCAAAATGAACTCGACAAGAGACTCAAGCAAGGGGAAGTTCGGGTTTTGTTTGATGGTTTGGATGAAGTTTTTGACCCACAGCAACGAGCTAATGTAATTGCGCAGATCCATAGTTTTACTCAAACCTATGACAAGGTAAAAGTGATTGTGACTTCGAGGGTTATTGGTTACAAGCCCCAACAGCTCAAAGATGCGGAGTTTCATCATTTTATGTTGCAAGATCTAGAACCAGTACAAATCGAAGAATTCCTAACAAAATGGCATGATTTGACCTATAACGAAGCGACAGAAAGCCAAAAGAAACAAGATCGACAACAACGCATTGCCAAAGCGATTCAAGAATCCCAAGCTATTCAACAGTTAGCAATGAATCCTTTGTTGCTCACTATGATGGCGATTCTCAATCGGAATCAAGATTTACCACGCGATCGCGCAGAACTCTACCGACGTTCATCAGAACTATTGCTATATCAATGGGATGTGGAAGGCAAATTGCTGGAAGATCCTGAGCTGAAATCTGTGGCGATCGATTATCGAGATAAACAGGCGATGCTGAGAGATGTGGCACATTTTATGCAGGCTACAGAAAAGGGATTAGCTGGTAATTTGATTAGCGATCGCGATTTAGAGAAAATATTAATCAATTATCTTAAAACTATTGATGTTACCGAAACTAGAAAAGTTGCCAAGTTAATGGTCGAGCAGCTCCGAACTCGCAATTTTATTCTTTGTGATATCGGTTCAAATTATTACGCTTTTGTCCATCGGACATTTTTAGAATATTTCTGTGCTTGGTCATATATTTGGCAATTGGAAGCGCAGACTTTATCTATCGAAGAGATTAGAACCGAAGTTTTTGGTAAACATTGGCAAGATGAGTCCTGGCACGAAGTTTTGAGGCTGATCGCGGGGATGATTTTAGATCCCAAAAACGTCGGAAATATTATTGAGGATTTGATGGCGCAAGATGGAGAATCGGCTAAGTTTGCTAATTTATTTTTGGCAGCAGATTGTTTAGCAGAAGTTAGGAATAGAAAAGCAATTACTTTAGTGGCAGATAAATTACTGGAAAAATTAAAACAATTTGCTCAAACTAAAGCATTAGAGGCTGATATTTATACAAAAATAGTTGCTTGGGGTCAGACAGAGGAATTGTCAGAAAAAGTCATTAATGCCATTGTTAAGAACTCGAAAGATGAGCCTAGAACTTTATCCTGGTTGAAAAATTGCATTAGATTCAACTCTTATTCTTCTTTTCCAGAATCAGCAGTTAGCGCTATAGCTAGAGGCTGGCATGATGAGCCTGAGACCTTACCCTGGCTTCAACAACACGCCCAATCTGATGATAATAAGTATGTCAGAA
>NZ_ALVZ01000138.1 GCF_000332055.1 Xenococcus sp. PCC 7305 | reverse complement strand
AAAGAGGCACTCGTAAAGGCTTTTTTCAAGATATCCTCTCTTTGTCCAAGTATCTACTATTCCGAAGTTGGCACCATCTCCTCGACTTTATGCTCGGCGATGCGGAACCAGAACCTTTCATCCCTGCAAATACTTCTTAATTTTTGAATTTGGAATTGCTGGATAAAAATAAGATTACTTGATAGCCAAGTTGACTCTCTAGTAGGCTAGAGAGTTTAGGATGGAAGCACATATCTAATTAGCTATCAGTTGAACTAAGTAATGTCAAAACTCCTATCTAAAATAACTATAGCCTCTATTCTGCTCGCTACTGCTGCGGCTGGAACTATCTACTTCACCTCAGCTTCAGGAGATAACAATATCTTCAGCAAAAGTAACTCAGCCATAGCCAATGAAACTAGTTCTCAAGCAACCTTGGTCAGCGTTTGGGACAAAGAAACCGAACCAAACTATTCTGGAGTAATGGAAATGACTGTATATCGCAGTTCTTCTTGTGGTTGCTGTGGTGTCTGGGTTGAACATGCCCAAAAGCATGGTTTTAAAATTGAAGACATTAAAACTGAAGAGATGGAAGCCATCAAGCAAAAGTATAATGTCCCAGCAGAACTAGTTTCCTGTCACAGTACTATTATCGACGGCTACGTGATGGAAGGACATATCCCTGTTGATGATATCAAACGTTTCTTGGACGAAAAACCAGAAGATTTAGTTGGACTAGCAGTACCTGGAATGCCAATTGGTACACCAGGAATGGAAGCGAGAGATATCAAGCAACCCTTTCAAGTTTTGGCGTTTAACGATAAAGGGGAAGTAGAAGTATTTAAGGAATATCAATCTTATTGAATTGTTGTAGGTTCTCTAGCCGAATTAATTATGGTTAAATTTAACCGTCGTCAGTTTATTATATTAGGTGCTGCTGGTATAGGTGCATCTTTGATAAGTCATTGGTTGCGTCGTGAGACTTTTAGTCAACCCGTAACTTCTACATCAGTTAGTTCTGCACCTCTACATCAAAGTCAAAACGGATTATTAGAACTGAATTTAGAAGCTAGAGAAAGTCTAGTTAGTTTAGGAAATAGAAAGGCATCTCTACTTACTTACAACGGACAAATTCCTGCACCTCGTCTAGAAGCAAAACCTGGGGATAAAGTTCGCATTCACTTTACTAATAACCTCGAACAACCTACTAATATTCACTATCACGGCTTACATATTCCGATTACAGGTAATGCAGATAACGTCTTTCTCCATATCAAACCAAGAGAAAAACTAACCTACGAATTTCAAATTCCCAAAAATCATCCTTCAGGTACGTTTTGGTATCATCCCCATTTGCATGGATTAGTAGCCGAACAGCTATTTGGTGGTTTGGCGGGATTGTTTATCGTGCGGGGTGAGTTAGATGAAATGCCAGAACTTAAAGCAGCCCAAGAAGAGTTTTTAGTGTTACAGGACTTTTCCATTGACGATCACGGAAATCTTTCTAGTTCTGCTCATATGTCTTTAATGATGGGCAGAGAAGGAGAAATAATAGCTGTAAATGGACAATTAAATCCAAGTATTAATTTGTTTCAAGGCGGATTGCTACGCCTACGCATTCTTAATGCTTCTCCTTCTCGTTTTTACAGATTAGATTTAAAAGACCACTCATTTTACAGCATAGCTACCGATGGCAATAGTTTAAACGAGCCTGTAGAAGTCAATGAATTACTACTAACTCCAGGACAAAGAGCCGATGTTTTAATTAGAGGCAATCAGAAATCAGGACAGTATCACTTACTCAATTTACCCTATGATCGAGGTAGTATGGGCATGATGGGAGGAATGATGGGTAGAAGAAACCGAGATCAACCTATAACTTTAGCGACAATAAACTATACTTCTACTGTTAATTCTTTAGCTTTACCAACAAAACTTAATTCTATCTCTACGTTACCAGAACCCCAGACTGTAAGAAGATTTGAACTCAATCACGGCATGAGTCCTGGAGTGGGTATGGCTTTTCTCATTAATGGTAAATACTACAGTAGCGAAAATCTCATTGATACCGAAGTCCAGTTAAATACTGTAGAAGATTGGGATCTAATTAATACAGGAGTGATGGATCATCCTTTCCATGTTCACGGAAACGCTTTTCAGGTTGTTAGCCGTAATGGTCAACCGGAACCTTTACTAGCTTGGCGAGATACGGTGCTAGTGAAAAAAGGAGAAACTGTTCGCATTCGTATCCCGTTTGAGGATTTTGTAGGTAAAACGGTTTATCACTGTCATATTCTAGACCACGAAGATTTAGGCATGATGGGCAATCTGATGATTCAAAGTAATTCTGCTTGACTCTACAGTTTACTAGAGAGTTTAGATTATAGATAGAGAAAATAGCTATGAATTATGACCAACATTGCCACTAAAGAAACAGTTAAACTCTACAGAATGTCTACCTCAGAACATCAATGTCCTTGGGGACTCAAGGCAGTTAAGCTACTTCAGAAAAAAGGCATTGAATTTGAAGATTACAAGTTAACTTCCAAAGAAGAAACCGCAGCTTTTAAAGCTAAGCATAACGTTCAAACAACACCTCAAATATTCTTTGGTGACGAACGAATTGGCGGATACACCGATTTAGCGGAAAAACTTGATGTAGAAGTGGAAGGAGCAGAATATTCCTATACTCCTGTGATTGCAGTATTTTCGAGCGCGGGGTTAATGGCTTTAGCTACTGCGATGGGGCTAACTGGGTTTATGGGCTTTTCCCTATCCCTACTAGCTACTCTCAAGTTAATGGATCTCAACTCATTCGCTAAGAGTTTTGAAAAATACGATCTAATAACTCAAAAAATTAGACCCTATGGGAAAGTATACCCTTTCGCCGAAATTGCAATTGCTTTAGGTTTTCTCTCTGGTGTTGCTCCTTTAGCAACGGGTATCACTTCCTTATTTGTTGGCTTCAGTGGCGGCATATCGGTTATCAAAGCAGTTTATATAGACAAGATAGCTCTCAACTGTGCTTGTGTAGGCGGTAATTCCAAAGCTCCTTTAGGTATTGTCAGCTTTACTGAAAACGCAATCATGGCGGTTATGGGATTAGCATTAATTTTCTCTACTACTACAGGGGATGTTAAATCAACACTGCTCAATGAAGCCGAACCTACTTCTATTATTCGATTACAGGACATCTATCAGTAAAATATTGAACCCATTCTTGAATCTATAGTTAACTATAGAGTTACATTAGATCGAGATGGTTTAAGGACATCCAAACAATCATGAACGAATCGACAAATTTCAAAATAGGTGAGTTGGCCAAGCAAACAGGTCTTACTGTAGGGACTTTACGCTATTACAGCGATCTTGGACTTTTGCAGCCAGTAGCTAGAGGAAATAACGGCTATCGCTATTACGGTCAGAATGCGAATAAGCAAGTAGAGTTTATCAAGAAAGCTCAGACTATTGGCTTTACTCTCGAAGAAATTAAAACCATTCTCGATGTACGAGATCGTGGTGAAAAGCCCTGTGATTTGGTGCAAAATTTACTGGATAAAAAGATTGAGCAACTAGAGATTCAAATCAAGAAGATGAGTCTATTTAAGCAGGAGCTAGAAGAATATCGCTTAAACTGGATTAATGAACCCAACCCCGAACACGACTCTCAAGAAGTTTGTCCCCTAATTGCTAGCGTATCATTAGACGCTACTAAAGGTTTACAACGGGAAACCGAGCTAGTTCTTCGTCAACTCAAAAGAAAAATAGGGCAATTGACCCCAGAAATAGAAGATCAGGTCAAAATGCTAGAAATAGAAGAATTAGAAAACTTAGGTGAAACATTATTGGACTTTGCACAACTAGAAGATTTGACCGGCCTTTTGAACAATTTGTCAACTTCGAGAAATGAACCTTAGAGCAAGCTCAACTTGTCTCTTTTTGTAGCACAAGCTTTTCGCGAGAATGAATAGCTCTACTTTTTTGCCCCTAGACTCTTTAAAATCTCCCTAACTGGTAATTTTTGGTTATTATTCTCGATAATTTTAGCGACCAATCTTTTCGGAATATATTTAGATCTCGCGAGAACCCTTCTTTTTCCTGGTTCCGATTTTTGCCAATGAAACCAATATTGTTTGTATTGCTTATCTCCCCGTTTTACCAGTCTTTCTTCTATGAATCCTGTGCCCTTTCCTTTGGTACGTCTTTTTACTGGTGTGTATTCTGGATTGTCGTTAACCACCTGCACAGATTCCCGCTCTAAAACCCCATTTTGTGCAGGTGTGTACAGAGAAATCGGCTTACACACCTGCACAGATTCTTCCTCAGTCTCATATCCCATAGCCAAAGCCAATTCGGCCAGAGAAACTTCTAGAATCCGAGCTATTTTGAGAAAATTACCCAATTTAGGTTCTGCTTGCTTCAATTCATACTTAGCTATCGCCAATCTGCTAAGTCCGACTGCTTGACCCAATGATTCTTGAGTGTAACCCTTAGCTTCTCTTAGTTCTTTGAAGGTTAAAATTTGTTTATTCACTATGCTGGTGTGTATGGTTTACTATATATAGTATAGTATATAGGCTGGAAAAATTGCAAATTCCTCGATACATTGAGTCATTGCGATCGCGAATCTAAAACTTGCGATCGCATTTTTAATTAACCTACCAAACTATTTTGCATCCATTTGAGAGCCAGTAATAAATTAGCTTGAGTCCATAACAATGGAGTAGCATCACCAGGAATATACTTTCCATTTTGCAGATAATAAAGTTCAGGGCATTTAAATCCTCCCAAGTAAAAATCTTTGCTAGTTATTTGTCTTAATGAGCGATTTAGATATTCTGTTTGCTTAGCTAGTAAATTTGATCGTGGCGATTTTTGATATTGAAGACCGTAAATCACCGAAATAATTGGATCAAAAATGCACCATTGGGCTTCCTCTCCTTGGTTCAGTTCGCGATCGCGAGCTTTTAGCCAAGCATCTCGTTCTGTGGCAATGCTCGTGCGAATATTTTCCGGGATATCTTGATAATCTCTACACCAAAAAGAATCATTTTGATAGCGGGAAATTCCATAGGCACCTTGTAAATTGGCAACTACATCGGTCAGGATTTCACTGGCTTGTTGATCGCTCACAACTTGCAAAGGATAAATAAGGAAAAGTAAAGCCGCGTCATACCTGCGCTCACGATGCGGTTGCACCGACTCCCAAGGTAAAATTTTGCTCAGCGCGGCTTCTCCATTGGCAATTAAATTATTCAATAACTCTGGAGTCACAGTTTTACCTCGATAAATACCCACAGTATTGGCAAAATTGCGATCGGCAATTAACAATTTCCTCATTGTTTTCAAAGCCGCAATTACCACGCCAATACTCGAAGCTGCAATCTTGGCCGTTTCTTCCCAATGACCACTATCTGCGTCTTGCCAATATTCTATGGCCTCGAAATAAAAAACTAAGAGATTTAATAACTTACCGTCCTGAGAGCTTGGTTTCAAGGATTTGTCTTCAATTAGCTTACAGAAAAACCAGAGAAAGTAACCGAGAGCATCATTTTGGGCATGATTCCATTCTTGATCTATTTTCTCCAATGTTTTGCCATCAAAACGAATATGGGGTCGCAACATTTGGTTTTGGGGAGCACGACCAGCGTTTACTGTATTTTTAAAAGCATCAAGTTCTTCGACCAAGAAATCCGCTAAACAGAGCATTGTTCGAACAGCGGTTCTCTTTTCGGTAGGAGTTCCCCATAAGTAGAGAGCATGGGCAACATGAATATTGTCTCTGACCCATACAGCTTGATATCCAGTGTAATCTGTCGAGCTTTCAGTCTTGGCTGCGGGAAAAAGTCCATTATCTAGAGGGGAGAATTTTAAAGTCCCCTTTTGTTCTAACAATTGCCAAAGCTTTTCTATATCTTCTATTGAGTATGAATCTTTGATCCAGGAAGCAATATTGGAATTGTTGATAATGGTCATTTAAAGTAAGAATATGAATTGAAAAAGAGTTTGCATCTCCACCAATTCTATTCACCTCCCAAGAATAATCCTGGAATCCTCACAAAAAATTAGGGTGGAAACATGCATTCATAGTTTCTACCCTACCGATTCTATTTATTAAGAAAAATAAAGATTAAAAATATAACTTTATTTAAATAATTCTGACTTCTTAGTTAGTTCCGCTGAAAACTACGTCAGGAAACTTAGTTTGAGCTTGTAACATAGTAGTCTTCTTGCCATACTCTTGCCAAAAGTTGATAACTTCTGTAGCTTTGTTAAGGACACCAATGCGATCTTCTTCGGATATCCAATGTTTTGCTTCGAGTTCCTCTTTCAGTTGCTGCCAAGCATCGTTACGAGGCCAGAAAAAATACGCAGTCAGGGGGCTAGTTCCTTTTCCTACTACCTGATCAACTGCGATCGCGACATCTTTATCTAACCAAAGAATTTTTAAAGTAAATTTAGACTCTGACTCCAATTCAGCCTCCGACGTTAATTGTGAAATAATTTTTAGACATTGCCAAGTTATCTATTATATCAAACGGAGCTCAAAAGCTATAGCATGAAAATTTTGCGTTATTCCTCTTCTTGGTTTTTTTGTTTTACACTACTGTTTTTGCTTGCTCTAGACTTCTGGGCTTGGCAGCGAGATATTGTAATTGGATTGGGATATCTTCCTGACTGGATCTTTTATTTTGTCGGGTTGCAACTTGCTTTAGCTCTGGCGTTATTCGTGTTTACTAAGCAATTTTGGGCCAGAAATTAATTGTTTTTATACATATTTTAAACCAGATGAAGATTGAATCTATTATTCCGTATATTGCGATCGCAATTTATTTGTTGTCAACTTTGGCAATTGGAATTGTAGGTTACCGAGGCAGTAAAAATACCGTTGACGATTATTTTTTAGCCAATCGCAATTTGGGCGCTATTGTGTTATTTTTCACCCTAATTGCCACCAATTTTAGTGCTTTTTTCTTTTTAGGTTTTGCAGGCTCAGGCTATCGCACAGGTATTAGCTATTATCCGATGATGGCCTTTGGCACAGGATTTGCCGCTCTTACTTTTTACTATATTGGTTATCGAGTTTGGTTGCTCGGAAAAGCCAAAAGTTTGGTCACCCCACCAGAATTAATTGAAGAATGTTTGGGCAATCGGGCTCTGAAGTTGATTTTTTTGGCAGTGATGGTGATTTTCACTTTGCCTTATTTGGCTTTGCAACCGATTGGTGCTGGCTATTTACTCGAAAAATTGACTGGGGGACAAATTCCCTATTTTATTGGCGCAACTATCTTAACCTTTGCGATCGTTTTTTATGTATTCATTGGCGGCATGAAGAGTGTGGCCCTGACTGATGTTTTACAAGGCATTTTAATGTCGGGACTAATGCTCGTTGCCGTATTCGCGATCGCTCATGGGTTGGGAGGATTTTCCCAGGCCAACGAGACTGCTTATCAAATCGAACCAGAGCTTTTTTCTCGTAATGGTGCCGATAGTTTTTTTACCCCGAAAATCTGGTTTAGCTATTTATGTCTGTGGAGTTTTACCCTGCCGATGTTTCCCCAAATCTTTATGCGGTTTTATACTCCCAAAACGTCCGAATCGCTCAAGGTTTCAGTGATCCTCTATCCGATTATTACAATAGTTTTATTTATTTGTCCTGTGATTATTGGGGTTTGGGGACATATTGCTTTCCCTGATTTGGTTGGTAAGGCAACAGATCAGATTTTACCTTTGATGTTGACAGAATATACTCCGATTTGGCTTTCATCTGTGGTGATGGTTGGGGCTTTGTCTGCTTTTATGTCAACTTTGGATTCGCAGCTTCTGGCTCTGAGTTCAATTTTAGTTAGAGATATTTATCTTCCTTACTGTCGTAAAAATGCTTCTTTATCAGAACAAACTTTTGTCGGGAGATTCCTAATTGTAGGTTTAGCAATCATTGGTTTAATTTTGGCGTATAAACCACCCAGTACAATCTTGGCCTTAGCAACTCAGGGCTTTACGGGTTTATCTGTTCTGTTTCCTACGGTGATTGCTGCTTTGTATGGCAAAAATATTAGTCCTATCAGTTGTATCATTTCGATTCTGGTCGGAGAGACTATGTTACTTGGCTTCCAGTTTGGTTGGATTCGGGATAGTTTCACTTTTGGTTTTCTTCGCGTGGTACCAATCGTTGCTATTTGCTCTGTGATTATCATTTTAGGGATCAATAGAGAATCAAAGTAACACTCTGTATCTTGCTTTTATGTAAAGCTTTGGCTCTAAGTGCTTCTTTAATCCATCAGCAGAATTAATTATAGAGAAACACATTGTCCCAAACATTATCAATTATTTGTTTGGCCTGCTCTAACGGTATTACCTGACAGCAGCGATCGCTGTTGTAGGATAATAAAGAAATTAATTCTGATTCTGTTCCCAATTTTCCCCGAATAGCTTCTAGATTTTGCAAAGTCTTGGCAATGTCAAAATTAACTCTTTTCCCTATTTTTTCTTGCATCCAGGTTTCAATTAATTCGTCCAATTGACGAGGCGTTAGTGATTGCGAGGAAGTCAATAAATGATAATAGACTAAAATAATTTCTTTGCATTCTTCTTCCTCTGCCGTGTCAATTAAATATTGAAAAACTCCCGTATTACTTGCCATATTTTTAAAAAATAGCGTTTCAGTTACAGTTTTTTGAAACTTTATTTGCTTTGTTTTGTAGCTGGTATATTGTTTAAAAGCAAATCCGCCTAAAGTCATGCCCAAAGAAAAGACGGTGATAATTAAAGGAGTAATATTTCTAACTTCTTCTTCTCTGACTCGTAGTTCTTCTATCGGCTGCTGCCCCAAAGTGACATAAATAATCACCCCAAGAATTAACAAAAGCTGCGGTAATACCCTAACAATCAAAGAAACCCCAGCGCCGATGGCTGGCACGCCAAAAATTATCCGGTCTTTCCAGGTCATGCTCATTTTTATATTAGGAAAAATAAACTCGATATCCGGCTTAGAGATATTTTTATATAGATATAGATAAACTTTTCCTGGTTTAAATTTTAAATCTTCAATCTTTAACGACTTCTTTTTCTTTAATAGTTTATTTGTAAAATATTTTTCATCCTTGAATTTGATTAGGAGAATTACTTGTTCAAAAATATCTAGTTTTTTGGTGACCTTGCGCCATAGCTTTTTTACCAAAATATCTTGCTGAACATCTCCCCTGGCATAACAAAGTACTTTATCGAAATCACTAAAATCAACTTCCGTCTTAAGGTCAAACAAAGAGTTTTCTTCAAAGGCTCTGGTCAAGCTAGACTTAGAAAAATATCTATAGTTGGCTTTTTCTAAGACCTCGATAAAATTATCAATTAATTTCTGCTCCGCAGCTGTTTCTTGAGAAATACTAAGATACTTATCCTGAATTAGATCAGGATTAAACGGAGCAAAATTAGCTTTAATATTTTCTAGATAACTATGAAACTTAAAATGATAATAGGCAATCAAAATATTGCAGAAATCGCGAAACTGAGATGATTCTTGTTTACTAAATTTGCCTTCCTGGAGACAAAGATCGATAATTTCTTGGCGACTACAAGGGATAAAGGCTTCTCTCTCTTGATATTCTGTCATAAATTAATATTATTTTAGGTTTTTAATGTAAATATTATAAATATGGATAATTGGTTAGCATTAGTAATTGGTAATTCGCGATCGCATTGGGCTTGGTTCCAAGAACATACTTTAATTACAGCTTGGGATAGCCCTCATTTAGCTACGACTGTCAATCAACACCAATTACCTTCAGAAGTTTTGACCGCTCAATTATCCACAATTGATACTAACAATATTCCGATATATATGGCTTCTGTAGTTTCTAGTCAAACTGCTTTATGGCAAAGGTATCAAAATATCCGACAAATTACGCTCCAAGATATTCCCCTGAGCAATCTCTACCCTACTTTGGGAGTTGATCGCGCTTTAGCTGTTTGGGGGGCAGGAGAAACCTATGGCTATCCCTGTTTAGTCATTGATGGCGGTACAGCCTTAACTATTACAGGACTTGATGAAAAAAAAAGTTTAGTTGGCGGGGCAATCTTGCCCGGTATCCGCACTCAACTCCAATCATTGTATAAGGCAACTGCGGCATTACCAGAAATAACCTTACCCCAAAGCTTACCAACTCGCTGGGCAAATAATACCCCAGGCGCGATCGCCAGTGGGGTCATCTATTCTGTTATCTCAGGAGTTCAGAGTTTTATTGATGATTGGCAAGCAACCTATCCTCATTCAGCAATTATTATCACAGGTGGGGATAGAGAATTTTTAGCCTCATATCTACGAAGCCAAGACCAAATCGCGATCGACAGCAACCTAATCTTTCAAGGAATTAGCCTTCTTATCTAATTAGTTAATTGTCAACAGTTAATCAACGTCAGTTCGACGAATTTTTTGTTGATTAAATTTCCCAAGTTGAACAACGAAGTAATAGGCTTTTTCCTAAATCCCCAAATCCCTAAATCCCTAAATCCTTACTCAGAACTAGTAAATTTTGTACTCATCGAACTTACGTTAATCAGTAGACTTAATTCGTAAAACATTTTTTACTTTAAACCAAGCAGAGCGCATTTTCCAAAACTTACTAGTTTTCATAGCTGCAATTAATTCACGGGCTTGAGCTAATTGTTGCTCTGTTGCGGCTAGTTGAGTTTGTAATTGACTAATTCTTTGATTTAAATTGCCACTAGCTTGGTGTTCTGTATTTTGTAATTGAGTTAATATTTTCCTTAGTCTAGTAATCTCAAATTTTTCATCTTTCAGTCTGTTGTTAAAGATATGGCTATTGCGTTCACTTGTTGTCAATTGTTGTGATTTACTTTCTAAGGTTTGGTAAGTTTCAATAAGCTCTTGTGACTTACTTTCTAATTGTTGACAAGTTTCAATAAGCTCTTGTTCTTTGTTGCCTAAATACTGATTAATTTTGCCAAGTTCTTGCTCTCTATCTGACAATATTTGGTGAGATTCCATCAGCTTTTGTTCTTTGTCAGTTAATAGTTGATGAACTTGACTAAGCTCTTGTTCTTTATCTGCTAATTGTTGCTTACTGCTAGCATTTTCTTCTTCTCTCGACTTGATAACTTCCTCAAGATTTTTGGTATGGGAGCGAGCCGTACTCAAATGATAAGAAATAAACTTATCAAAGACATTGGGTGGTGTTTCGAAATGCCTTTTTAATTCACTGCTTTCATTCGCTAAATAATAATCGTTCAACCCATCAAAATATACTTTTTGATAGTCTTGACCTTTTAAGATGTCATTGATCTGAGTTTCTGCTCTAGTAGGAGAATTAGGAAGTGTCGCTTCTAAGAGAATTATCGTCGGCCGAAAATGCGCCCAGTCATTCCCTAAAATGACCTTTTCTTCCCAACCTTCAACATCTATTTTCAGAAAATCAATCTGGCGACTAAGATGCTGATGGAAGACATCAGCCAGTTTTACTACAGGCACTTGATAAGTATTAATTTTATAATTGCCTTCTTGGGCTAATCTTTCTGCTGTTTCTTGATCAAAGGTTGATAATCCTGTACCTTCTAATTCAAAAAAATCTAATTCTGAGGCGGTTTCTCCAACTGCTAGGTTTAGATTTAGATCTCTTACTCTGTCATTGTTTAGTAGTTCATAGTATTCCTTGATTGGCTCAAGATTAATCCCATGCCAACCACGATCATAAAATGCTTTGGTTACTGAATCATAAAGGGGATGTTGCGCTCCCACATCTATATAGTAACCATCTTTTTTATCGGCAAAAACCCGATTAAGCATCACGTCTTCAAAATTCTGAGCGTAGGAAATAAACATATATATTTAATTAAAAACTGCTTGAACTAAAGTGCTCGTCCCGCGGTGCGAAAGTCAAAAGTCAAAAGTCAACACCTCGATTGGGTAAGCCGAGGAAACCTCGGCACCCCTCTCGGTCAAAAGTCAAAAGTTTTTAATATCAAGCTTTCGAGCTGTTTGGCATGGTTGTTTTATTTCTGCCCACGTCTACTAGCTTTATATCGCTCTTGTTATCGCACGGAGATGGGAAAAATTGAAGCTAAATGTTCAATGATTAGATAATGCCAATTTGTTGTAGTCGTTGTTTGTATAATTGTCCAATATATTTGGGGGAATATTCATTTAAGATTTTGTGTTTTCCTGCAAGGGATACTTGCTTGGTATGAGTGGGATCTGAAACCATCTTGCGCATTAACCAAGCTGCGTGATCGAGATTGGGATCGGCCCAGGTTTGTGATTCCCAGAAAGGATATTCATTCTCCTTTACCGATATTAAACGATAACTTACCGGAAAGCCTGTCGTCGAATCAATAAAATCTCTTGTGCCTGAATAATCGGTAGCAATCACAGGTTTTTCCAGTAGCATGGCCTCGGCTGGGGTATAACCAAAGCCCTCGGATCTATGGAGAGAGAGATAGCAATCACAACAATTCATTAAGGCCATCGCATCATCATAGGCCATCTCTTCATTGAGAATATAAATATCCGGCTCATCAGCAGTAAAATCAATTAACTTCTGGAGATTTTTGCCATCAGGGTCGTAGCCTCTGGTCTTAATAGCTAAGGCTGTGGGTGTGTTATTTGGGCGATCGCGAAAAGCTAAACGATAGGCTTCAATCCCAGCCGTCGCATTTTTTCTGGTGGCAAAAGAAGAAAAATCAAAATTGAAATGGAATAAGAAAGTATGATCTGGTAACTTGAAATAACTGCGATCGCGAGGGGTAAACTGGTCTAGAGTCACCGCAGGAGGCATCCAAATTACAGGAATAGTCATGGCAGTTTGCACCGCACCCTGGACAAAACGCGAAGGAGCCCAAACTTCATTAATTCCCTGGTAGTTATTGACCCAATCTGTGGGAAATTTGCTCAATTCCCAAAAGGGCATATTTATTTTATAAGCATTTTCGCTGGTTTTTCCTGCCAAATGTTTTCTCACCAAGGCAAGTTGATCGGCGTTGACGTTATAAATTTCGACGCGAGAGTCAATTTTACTGGCCAAAATATCATCAACTTTAGTTTCCGCTTGACGAGCCATCACATTCAGGGTGACATTGTAGCCCTGGATCTCCACTTGTGAATCACAGAAGCTACTAGCTACCATTCTCCCTGCATTACCAACCCCGGTTTCTGCTTTGAGATAACCAATTACCCCGACATCTGCTTGGCGAGAACCGTATTGCTGGGGACATAATTTAATTTGATTGGCATAAAAATAACCTACATTATCAAGCACTGGGTTAATAAAGTAGGCATCAATGCCGCAACTAGGAGCATTTTGGATAAACCATAAACCGTAACTATGACGACTATCAGGTTGACTGAGATTAAATGCTTGCTGTAAATCTTCTCGCTCTCGCCAGAAGTAGTACATTAAATTGGTGATTAACCAAGGAGTATCCGAAAAACATTCAGCGCTGGGTTGATTGAGATAATCAGCAAAACTGGCAAACGGATTTTCCAGAAATAGATCTTCAGTGTCACGATAACAACGACGCATGATATCTGCGATCGCAACACCATTGTCAAATCTGGCATAACCATATTCAGGATTGGCTGTGCAACCAAAGCCAAAATGTTTTAACTTCGCGATGTAATGGAGAATAATTTCCTGGAGCGCTGGGGATAAATTCTCCCGAAAGCGAGCAGTATGCTTAGAAAGTTGCTGGGGAGCTTTGGTACTGATCCCACTGAAATGAAAAAATCGTAAGGGCTGACCATTAATTAACCAGCCATCATCAGTTTTAGTTAATTCTCTTTGGTCTAAATTCCAATAAGCGACATTTAAACTGCGATCGCGAACAATTGCTACATTGTCATGAAAAGAGGGCAACAAATCGACAAATTTCTGATCAACAAAAATTCCTTCACTCTGTTTGTTGACACATTGAAACCGTAACCTTCTGCCCCACCAATGGAGAAAACTAATGCCATCGGGGCTATTATTAACCGCAATAAAACCTAGATTATAAATTCCAGCTTTCATAATCCCAATATCATCGGGAAATTCACCAAACTCCGCAGGTTCGGTGATATGCGGTGTGATCACAAAATCCGCACCCTCAGCAAAAGCATCAAATACAGGATTCATCGGGGCAAATAATTCTATATCAGGATCGAGATAGACTACCTCTTCAAAGCCACGATTTTCAATTAAATCCTGCATGACAAAGGGTTTAACAGCCGTGTTAAACTCCATGATGTCGTAGCGAAAAGCAAAATCAGGAAAATTGGTAACTGCCAAATCCGCCGCGGGAATTACTTCAACTCCTGGGATACCTAATTCTCCATCAGGTTGTAACTTATCTGCCAAACACAAAAATAAGGATGCTTCTGGATGATACTTTTGCAATGAAGTCAGCAAAATTCTGGCATAAGGAAAGTAATTGCCAGAACAAATAGTGACGATAGCTCTTCTTGGAGTAACTGAATTCATAAAAAAATACGATCTCGCTGGGAACAGACTAAGAATTAAAATGAATTCTAATACATATTTATCCTGTGTAGTAAATTTACTTAAGGAATAGCTGTTTTTCGGCCTCTCTTCTTCTGGTTAATCCTGCCAAGGGAACTTTTTTTCCTCTGATATGAGCTTTATTCCAGCGGACGAATTCATTAGCTGCCCCCTCATAGTCGCCTGCATTGAGTTTTTTGAGCAGGGTACTGCTTTGAAATCCATAAATCCCTACGTTAAAGGCAAAGGAACTTAAGGCGCTTAATTGATTGCTGTTTAGTTCTACAGTAACCATGGAGCTAATTTGTTCTTGCAGAATAAGCACTTCTTTACTTAGAACTGTATTCGCTTTAGCATTGGAGATGCGATCGCCTAGACGAACTTTTCTGCCATCCACTTTAGACAAACCATAGCCAATTACAGGAGTGCCATCGGTATCGACATAGGCTTGTTCGCGAAATCCTTCAAATTCTCGAATTATGTCTAAGGCTTGGGGTAGTAATTCTCCGGGTTTGGGCTCTACTAAGGTGACAACTTCATCTCGGGAACTATCGTCGGGATTTTCTGTTGCCGAAGCATTTTCCAGTTTGATTTTGCCAATGCTATGTTGCTTGTCGTGCAACAACTTTCCCTGAGCATTAATTCCTGTTACCGAAGATTGATTATCGTCAACGAACAGGTTCGAGATGTCGAGCGCTGTAATCTCCTCAAGGTTTTGTTGTTTAAATTTAAGTTGGTTGCTTTCTTGCGCTAACGAAATTGAGGCTAATCCAATAGAGCAGATACTGGTTAGGATAATGGAGGTATTGCGGTATTTATTCAAAGTTACTTCTCAATTAAGTCGCTATCATCTGTCAAGGTTTTTTATATTAAAAAAAAGTAAAAGAAACGATAAGAAGTAATATTTTTGCTAACTTCGTTTTAGGCGCGATCGCAACCATATTAGCTATGACAAAAACGGAAAAGTAGTCATCTGACCTCGTTTGACTGCAGAAAGATTTATGATGAATCTAGAATAATTTATGGATATTTGAACAATGGATTTTATTAAAAAAGGCATGGGTATGTTCGGTAAGTTGGTTGATACCCTCAAAGGCAATCCAACTGGAGTATGTTTTGTTAATTCGGTGGTTATGATTATTTGCGCCGATGGAGAGGCCGACGAATCGGAATTTCAAAGATTGCAAGAAATTGTTCAATCTGACCAAGCCACTGCTGCGTCGATGATGGCGGCAACCGAAAGCGATAATGTCATGTCACTTGTTCAAGCAGTAAAAATCAGGTCGCAAGAACTAGTAGGAAGTCAAGCTTCTCAGAATTATGATCTTTTGAAGTTGCGTTTATTGGCTGAGATTAAAGAAAAGCAGAACGGAATGAAACCTGTAGACAAACAGGTTCTGGTAGCAATTTTAGAAAAACTCATCATGGCTGATGACAAAGTTGATATGCAGGAGCAGGAAACTCTCAAGGAGATTAAAGCTGCTCTAGAAGTAAGTTAACCCTTGTTAATTCACGACTTGGCTTATTGAGAGGTGTTAGGTTTTAGGTGGTAGGTTTTAGGTTAAATTTGCCAAGTCGTGTTCATCGGCTTCTTGTTGCGATTGAGCCTGGGATTTTTGCGATCGCTAATTTGGGGATTTGGGGATTTGGGGATTTGGAGATTTGGGGAAAAGCCCATGACTTCGTTGTTCAACTTGGGAAATTTAATCAAAAAGAAAATTCGTCGAACTGACGTTCACTGCAAGAACAAATGCGATCGCCACAAAGCTATTTTCTTGATCATGGTGGGGTTTCTAAAAATATATTTTCGTTTAACTTTAAAGTGATTCACTTCAAGATCAAGCATGAATTATTCAATCTTTTAATATTTTTTATAATTGTTTTTTTGACAAAATGTCACTTTAGATACAATCCCACTACCCGAAATCACTTAGTGTTTGATTCTAGTGATTTACCACGGTTTTGGGACTATCTTTAGGAAATGCTAATGACAGAAACCAAAGCATTTTGTCGTGAATCAACTGTCTTAATTTGCCTAGCAGGCTGCTATCAACTAAGAGTTAACTATTAGTTCTTATCTACTATCACAAACTCAACACTTATTTTTCTTCAACTCATTAGTCTCATTAATACTAATAACTGATAACTGATAACTGATAACTGATAACTGAATAGATGAGTAGTAATGTGGAACCTCCAGAAATAGCCATAACGAGTCCTGAAACTGCTATATCTCGTTATTTTAACTTTAACTATTATCGCACTAATGTCCGCACCGAGGTGTTTGCGGGGCTAACCACTTTTATGACAATGGCATACATTCTTGTGGTGCATCCATTGATTATGTCCGATGCGGTATTTTTGCAGGAATCGGGGGATTTGTTCCGCGAACTGGTCGTCATCACGGGTATCACGGCGGCGATCGGGAGCCTAATTATGGGGCTTTATGGCAAATATCCTTTTGTCCTCGCCCCAGGCATGGGCACTAATGCTTTTTTTGCTTACTCCGTAGTTTTAGGCTTGGGGATTGCCTGGCCCACTGCTCTGGCTGCGGTGTTAATTGAAGGCTTGATTTTTATTGCTTTAACTGTGACAGATATTCGTCGTCATATCATTACGGCTATCCCTAATGCCGTCAAAATAGGAACAACGGTGGGTATTGGTTTATTTTTGGCTTATATTGGGCTTGCAGGAAGTATCGAAACAGGTGGTGCAGGTTTAGTTGTCGCTAATCCTGTGACGAAAACAGCCTTTGGTAGTTTGGCAACACCCCAAACTTTAATGGCAGTATTTGGAATTTTTCTGACAATTTTCTTCATGGTCAGAAGAGTCAGAGGGGCTATTTTATGGGGAATTGTCGGCACTTCCTTATTGGCCTGGACCTTGGGGATAGCTGCGGCACCAAAAGGTTTCATCGAAATCCCAAGTTTTCCTTCTCATCTGTTTGGCCAAGCTTTTGTCGGGCTAGGAGGAATTAATGCTAGTAACTTTATTGATTTTCTGGCTGTATTGCTCGTATTTTTGTTTGTCGATATGTTTGATACTATTGGCACCTTAACAGGAGTGGGCACACAGGCGGGATATATTGATGAAAATGGCGAATTACCTCGTGCGAATCAGGCTCTTTCTGCCGATGCGATCGCAACCACTACTGGAGCAATTCTAGGAACTTCTACTGTTACTACTTTCGCCGAATCAGCTTCTGGTGTCGCTGAAGGAGGAAAAACAGGTTTAACGGCGGTAGTTGCTGGGGTAATGTTTCTCTTGGCGATCTTATTTGTCCCTATTTTTGAAGCCATACCAGCTTTTGCGACTGCCCCTGCTTTAACTATTGTGGGGGTGTTAATGATGTCTAGTATCAAAAATATTCAGTGGGAAGATTTAACCGAAGCAATTCCGGCATTTTTTACAATCTTTTTTATTCCTTTTGGTTTCTCGATCGCCGAAGGGCTCTCAGCTGGTTTAATTCTCTATCCAATTACCAAACTATTTAGTGGTAGAACCAAGGAAGTACCTATAGTAACCTGGATCTTGGCGGTAATATTCGTCTTGCGATTTGTGTTTACTACTCTGCGTTTTGGGTAAAACAATATTTTATTGTTTGATATTGATACTGTTATTATCAATAGTAAATACCTGGAAAAAATGTGATGGCTAGTCTAGATAAAATTTTAGATCAGGCAATGGATTTGCCATTAGAACAGCAGGAGATGTTGATAAAAATCCTCCAAAGTCGTGTGGTCGAAAAGCGTAGAGTAGAAATTGCCCAAGATGCAGTGACTTCCCTAGCTGAATTTAGAACAGGGAAGCTCAAAACGCAAACTGCTGATGAGGCGATCGCCGCGTTACGACAATTGCTTCAGCATGAGTAATGAACAAAATAGTTCTTTCTCGTAAATTCAAAAGAGCATTTCGCAAATTTTCTCGTCGGAATCAACAGTTGCAAAACCGAATTGAGAGTGCCATTAATGAGTTATCTAACGATATATTCAATCCTTCTCTTGGGACTCATAAACTGGAAGGTAAATTATCTGGGTTACTATCTTGTTCTTGCGGTTACGACTGTCGCATTGTTTTCTCTATTGAGACGGACGAAGAAACCGATGAAATAATTATAGTTTTGTTAGATGTTGGAACCCATGATGAAGTTTATTAAACAGTAAAAAATCCTGCACATGACTACTACTCTCATCAAAAACATCCATACTCTAGTAACAATGGACGAGAACCGGCGAGAAATTCGTCACGGCGCATTGTTCCTTCGAGACAATATCATTGAACAGGTCGGAACCACTGCTGAACTGCCAGATACTGCCGATGAAGTCTTAGACTTAGCAAATAAACATATCGTGCTTCCTGGATTAGTAAATACCCATCACCATTTCTTCCAAAGCCTAACTCGTGTCACCCCTGCAGGGCAAGATGGTGATTTGTTTCAATGGCTAACATCTCACTACAATCTTTGGGGTAATCTGACGGCAGAAGCAATGTATTATAGTTCCCAAATTGCCGCAGCAGAACTGATTTTATCGGGTTGTACCACCGCCAGCGATCATCATTATATTTTTCCTAATAACTGTGCTTTAGATGAACAAATTCGTGCTGTAGCAGATATTGGACTGCGTTTTCATGCCAGTCGAGGAAGTATGAGCGTGGGGGAAAGCAAAGGCGGCTTGCCTCCAGATGCTCTAGTGGAAAATGAAGCTCGGATACTCAAAGATTCTCAAAGATTAATCGAGCAATATCACGACAATTCTCGCTATTCAATGTTGCGGATGGTTTTGGCTCCTTGTTCGCCCTTTTCTGTCTCTATGGATCTGATGAAAGAATCTGCTGCCATGGCAAGAAGCTATGCCGGAGTAAGACTACATACTCATTTAGCTGAGACAAAAGGGGATGTTGAGTATAGTTTGGCAAAATTTAATTTAATCCCTGGAGACTATGCCCAGTCTGTGGGTTGGTTAGGAGAGGATGTTTGGCATGCCCATTGCGTGAAACTCAGCGATCGCTCTATCTCTAAATTCGGTCAAACTGGCACTGGAGTAGCCCATTGTCCCTGTAGTAATATGCGCCTAGCTAGCGGGATTGCCCCAATTCGGAAAATGCTTAATGCCAAGGTTCCTGTGGGCTTAGGAGTTGATGGGGCGGCTTCTAATGATGCGACCAACCTCTTGCATGAGGCGCGTACTGCTTTTTTACTGGCGCGAGTCAGAGATGAAGATGCTTCAGTGATGACAGCTCGTGATGCCCTAGAAATTGCCACCAGAGGCGGCGCGCGAGTTTTAGGCCGAGACGATATTGGTTATCTTGCTCCAGGCATGGCAGCAGATTTCATTGCGGTGAATTTAGACAAACCTAGTTTTGTTGGTACACAATCAGATCCTGTAGCTGCGTTAATTTACTGTCAAACTGACTATATAGACTATAGTTTCATCAATGGTAAAAAAATAGTTGACCGAGGTAATTTGACCAGGATAGAAATAGAAAAATTAATCGAGACAAGTAACAAGATATCATTAAATCTAGCCAATTGAATAATACTTCATATATCTTGGTAATTGATCATTACCCATTACCCATTACCCATTACCCATTACCCACTCCCCATTACCCAAAAGAAGTTAATAACAGAATGTATGCAAAAGCACTTTTTTGTTAATTAAATAATGATAGTTATATTCCATTAATCGTTATGTGGTGTGAGGTTGATGATGAGTCTTGATATGTTTAAACAATGGAATTTAGCTCTAAAGAATAATCTAAGTTTAATTAATAATTTAATTCTTTTGCTGTTACCTTTAACTGTATTCTCAACAACAGTAGTTAAAGCTTTCGCCTCAGAGGAATCCAATCCTATTTCCCAGAGTCCAAACCCGCTGCAAGAATTACAAGACTTTGGCTACATAGATAGTATTGTGCTTGATGATCTAGAGGCAATGCCCCTTGATGAGGCCAATGAAATATCCCTAGAAGACTCTAATGGACTCTCGCAAGTGACTAATGTCAATCAATTACGAGATGTTGATCCGACTGATTGGGCTTATGAAGCATTGCGCTCTTTAGTAGATCGCTATGGTTGCATTGTCGGATTTCCCGATCAAACTTATCGTGGGGGAAAAGCCCTCTCTCGTTATGAATTTGCTGCGGGTTTAAATTCTTGTCTCAATCAAATAGAACGTTTGATCATCTCTTCCGAAGCCATTTTAAAAGAAGATTTAGAGACGATACAAAGACTCATTGAAGAATTCCAAGCAGAATTAGCAACTCTCGACCAAAGAATTGATAACTTAGATGATCGAGTCGCTTTTTTAGAAGATCATCAGTTTTCGACAACGACCAAGTTCACCGGAAATATCTTTTTTAACTTTACTGGTGCTGCGGCGGGAGATGATGTTTTAGCAGAAACTAATAATCTCAATACACCTTTGACCATTCGACGAGCTGCTAGAGGCACAGATAATGAGCCCATCGTGAGCAATATTACAGACAATCCCCAAATTACTTTTAGCTACTATTCTTGGTTGAATTTCAAAACTTCTTTTACAGGAAAAGACACGTTAGTCACTCAACTAGTGGCCGGGAATGGTAACTCGCCGGCTAATACTTTTATCTCCGCTGGTCTTTACAATACCTTTGGTGTCCCCTTTACCGATCAAACAGGAGCTCCAGGTGCTAGTGATGTGGCAGTAAGGGAACTATTTTATGATTTCCCCGTTGTCGATAAGTTGCGGTTTGTCGTCGGACCCAGAATTAACTGGTATCGTTATTTTGATAATAATGCCTATACATTTTTCTTGACTGGGGCAAGTAGTTACAACTCTAGTGGAGGAACCTTAGTCAATGCGATCGACCGTGGTTCAGGAGCAGTCGCTATTTATGACATTAATGATTTGCTGACTTTTAAGCTTGGTTATTTGGGCGAAAATACAGAATTCTTGCCCTCGGCATTTTTTAACACTTCTTCCGATCCTGATAAAGGTTTGTTTTCTGCCACTCAAACCTTAACTGCTGAGATGGACTTTGCGATCGCAAATCGAGCCAATATCCGTTTGATTTACACACGATCGACTTTAGATAATAATCAACCCATTCTGGATGCAGATGGCAATATTACAGGTTTTGGTATTGGTGGCGCGACGGGAGAACCAGTTTACGGGGTAGCCGATGATGGTTCTGGTGGCACAATTGGTGATGCCCCCGCTGATACTTTCTCTTTAAATTTTGACTGGACAGTAGTTGATTGGTTGGGGCTGTTTGGACGCTATAGCTATGGTAGTACCAATATTTTACCGAGAAATCCCGACATCAAGGATGGAGAAGTTAACGCACAATCTTTTCAAGTTGGACTAGCTTTTCCTGATTTAGGTAAAGAAGGAGCCTTGGGCAGCTTTTCTTTTGTCATTCCTTTTGATGTGCTTGATGGGGAAAAATTTCTTGCTTCAGGAGGTGGCGATGGAGGAACTCAATATGAGTTTGAATGGACATATTTTTATCCAGTCAACAGAAATATCGCGATCGTTCCTGCTTTCTATTTAGTTGCTAACCCCAATAACTTTGAAGATAATCCTAATATTTATACTGGTAACTTACGATTACAATTGAGTTTTTAGCTAATGGGCGAGAAGCCCCAGGTCCATAATCTTTGATTCAGTGTGCGGAGGATGTCACTTGTTACTAGCTAAATTGGTAGACCTAACAACTGAAAGTTAAATATGATAAGGTCGAATTAATTTCTTCATTGCGTAATGAGATTTCTGTGATCGGACAAACCCTAGCTGGACGCTATCATATCTTAAAGGAACTGGGAAAAGGTGCTTTTGGCCATACCTATTTAGCAGAAGACACTCAACTACCAAATAACAAGCGTTGTGTCGTTAAACATCTCAAACCGCAAGCCACTGATGAGTTTACCCTCAAAATAGCCAAGAAGTTATTTAATAGAGAAGCAGAACTTTTAAACAAACTTGGGGAACAAAACCCCCAGATCCCGACGCTTTTGGCTCATTTTGAGGAAAACCAGCAATTTTATTTGGTTCAGGAATTAATTGACGGTCATGATCTTAGCCAGGAAATCTTGCCAGGCAAGAAGTTACCAGAGTCTGAGGTCATTGCAATCTTAGATCAAGTATTAGATATCTTAGTTTTTGTCCATCAGCAACACGCGATTCATCGTGATATTAAACCTTCTAATATCATGCGACGCAGCAAGGACCAGAAATTAGTCCTCATTGATTTTGGGGCAGTTAAAGAACTGACAACTCAGATCGTTAATAGCGAAGGTGGCACGGGTTTAACTGTGACCATTGGAACTCCTGGGTATATGCCGAGCGAACAAAGTCAATCTCGACCAAAATTCGCTAGCGATATTTACTCTTTGGGCATTTTGGCAATTTTTGCTCTGACTGGAATCAAACCCCATAAAATCAGAAGAAATTCCCAAACAGAGGAAATTATTTGGCGAGATGAAAACCAAGTCAGTGATGAATTGGGAGATGTTATAGATAAGATGGTTCGATATAATTTTCAAGAACGTTATCTATCAGCAATTGAAGCCAAGGCAGATTTACAAAAAATCATCGCGCCTCCCACTAGTATCTTAAAAACTTCTGCTGCCCCACCTCTCAAGTCAGAGTTTTCTCTTGTCAAAACCATAGCTGTCACAACTGCTTTAGTCTGCACTCTCGGTGCTGGTGGCTATTATTTTTGGCAACGCAACAGTTCGGTTTTACCATTGACTTTAACCTACGAAAGTCTTGATCATGGCATTCAGATGGCCTATCCCAATGATTGGGATTTAGAGAAGACAGAAGATTTTTTTGGGCCGATCGCTAGATTTTCCCCAAGGAATAATCAAGGAGAATCTACTCCAGTCTTAGTAACTATTGAAGTGCAAGACATTACTGACGATACATCTCTGGATGAATATACTACTTCGACGATCGCTGACATCCTTAAATATTTACCCGAAGCCAAAATCATTAGTTCACAGCCCATAACCCTAGGGACAAAATCAGCTCATCAGGTGATTTATACCGGAAAAAATCGGGGTCAGGATTTTTTTAGCAAATACTTACGAGTCTGGCTAGTAGACTCAAAACATGTTTATGACATTACCTACAATGCAGCAAAAGATAAATATCCAGGTTTTATTGAAACTGTAGAAAAAACGATGATTCCTTCTTTGGCTATTGGAGAGGAGTTGCCTTGATTGGGCTTCGCCCTTGAAGGCAGAGGGCAGATGGCAGATGGCAGAAGGCAGAGGGCAGAGGGTTGGACTTATCATTTAGTCGTCTCTTTCCCATATTCTGATAGTTTTATCCAAGCTTCCGCTGACAATCCTTTCCCCGCTAACTGCAATACTTAATATAGAACCAGTATGACCAGTAAGAGTTTGTTCTAGCTTACCCGTCTTCAAATTCCACACCTTAATAGATGCATCTTTAGTGCCACTTACAATCCTATTGTCGCTAACTGCAATGCTATTTACAGAATCAACATCCCCTGTAATGGTACGTTCTAATGTGCCTGTCTTCAGATTCCAGACTTTAATTGCATTTTCCGCACTGCTAACACTAACAATCTTCTCCTCACTGACTGTAATGCTATCAACAGAATCAGTATGCCCGGTGAGAGTACGCTCCAATTCTCCTGTCTCCAAATCCCAAACTTTAACTGTTTTGTCAGCACTACTACTGACGATTCTGTCATCACTTATAGCAATGCTATTGACAGCATCAGTATGCCCGGTGAGAGTGCGCTCCAACTCTCCTGTCTCCAAATCCCAAACTTTAATCGTTTTATCCGAGCTACCACTAACAATCTTGTCATCCCTAATGCCGACACTCAAGATAGAGGCAGAATGGCCGGTAAACGTACGATCCAAGGCTCCTGTTTTGAGATTCCAGACTTTAATTGTTTGGTCTGCACTACTACTGACAATCTTGTCATCTCTGGTTGCAACACTGAGAATCGCAGCAGAATGACCTGTAAAAGTCCGTTTTACTTCTCCTGTTTTGAGATTCCAGACTTTGACTGTCTTGTCCAAACTACCACTAACAATATCGTCGTCATTAATTGTGAGACTAGTAACTGTATCAGAATGACCAATCCCTCCTTTTTCTAGCTCTCCTGTCTTGAGGTTCCACACCTTGAGAGCATTGTCCTGGCTCACACTAACAATCTTGTCATCTCTAACAGCAACGCTCAAGATGTCGGCAGAATGACCATTAAGAGTTCGTTCCAATTTCCCAGTCTCCAGATTCCAGACTTTAATTGTCTTGTCTCCATTAACAACACTCACAACCCGATCCTCACTGACGGCAAGGTTGCTGACCGAATTAGTATCACCAGTAAAAGTGTTTTTTAACTCCCCTGTCTCCAGATCCCAGGTTTTAATCGTATTGTCTTCACTGCCACTAACAATTTTGTCGTCTTCAATTGTCACACTCAAGATTGCAGCAGAATGACCGGTCAAAGTTCTTTCCAATTCTCCCGTCTCTAGATTCCAGATTTTAATAGTTGTATCCCGACTACCACTAATGACTTTGTCATCCTTAAGGACAACGCTTAAAATAGGAGAATAATGGCCCGCAAAGCTGCGTTCCAATTCTCCTGTTTCCCGATTCCAGACTTTAATCGTCTTGTCTTCACTACCACTAACGACCTTATCATCCTTAATTGCTACACTCAAAATAGGAGCTGAATGACCGGTGAATGTACGTTCTAGCTCTCCTGTCTTTAGATTCCAGACTTTAACGGTATTGTCTGAGCTGCCACTAACAATCCTGTCATACCTAATTGCCACGCTTAAAATGGAGTTTGAATGGCCTGTGAAGCTGCGTTCTAATTCTCCTGTTTCTAGATTCCAGACTTTGAGCGTATTGTCTGAACTACCACCAACAATCCTTTCCTCTTCTAAGGCGAGGCTACTGATAGAACCGTAATTACTAGGTTTTTTGGGCATTGTGTAAGCCAGGAGATAATTGGCGAAATCATCGTCATCATCCGGCTCATCATTATTATCCTGATTTTCATCATTATCATCTATTAGCAAGGGACTGCCAGGAATAGCTGCTAAAAATACATTGATGGGAATGCCTCGACTAATATCTCTCCCTGTTTGAATGTCTCTCGTTCCTTGTCCGTTGATGGCAATTAAGCGGCCTTCCTTGTCTAAAACCGCGCCACCACTACTTCCGGGAAGAGTTTGATTGGTGTAGGTTAGAGCATAACCCTGGTCTTGTTGGGGGTTTTGGACAATTTCTTGTTTGATGCTTCTAATCTCTCCAGAAATAATATCAATATCAGTTTGTGATCCTGGGAACCCTGCCACATAGACTCTTTGCAGCGCGTTCATCTTATTAGAATCTCCTAAATCAGCCTTTTTATAATTTTGACTACTTTCGAACTGGACAATGGCTAGATCGAGGCCAGGAAGCTCTTCTCGACTAATGACTGGATGTTGTTGCCCATCATAAGTTCGGATTTCATAATCATTTTCTATAGGAACTACATGGTGATTGGTGACGACAGAATAGAGATTTCCTTGACGTTGAAAGATAACTCCAGAGCCATTCCCGTATCCTGTAATCTTGACAGTGATACTTCTGGCGATCTTATTAATTTCGTCAATATCTTGGGCAATAACCAGTTGAGGTTGTACCATTGCCAGGGTAATCATAAGAGCGGCGGCGGCGGGCAATCGATAGGAGAACATTGACAAATAGTTCGTATTAAAAAAGAAAAATAGTAATCTGAGGAAATCAACACAACAAAGATAAACTACTCTCCTTAACGAAGTAAACCTTCGATGTCAAAATAAACTGTTCCATCTACTTCGGAAATTAATTCATCTCCTTGAGTTTCATCGCTTAGGGATACGGCTCCAGAAGTTGCCCAAATTCGACGGTCGATAATCCTCTTGAAAGTGACATTAGGATCGCTGCCAACTTTGAGAGTAATTAATAACCCATTGGGTAAACAAGAACCTCCTTTATAACCAGCCACACAAATCACAGGGTTATTATTCATCATGGCAGCTCTCATATATTTTAAGGTGCCGTTATTGTTAAAGGTATTAAACCTAGCGGTTACTTCTCGGCATCGTTCCAAGGGTGTCCAAGGAGGGGGAAAGGAGCCATCCATCCATCTGATCATGGGTAGTTCTCCTTGATTGGTACGAACTACGGTGCTCATTTGTTGCTCATCACAGAAAAACCTGGGCTGAGCGGAACTGGACTCTCCCAAAACTGCGATCGCACTCGCTGCGATTCCTAACCCGACAATAGCTTTAGTAAGAATATTCATCTTCAACCTTAAGATACCCTCTTGCTATTAATCATATCTCTAAAACTCTTACAAATAGTGGTCTTCTGCAATAGTTTACAAAAAAAACCAAGATTCCCAAATTCTCGTTATGCGATCACGTAGTGCCAGCCTTTGGCTGATCGCAAATAATCGGAAAAATAATTTATTCTGCCCAGTTTTCTATCATCCTCACTCCTTACTTCCGCCCAGCGGCACTAAGTCTACACCACAAAAATCGTTATAATTTAGGCAAAATAATACCTGTAAATAAAATGTTTGATTTTCTTAATTCCCTACTAAATCGTCATCCAGAAAAGGTCAAAGCTAATGTAGAAATTTATACTTGGGCGACTTGTCCTTTCTGCATTCGTGCCAAGCTATTGTTGTGGTGGAAGGGAGCAAAATTTGCTGAATATAAGATAGATGGGAATGAAGAGAAGAGAAGCCAGATGGCACAGCGTTCTAATGGCAGAAGAACTGTCCCTCAGATTTTTGTTAATGATCAACATTTAGGTGGTTGTGACGATTTGTATGAGTTGGATGCTCAAGGAAATTTGGATTCTCTATTGTTTCAAGTTGCTAGTGTGAGTGAATAATAATTTCAGAAGATTAGCTCACTAATTAACCTTTAATATGTAAATATTTTTTGAATAATTTCCAAGGTTTAATCAACCTTTGCCATTTTAACTTTCTCAAAGTGGTTTTCTTATTCAACAAAGCCTTATCATAATCAGGTTTGATTTCTAATGCTTGCTCGTAGGAGGCGATCGCTTCTTCTAATCTGCCTAAATCATCTAAAGCATTACCACGGTTATACCAAGCCTCATATTTATCAGGTTTGATTTCTAAAGCTTCATCATAGGAGGCGATCGCTTCTTC
>NZ_ALVZ01000137.1 GCF_000332055.1 Xenococcus sp. PCC 7305 | reverse complement strand
ATTCGATCATCGCCATCCCCTCCCAATACAGTGTCATCACCTTCACCACCAAAAATAGTGTCATTGCCAATATTGCCACTTAGCCGATCGCTTCCCATATTGCCCAGAATTCGATCATCGCCATCACCTCCTAATACAGTGTCATCACCTTCACCACCAAGAATAATGTCATTGCCTTTGCCGCCAATAAGTGAATCATTATCATTTCCTCCACTAATTGTATCGTTGCCTATACTTCCATCAATTGTGTCGTTACCATCACCGCCAAGAATTTTATCGGAACCTCTATATCCATCAGCATAATCATCTCCTTGATTCAGATTTAGAAAATCATTAGCAAAGCCTCCTATTACTGAATTGTCGAGTTTATTCCCAATTACTATTACATTCTCTTCCTTTGCACCCGAAAAAACAAACCCATCTCCCCAATCTGGCATTACTAAGTAATTATCTGGTGTTCTCAGTTCAATATAATCATCAAGACTAAAGCCTACCTTTTCAATGGTCCCCAAAGTTGGAGAAAAGACTGTTTTAAATCCATCAAACTCTTCATAGATAACTAAATTATTAATCTCATCAATAGTTACTCCATAATCATCAACTTTAGTAATTAATTCCTGATGAAGAATATCTACTGTCTCTGAATATTGCTCTAAGTCAGCTAAGTTGTTGCTCAAATATGGATCATTAACTACATCATATAATTCTCGGCTACCATCCTCATACCTTGTATATCTATATTCATTGGTTCTGATAGACAAAGAACCAAACATAGTCGTGATGGCAACACCTTCTAATTCTAAATCAAGATTGTAAAGCTTCTCTTTCAAAGAATTACCATCCATGTATTCGGGCACATCAATGCCTGCAAGATCCAATATGGTTGGAGCAATATCAAGAAAACTAACAACTTGAGAAACTTCACCACTGACTGGATTATCAGGATCAAAAAACATTAATTGTGCATTAGCAGCCTGATCCCATAACGTAAATTTATGAAGAGTATCATGATCGCCTAGATGATAGCCATGGTCACTCCACAGGGCAATTATCGGATTAAGATCGCTATTTTCGACTTCATCTAATAATTCTCCGAGTCTAGCATCCATTTCTGAAATATTTGCTAAGTAGCTCTGAATATATTCTGGCAAGAAATTAGCAGCATCTATATTTTGTAGGGCTGCCGTATTAAGAAACTGCTTGACAAAATCAGGATAGTCCCCATCAGGTAATGTTGGAATAACTATATCTTCTAATGGATATAAATCTCGATACTGTTGAGGCGAGACAAATGGCGTATGAGGATCGACTAATCCCACCATCATAAACAAGGAATTATTAGAATCTGTTTGATGAAGTGCATCAATAGCTTCTCGAACAACCAGCGAATCGCCTGTTTGCTCTTCTGCTCCTATTATACCCGTCTTGAATGGTCCATTAATGCCAGCCTGATAAGTATTTACAAAACTTGGAGCAAAGTTAGAATCAAAAACAATATTCTCTACCCCTGGAGGCAAGTTACCTTGGTGAAAATTTTTACCGAAAGCCCGTACCGTATAACCCGCATTTTTCATCAAAGCAGGCAATGTTATTGCAGGATCTATATTTTCATACCAGACATCGTTATTCCAATGAGTTTTAGTTTTGAAGGAAGATTGTCCTGCTAAAACAGATGTTCGAGAAGGGTTGCATAATGCTGTTGTAGCAAAAGCATTGGAGAAAGAAATACTTTTGTCTCGAAATGCATCAAGATTTGGGGTTTTAATTTCAACATTAAAATAATTTCTAAATTTATCAACGTTTAATAGATCGTCAATGGATATCAATAAGATATTTTGATCTGTCATACGATATTCTGTTTTTTTGACTTCTATTATAGATTTAGATTATTGATTATGCCAGTTAATATTAATTCCTAATTTTTCGATAAGTTGTGAATTGTAAGGCATAAAAGCAGAAGATAAGTCCTCAATAATATCACTGCTAACCTTCTGAAAATAAGTTCCAGAATTATAGGCTTTGTATTGGATATTATTAAATTCTTTAATTCCTAAGAACTTAACTATTTTGCTTACTGTTTCTTCGGGTGATTCAAATAAATCTTCACTTTTAATAATTAGTATTTGTTCAAGAGGAATAATATTTAACCATTTTTCTAAGTGATAAGCGTAAAGACTATGGTTTATATATGAATTATGTTTTAATAATTTTTCTCTTTCCTCTAAAGTCGATAATTTAGAAAATGTTGACAAATTATTTACGCTCAATCCCATTGCATGTTCAATTGAGTTTTTTTCATATCCCAATTTTACATTATGAAAATAATGAGATATTGATCTTTCAACAGGATTTCTTAGAAGACAAATAATTTTCATATTAGGAAATAATTCTAAGATATATTTTCCAATATCATTAGTAAGATAGCCAGGGCTAGCTTCTCCAGAAATATAATTTCTATTATTAATTATAAAAGGAAAGTGAGATAAATACCAATCAATACCTTTTTGATGATTTTTATCAAAAAAGTGAATCTCTTTTTTAATGGCAGGGATAACGTGAGGATGTTGAGTTATATATTGATACAAAGAAGTGGTTCCCCCTTTCATTGCACCAATAATTGAAAATTCGGGTTTAATATGTTGCTCTAAGATAATTTCTTTTTCTGGTAAGCTGGAAACAGCATTGAGAGTGTTTTGTCTCGCTGAGTATTGATAGTAGTAAATAGCTTTCTTAATATTATTTTGTAATGATAAAAAATCTCCTAAATTAGTATAAGCAGCCAAAGGCAACTTAATATTTTTTTCTATAGCTTTGTTAATAACATTAATTACATCTTTAATTGCAGAAGATTGAAATTTCATACTAATAAAAATCAATCTTAATTTTGCATATGATTCACCAATATTTGGACTATAATTAATAGCTTCACTAAAATATTTAACAGCAAGATCTAATTCCTTTTTTTGAAGGTAAAAATTTCCTATTTGAATCTGTAATTTTGAAAATTTTTTATTATAGTTTGGGTAATCAAACAAAAATTTGTTATTTTGATCTAGATTTATAAGTATATGATTTATCTTAATTACTTCTTCAATTTTATTTTGTTGCAGTAGTTCTTTGGCTAATTCAAGATAAATATTATAAATTTTTTGAGATATTCTAATATCTGGTTTAATGTCAATAGATTTTTGATAAGCATTAATTGCTGCTGACAATTTTTTTTGCTTTACTAAAGTTAATGCCATTTGTTTATAATTAGCTGAAGAAATAGGATAAAGTGAAATCGATTCGTTTATAACTTGAATTGCTTCATCTAATTTGTCCTTTCTTCTCAACTCTTGAGCTTCAGATATAAACTCTTTGATGGTTTTAAACTGCATATTGTTAAATTATTTTTGATTAAATATTAAGTTCTTTTTATTACATGAAGAAAATGTTCAAATTTTAATCAGTAAGTTTTCCCATTCCTTTGAACTAACTAAATCATAAGTATTTAGTTGTTCTCCTTTTTCTCTAGAATATTTAACAAAGTTTTCAATCCAATTAAGAATAGTTTCTACTTTCAAAAGAGGTGTATGAGTTTGAGATTGTTCTAAAAATTGAACCATTAAAGATAAATCACTATGACGATAACTATGCCAAGCTTTCCAAACTGAGTAACCATAATAAAACTTTCTATTGAGATCGTTTATTTGCTCAAGAGAAAAACCTTTAGATAAAATTAAATTCTTATCTTTTTGCTTATTTAACTTTAATATTTTATCGATTATATTGAAATAATCTTGGTGCATTCTTTCTTCTGTAAACATTTTCTTAGCTCGTTCTTGACAAGCTTTGCCCATAGATTTACGCAACTCATCGTCAAAAGCCCATGCTTCTAGAGTAGCAGCCAATTCATTAATCGTATCTTGGGGATAAAAATTGGGATCTGGCAATAATTTACCAGTTTTTCCCAGCTCTTCAGGTATCCCACTCACAGCTGATGCAACTACAGGAAGTCCTTTAGCCATCGCTTCAATAACACAAATCGGCATCCCCTCAGCTTTGGATGGCAACACAAAAATATCGACAGCTCCTAATAAATCAGGAATATCTTGACGTTCACCCAAAAACTTTACTTTATTTGCTACTCCTAAATCGGTAATTTTTTGCTTTAACTCAGTTGTATTATCTTCTCCTTTAATTCCTTTTCCAGCCCAGACAAAATATAGTTTTTCCCAAACAGGGAGTTCTTTTAAAGAAGCTATGGCCTCTAATTGATATTCAAATCCTTTAACCCGAGCCATTCTCGCTGCTGTAAAACAAATAACTCCATCTTCGGGAATTTCTGTTTCTTGGCATAGACGCTGACGAAAGAAGGCATTTCTGGGGGTAAAAAAATGTTTTGGTCTTCCGTAATGAACAACTCCACTATGTTCGGAAGAAACATTAAACAGCTTATGTAGAAGATCCAAATTTTCTTGGGAAACGGCAGACACTGACTCGGCACAATTGTAATGATAAGAAGCTATTTCTGTATAAGGGATTCCATCATCCAAAACAACCTTGGAACAAGCAGTATCAACATAGCCGACAACAATAATATAAGGAATTCCCATGTCAACTGCAATTTGTTTAGCTGCAAAGTTTCCTAAGGGCCAGCCATCGCTAAAAAATATTAAATCTGGCTCAACAGAAGAGATAATTTCTCGTGGAGTATCTAAGTCTTTATAACTGGCAGCATAACCACTGATTTGTTCTTGATCCAACCATATTTGTCGAATACCTAATTCTTTTTCTAGTTCCATTCTATGATTGGACTGTTCTATTTGAACTGAAATCACATCATAACCAGAAGTCGCTAATTTACATAACATCGAGTGATTATATTGTGGTACTCCACCGATTGGAGGATTATCTGAGTAAAACAAAATTCGACTGTTCATTTTTATATCAGACTTGTTGTAAATTAAATATATGCGTTGCTGGAAATCTAAATTAGATAAGGACTAAGTTTTTATAAAAAGCTATTTTGCATTTACTTATCACTTAAGACTTAGCATTTTGATAATAACTCTGAATTTCGTTCTTGTTTAGAAGTAATAAAATTAGTTTTGCAAACCAGGCTCAGTAGGATTGCCTTGTTAATGACTGACTACAAGAAATTTTCGAGTCAGTAGATAGGAAGTGAAATTAAAAAAACCACGTTAGAAAACGCGGTTTGCTAAATCACTACTTTAAAAATAAAGATAATTTATTTTTAGTAAACACCAGGGTTAATTCGGTCATCTCCTGCATTCATCACAATGGAAGGATCAGTGACTACAAAATTGTCCAAGTTAGCTTGTAAGCGTTTCTTCTGACTTTCACTTAGGCCAGGAATGTCTAAAACATCTTCAATTGAGTTATAAGGAGCATATTTAATGATTGCACCGGCCAAAGTAGGATAAAACCCGCGTAATTCGCGAAAATCTCTAACATCACTGTTATTTAGGTCAAGTTTGCCTTGAATTTGACCTAGTTTGTCATCAGCAGCATTGCGACGTACTGCCAAAATAGGGGAAGATTGGAAAGTAAAAATATTCAAATCAGCAGCATCAGCTGATGTAACTCCACTAAACCCCCAAGCTCCGATAACTAATAATACGGTAGCAAAAATGCTTACTAATCTTTTCATCAACTCTGTTTCTCCCAGGTAAAAAAATATATGCCGTAGAGGAAATATAGATTATCCTTTACAACTTGAGTTTTTGTTGTATGTTTTTCTTGTACCATAAATTCTATCAGGTTAGATGTTCCATCAAAAAATCCTCCTGAAGATCTAATTCTTGAGGAGGATTGATTTAAGAAAAAGCTTGTGAGATTGCTCAGCAATTAAATGCCTCTATTGAGAGCAAATTCTACTCGTCCAAATTGTATTTCGAGACGTTGTTGGAGTTTTTCTGGTAGAGGGCGAATGCCATAGGAACTATAGTAACCAGCTAAAGCATTGAGAGAAGTTTGCATAGTAGTAAAAGAACTTAAACCTTTGGTCTGAGAATCGCGTCTATAACGAGAGGCATAGTCCCCAACCTGTGAACGGATGAGCTCGATTAATTCTCTCTTCTCCGGGGAATTATCAGGTAGATCGAAAGATGTTCTAATATTACTTATGACTTCCATCGTATCGTGACTAAAATCACCTGTAAAACCCTCTACACTGGTTGAGCTACAGCCCATCAAACCAATAACAACTACTAATACTAAAGGCAATATACGAGATAGAAAATTCTTAAAAAACATAATTTACTTTATACAACAATTCCAAGATCCCATTTATCCTATCAAGGATCGGGACGGCATCAAAAGTGAAGACGGGAAAGAAGAGCAAAGAATTAGATCCCTTACCCTTTTTCCTCTCTCCTAAGTGTTTTGCATTCTTTTAAAGAAACGAGTAAGTTCGCCAATCCAAAGCACGATTGAGGTTCCCCCCACAATGAAAAGCCAATCATTCAATGACAGAGGCACAGTGCGGAACATTTCGCCCCCAAATTGAATAATAAAAACCTGGCCGAGAAAAATCATCGTAGCAATGAGGACAAATCCTTTGTTTTCAGTGACATTGGCAAAAGCAGATTTATCCAAACCCAAACAACGAGCATTAAATAAATTCCAGAACTGCAACATCACAAAGAAGCTAAAAAATAAGGAAAGCTCATAATCCGTAATCTGGTTGTCCCGGCCAATATATAACAAAAACCCTGTCAAAATAACTAAAAAGATTAATCCGACGATCGCGATGTTTTTAGTCATCTGGGGTGAAATAATAAAGGCATCAGGAGAACGGGGACTATCTTCCATAACCTTAGGATTAGGTGGCTCTGTGGCTAATGCCAAGGCCGCAAAAGTATCCATAATCAGGTTAACCCAGAGCATTTGGGTGACAGTCAGAGGCAGAGCAACTCCAATAAAAGGCCCGAGCAAAACAATGCCCAATGCGGCAACGTTAATGGTGAGCTGGAAAAGAATGAATCTTTGAATATTGGAGTACAGAGAACGACCCCAGATAATGGCATTAACAATACTGCCGAAAGAGTCGTCTAGTAAGATGATATCGCTAGATTCTTTGGCGATCGCGGTACCACTACCCATCGATAATCCCACTTGAGCTTGCTTCAAAGCCGCGCAATCATTGGTGCCATCCCCCGTTACACTGACAACCTCACCGTTTTTCTGGAGGAGTTTGACTAATCTCAGTTTGTCGAGAGGACGAGCCCGAGAAAGTACTTTGAGATCCTTGACCGCTTCTTGGGCATCGCGATCGCTCAGATCTCCGAATTCCTTTCCCGTCAAATAGGAATACTTGCTTTCAGTCGCAGTTTGAATCCCGATTTGACGAGCAATTTCCTTAGCAGTTTCCGAGGTATCTCCCGTGACAATTTTGACTTGAACTCCTGATTTGAGACAAGTGGCGATCGAATCGGCAACTCCAATCCGCAAAGGATCTTCGATCGCCGTAAATCCTAGCCAAATTAGGTTATTATCAAGATTTTTTGTCGGTACGGCTTCTGGATCAGCTTGATAGGCAAAACCCAGGGTCCGCATGCCTTTCTTCTGATATTCAATGAGGCTTTGGGAAATCTCCGCTTTTTGCTCTTCAGTAAACGATTGCAAGCCATCGGCGGTAGCGATGGTCGGGCAATTCTGCAATAAAACTTCAGGAGCACCTTTAACATGAAGCAGCAACTGACTGGTTAGCTTCGAAGTTCCCAACGTTGCCATATATTTCGTTTCCGTGGAAAAAGGAACTCGCTCCTTAATCTCGAACTGATTACGGTAGGTCAAATAGTCCAAATTGTCCTGATTTAGCCATAGTAATAAGGAACCCTCCGTGGCATTGCCCAAGGGACGAGGGGGCTCATTAGGTTCGATATCCAACTCCGCAGTGGTATTGACAGCTATAGCTTCGGCAATTAACTGTTGAGCATCTTTCCCAGAACCCTTGAGTATGGGGAAATTCACCTCTTTCACTTGCATTTGGTTTTGGGTTAAGGTTCCTGTTTTATCAGAACAAATAACCGTTGCTGCCCCAATAGTTTCGCAAGCATGCATTTGCCGCACTAAGTTATTATCCTTGGCCATCTTTTTCATGCTGTAGGCTAAGGACAACGTAACACTCATGGCCAAACCTTCCGGAACTGCTACCACAATAATCGTCACAGCAATCATGAAATATTCGAGAATTGCATTGCCTAAAGTCCCAGAGAACCAAGTTATGGCAGGATCAAGGCCGGTAACTACACTCAAAGCAACACCTAAACCTAGGATCAGCAACCCAACTCCGAGCGCTTTGCCCCAACTGCCCAAACCGCCTGCTTCTAGCCATGCTGGACGGTCTGATTCTTTGCCTGATAACTCTAAAGCATCGTAAACAACAGGTAACCAAACAGGACTCAACGCTGTTAAAGTACTAATCGCGGCTAAGAGAAAGAAATACCATTGTCGGGGTGCTAGGCTATATTCGCCGAGAACAAAACCTCTGGCCAAAAGAGCGACAAAAGTGAGACTCGCAAAGGCCAAACCGACGACACCAATTAATTTACTAAGTTTTTCTAATTGTAAGTTGAGGGGAGTGTTTTCGTCTTCACCAACCACGGCAACGGCGATCGCAAGTTGACCAATTTCCGTGCCATCGCCCACTTCTGTGATCTTGACAAAAGCATTTCCACGATCAACCAAAGTGCTGCGAAACACCCGATAGGGAGGATAGGTACCCGCTTCTGCTTGTTCTTTACTACAGTTTTGCTCCGTTATTTTTTGAGCTGCTTCCGATTCTCCGGTAATTTTGGATTGATCAACATAGAAAGTTAATTCTTCGAGGACATTGCCATCGGCAGGAATTTCTTCGCCCTGTTCGAGATAGATCACATCTCCAACAACGATGTCTTGACGGGGGACGGTGGTAAAACGACCATCCCGAATGACTTTGACCGGAACTGTATCATAGACTTGATTGAGAATATCGAACTCTTTACTCGCTTTGTATTCGTTGATAAAAGCCAGAGTAGTGGCCAAGATAATCGCAACAATAATTCCAAGGCCCTCGATATAATCACCTTCGACTATTCCCACCGCGATCGCAATAACCGCAGCGATACAAAGAATTTCAATGACAGGATCTTCAAACTTTTCTAAAAATAATTGCCACCAAGGTTCTCTCTCTGGTGGCTTAAGAACATTTTTTCCATGTTGGGCGCGACTTTTTGCCACCTCCTCGGTGGTCAATCCCTGATAGGGGACAGTAGTTTTAGTAGTTTCAATTGTGCTTGTCATATATTGTTGTATTAAGCTGATTTATCTTTAACGAGAAGAATGAAATCCTTCGGCTAGAGCTCCGCAGGCATTTTTTGAGATCGCATTGGGTAATTGATTGATACTACTAAATTCTGTTGAGATGCATTATTAGCAAATAGACATGCTCTTTATAACCCTATTTTAAGGAAAACACGAATTATACTGGGCAGAATTGGGGTGTTCATTACCGAACCTACTGATATTTACGCACAATATCTTGTAAGCCCTCAACTTGAAACCCATTGCCAACCGCAGCCATTTTCCAGTCATCTTGATGACGATAGACTTCGGCCAAAGTCATTGCTGTCATCTGAGTATAATCATTGCCCGAGAGGTCATAACGGGCTAACTCCTGATTATTTGCCTGATTAACCAGCCGCACAAAAGCGTTTTCTACCTGGCCAAAATCTTGTTTGCGTTTGACAGCCTGGTAAATTGTAACCACAAAAACGAGTTTGGAAATCTGGGCAGGTATTTTTGGTAAGTCAACAAGAATTACCTCATCATCTCCCTCTCCTTCCCCCGTTAAATTATCTCCTAGATGGGTAATTGCCCCCGATTTATGCTTGAGGTTACCAAAATAAACGATATCATGCTTGCTGGCCAGTTTATCCTTAGCATCAAGACATAATACCGTTGCATCCAAATCAAAGTCTTTGGCGCCGCTAAAAGCTCCCAAAAGACCACCACCAGATTTTTTGGCCACATCCCAACCCAGTCCACAGGTTAGGTTCGTTAAGCCGGGGGCTTCCTTTGATAGTGAAATTCGTTGTCCCTTTTGTAAAGAAATGCTCATAAATTTATTTTGTTAATAATTGTTAGCTTTGATAACGGTCGAGTAATGCTTGTAAACCGCCTTGATATCCGGCACCCACAGCATTAACTCGCCATTCGCTGTCTTTACGATATAATTCTGCCATTATCAATGCTGTTTCAATTGAATAGTCCTCCGTGAGGTCATAACGAACTACTTCCTTGTTATCAGAAGCATTTACTATTCGCACAAAGGCATTGGCCACTTGTCCAAAATTTTGACTGCGCTTTTGCGCTTCGTGGATTGTGACGGTTACTACTATTTTTTGAACTTCTGACGGAACTTTTTGCAGCCTAACTTTGATAACTTCATCATCTCCTTCTCCTTCTCCGGTTAAGTTATCTCCCATATGTTCCACAGATTTATTGGCATCGGGACTGGTTAAGTTATTGTAAAAAATGAAATGCTGATCGGAAATTAATTTTTCGTTATTCCCCACTAGAAACACTGAAGCATCAAGATCAAAATCAGCACCTCCATCAGTAACTTTGGTATCCCAACCCAAACCAACAAAGATTTCTTTTAATCCTGGAGCAACTTTCTCAAGGGAGACTCGTTGTCCTTTTGCTAGACTTAATGCCATGTTTGAACCCTAAAATCACCATATATATACTATCTCATTACCATCATCTAATTTATCACCAGCTATTTAGCTTGTTCCAGGCTGCTGTAGTTTTGCTTTTAGTTCTGATTTAATACGATGTAAAATAGACTCTTGATCAAGGGAATTGATAATATCTTTGACCACTGTTTTGGGCGCTTGTTCTCCCCAGGATGCACCATTGGCCAAATAGGTTTTGGTAACTTGTCCGATGGCGTAGGAAGATACCCCTGCTACTCCAGCTTGAGCGATCGCAACAGAAATATAGGGAGCCATTGCCAATCCCCCCGTCAGGGGAATTGTGACACCTAACAAGCCTTTGAGAGAACTTAGTCCCAAAGTCGCCAGTAGCTCACTAGCTCCAATGCCGCCCATACTCAGGGCAATTTTTTTTAGTAAGGCGATCGCACCACCTTGAGTCATGGAAATTCCATAAAGACGAGACAGGGCCAGAATAATAGAAACATCGATAATTGCCCCCGTGAACAAATCGATCGCCGTTACAGGATTTAGGGCTACCGCCGTTGCCTTAATCATGGTGCCTTTATGGATTAATTCATTGGCTGAGCGATCGCGAATTGATAACTTGCGCTGCAATAATTTTTCGTTGATCTGATCTGCATAGAGCATACTATTAAGGGCAATTAAGGATTTGCCTTCGCGATCTAATAGCTCCAAAATTTTTAACTTCAAAGTTGTGATCTGCGGCTCACCCCGAACCCGTTGTACCTTAATTCTGCCATCAACTCCTGCGATCGCCCGAACATCAATTGGGGAGGCCGCCACCATAATAATTTCCTCGGGAGACAGCAACTCCTTAACGCGATCATCCCGAATTTTTTCATAAATTGCTAGGCGATCGGCTTCGGGATATTGATCAATTTTATTGAACACCAACAACATTGGTTTGCCAGCCTCTCTTAATTGGGACAAGGCATTATATTCAACCTGAGTCATATCCCCAGAAACGACAAAGAGAATCAGATCAACTTTGGTTGCCAAGTCACGAGCTAGAATTTCCCGCTCTTGCCCATTCACCTCATCAATTCCTGGAGTATCAAGAAGTTGAATTTTACTTTTGCTACGAGGATTAGAGATTGTTAGTCGTTGCAATTGCTTTGTTTGTTCTAGTTCTTGATCTTCTCTCACTGTAGTCTGAGAAAAATCCCATTTAACTTCATCGACAGTGCGAGTGACGCCATGGAGCGCCCCAGTGGCAAAGATATCCTGACCAATCAAGGCGTTCAGTACCGAAGACTTACCCCTTCCCACCATGCCGAAAGCGGCAATTTGCACTACAGATTGTTCTAGCTTATCCAACATTCCTGTTAGACGTTTGATCTCCGACTCCAAACCTTGCTGTTCTTGATATGTCAGGTCAAGATTACCAATTAAACCACGCAGTGACTTCTGTGCCTTGCGATAATTCAGTTCTGTCGCAATTTCTGTAAATTTGAGGATGGCACTATCAAGTTCTTCTAAATTCCAATTTTCCAAAATGGGTTAAGAATGGGTAATGGGTAATGGGTAATGAGTAATGAGTAATGGGTAATGAGTAATGGATAAGCCTTAGCTATATTTATACTCTAATGTTAGAACAATATGAAATATTAATCCTGAATACAGTTTCTGATGATTAATTACAGTAAACTAAATGGGAATTCAATCAATATAATCGTCAATTTAACGATCCTATTAAGCTTCGATGAAACCAGAAACTACAGCTCATGTTCGGATTCTTCAACAATGTTGGCGATCGGGAAAAATCGCAGGAGAAGTGAGTGCCGCAAAATACAATTGGCATTTTCAATGGCGATTTCGTAGAGGACAGCTCATTGTCGAACCTTCTTTGGGGAGGGCCCTCATTCAAGAACCTTTGGGTCGTTTCCTCGAACGCTCTGATTATCAGCTAGAGCCTGGAGGAGATTATACTTTTACAATTCGGGCGAGTTTTTAAAAGTTGTCAACCATTAGTTCGAGATGCTGAATCCTTTCTTCAGTTAAAGATGTCAAACAAGAATAGTAGATCAAAGGTTGAATGCTTCCTCCTCGATAAGCATCAGCAATATAATTACAATTGAGATCTCTAAATTCGATCCAAGATAACTGAACCTTAATTAATTTTTGCTCTTGAACATCATTGACAATTTCCCTTTTAACTTGTTGATAAATCTCATTCAATCTTGCGTCTGCTTCCTGATAATCTAAGTTCGCACAGATGTTCATAGTGGTTTGAGTTAGAGGATTATCACAATTGTCTTTTTGGTTAATTTCTGCTTTGACTTGAGAAGCTCCAAGCTGTTCCGCCATCATTTCGATGATGAATAATGTCGAGATGCCTATCAGTATTTTCAATAGCAATGATTTCAAATTCATGCGATGTACAATATTCTCTCCAAGATGACGGCATCATTCTACAAATTGACAATTCGTTCTATCCTATTGCCAAATCATTGCCATGTAATAAAAGTATATCCTTGATGTAATAAATACATTAATTTCCCTGATCCCAATTATTTTGGTAACTAAATATACGAAAAGATAAATTTAATAATGTGAACCTATGTTCTACAAGAACGCAGGAAATTCATATATAAGTCACTAATTTGAGGTAGACTTTTAATTGGTAATTTTAACTGTATTAATTATTGATTCTCAAGGAAGGTAAAAATGCTCGGAGAAATGTGGCAATTCAGGGGTAGGTATAAAATCCTACATATGACCTGGTTTGCATTCTTTTTATCGTTTGTAGTTTGGTTTAATTTAGCTCCTTTAGCAACTACGGTGAAGGCAGCCTTTGACCTTGAGCCTGGTCAGATAAAAACCGTCGCCATTTGTAACGTGGCCTTAACAGTTCCCGCAAGGATCATCATTGGGATGCTCCTCGACAAATACGGGCCGAGATTAACCTATTCTTGCCTATTAATATATGCGGCAATCCCTTGTATCTTGTTTGCCTGCGCGCAGAACCTTAGCCAACTAATTGTCTCTCGCCTCTTACTCAGTATTGTTGGTGCGGGTTTTGTAATTGGGATTAGGATGACCGCAGAATGGTTCCCTCCCAAAGAGATTGGTTTGGCAGAGGGTATTTATGGCGGTTGGGGTAACTTCGGTTCAGCCTTTTCTGCCTTCACTATGGTTGGACTGGCTGGAGCTTTAAGTTTCTTTCCTGGTGCATTTACCTTACCAAGTGGAGATCCTTTAAACTGGCGTTTTGCGATCGCGGGTACAGGTATTATTGCCGCTATTTATGGTGTTATTTATTACTTTAACGTTCAAGACACGCCTCCAGGAAAAGTCTATCGCCGACCCAAAAGTGCCAGAGGACTGGAAGTGACCACCAAAAAAGACTTTTGGTTCTTGATGGTCATGAATATGCCTCTAACTGTTATCTTGATGGTTCTAGCCTGGAGATTGAAAAAAGTTGGATTCCTGAATGAGTCTTCCTATCCAATTGTCCTCGTCGCATTACTATGTTTATATTTATTCCAAGCCTATAACTGCTGGGTCGTAAATAAAGATTTGCTATCTGGTGCCAAACGTTATCCACCAGAAGATCGTTACAAATTCAAGCAAGTGGCTATTCTCGAACTGACATATATTGTTAACTTTGGTTCGGAATTGGCTGTTGTATCGATGCTGCCAGCTTTCTTTGAAGGAACTTTTGGTTTAAGCAAAGCTTTTGCGGGGATTTTGGCTGCTAGTTATGCCTTTATGAATCTGTTTGCTCGTCCTAGTGGTGGTTTGATTTCTGATAAATTGGGCAGTCGTCGCATGACCATGGGACTATTAACCTTGTTCATGGGTGTAGGTTACCTAGTCATGAGTAGTATTCCCGCAGTTCGAGATGGTCTTGGTTATGATCCAGAAGTCGGCGCTAGTGGAGCTTTGATTGCTCTGGCAGTAGTTATGACTATGGCTTGTTCCTTCTTTGTTCAAGCTGGAGAGGGCTCAACATTCGCGATTGTACCTTTGGTAAAACGTCGTGTTACTGGTCAGGTTGCAGGTAATGTCGGTGCTTATGGTAATGTCGGTGCTGTAGCTTACTTGACTTTGTATAGTTTGTTGCCCGATGGCGATCTTGGAAATATTCGCTTCTTCCAGGTACTGGGAATTTGTGCAATTATTGTGGCAATGTTGTGTTTGTTTATTCTAGAAGAACCGAAAGGCTCTTTTGCCGAACATCATGAAGGTGAAGAAGAAAGTGCCAATTCCGCATTAGAAACAGAGATGATGTAGAACAGCTTGATAACTAATGCATATCGGTTTTTTTAGCTAAGATTTTTACTTGCATAGTGGGGGAGTTTTTCCCTTCGCTATGCAAATTCGTATTATCAAGTCAGCAGTCGATCGCATAGATAAAGAAAATAGAGTACAAGAAGACTAAATAGGCAAATAATAGTTAAATATAGTTAAATATAAACAATTTTTAATTTTTAGTTTTTAAACTCGTGCGCTTGTCCTCGAATGGGGATTCCTTAGCGGATTCAAAATCCGCAGGGTCGCTCGTCAATTTTCAATTTTCGATTTAATTTATCTAGATAGGAGAGCAACAGAACGTGAGCGAACCAACAAAAACCCTCTGTCCTTACTGTGGAGTCGGTTGTGGTTTAGAAGTTTTACCTCCTGCCCAACCAGGAAAGGCAACCACTAGAAATAGTGAAGGTAAACCCATGTGGCAAGTTAGGGGCGATCGCGCTCATCCTTCTAGTCAAGGCAAAATATGTGTCAAAGGTGGTACGATCGCCGAATCATTGGATAAAGATCGTCTCAAATATCCCATGATGCGAGATTCTTTGGACGAGCCATTTCAACGTGTAAGTTGGGAGCAAGCCCTAGATGCGATCGCCAAACGGATGCAAAAAGTCAAAGCAACTCAGGGCGTAGACGCAATTTGTATGTACGGCTCTGGTCAGTTTCAAACCGAAGATTACTATATTGCCCAGAAATTACTCAAAGGTTGTCTGGGGACCAACAATTTTGACGCCAATTCCCGTCTCTGTATGTCTTCTGCTGTGGCAGGCTATATTCAGAGTTTCGGCTCCGACGGCCCACCCACTTGTTATGATGATCTCGAAGAAACAGACTGTGCTTTCTTAATTGGTACCAACACCGCAGACTGCCATCCTATTGTTTTCAATCGTTTGCGAGTACATCATAAGAAAAATCGCAAAGTGAAAATGATTGTGGTCGATCCTCGTCGCACCAAGACCGCAGAAGCCGCGGATTTGCATCTAGCGATTAAACCAGGAACCGATATCGATTTGCTCAATGGCATCGCCCATTTAATATTGCGTTGGGGTGAGCTTGATACTCTCTACATTGATGAATGTACTCAGGGGTTTCCCCAATATGCCTCGCTCATCAGCCATTATCCCCCCGAAGCCGTGGCTCAGCGATGTGGCATTTCTCAAGAGGATTTAGAAACTGCGGCTCGTTATTGGGTCGAATCAGAAAAAGTCCTTTCTTTATGGTCCATGGGAGTCAATCAATCCTCCGAAGGCACCGCAAAAGTTAGAACAATTATTAATCTGCATTTGATGACCGGAAATATTGGCATTCCAGGAGCGGGCCCTTTTTCCCTAACAGGTCAGCCCAATGCCATGGGAGGTCGCGAAGCTGGCGGCTTGTCTCATATCTTGCCTGGTTATCGAGTTGTAAAAAATGCCGCTCATCGCGCTGAGCTAGAACAAATTTGGAAGATTCCTAAGGGAAGTATTTCGCCGGTTCCTGGAAAAGATGCCTGGGCAATGATTACCGGCTTAGAAACCGAAGATGTCGGATTCCTATGGATTGCGGCCACTAATCCCGCGGTGAGTATGCCCGATCTAGAAAGAACCAAAAAAGCACTACTCAAATCACCCTTCACGGTTTTTCAGGATGCTTATTATCCTATTGAAACCGCCAATTATGCTCATGTATTATTGCCTGCTGCCCAGTGGGGAGAAAAAACTGGCACCATGACCAATTCGGAGCGAGTTGTTACTCTTTGCCCGCAATTTCGTGAGCGTCCTGGAGAAGCCAGACCAGATTGGGAAATTTTCGCCGAAGTTGGCCGTCGTTTAGGATTTGCTAAGGAGTTTGATTTTGCCAATTCCGCAGCAGTTTATAACGAATTTGTCCAAGTAACTAAAGGTCGTCCCTGCGATATGACCGGTTTGACCCATGGTAGATTGCGCCAACAAGGCCCGATTCAATGGCCTTGCCCGTTGTCAGAAGTCAGTGAGCTTGATGAAGAGGCGATCGCGTTGCAATGTGATACTCAAGGCAATGTAAGTCCAGAAAACCAAGAGCAATCAGGCTTGTTTTCTAATCTGTTTGGCAATAAAGATCAGGCGACGCAAGCTAAAAGACTTTATACTGATGGTCGATTTAATACTGCCGATGGGAGAGCTAAATTTGCCGCTTTTCATGCCAAGGGCTTGGCAGAACCAATTGATAATGAATATCCCTTTGTTTTAACTGTGGGCAGGCTTTACGAGCATTGGCATACGATGACGCGTACTGGGCGCATCCCTAAAATCATGAAACGTCAGCCCCAACCTTTCCTGGAGATTCATCCCAAGGATGCGGCATTTTTAAAGATTGAAGAAGGTGAAATGGTTGAGTTGCGATCGCGTCGGGGTATGGCTCGTTTTCCTGCCAAAATTACTAAAGCAATCTGTCCTGGGACGGTTTTTGCCCCGATGCATTGGGGTGCTTTATGGGCAGAAAATGCTGAAGCGAATGTTCTAACTCATCCCGAAGCTTGTCCAATTTCCCTTGAACCCGAACTTAAAGCTTGTGCTGTAAAGTTGGTTCCTGTAGCTGATGTTGAGATGGCGCAATCAGAGGTCTCATTACCTAGAAATAGTGAACAAAGCTTATCCACAGTGAGTCCCTAGTCCAGTATCTAACTACTTAGTCTCAACGTCATTGGAGGTGACTAGGTTCTGACAAAGAAACCAATCAAATTCAGGAAAAGAAGGCCCAGGATGTGCTGGTCGAATTTCTGTTGAATAGGGGTTTGGGAGTTTGGGGATTTGGGGATTTAGGGATTTGGGGATTTAGGAAAAAGCCTATTACTTCGTTGTTTAACTTGGGAAATTTAATCAAAAAAAAATTCGTCGAACTGAGGTTGTTTAAAGATTGAATTTAGAGACTTAAAAAATGGGGACTTTTAGGGCATTAGGGTTTTGCGATGTGCGTTCTCTACTTCCCCACTTCCCTATTTCCCTACTTCCCGAAACAAGAAGCATTATAATCTAGAGTTGCGATCGCACTAAGATTTTAAGAGCCAATCGTTACTTTACTTGCGGCAAGTTTGGCCTTCTCCCTAGCTTCTGTGGCATCATGACCCTTTGCTAAAGCAACTCCCATGCGACGATAAGGACGAGAATTTGGTTTGCCAAATAAGCGAATATCAACATCAGTTGTGGCCAAGGCTTCCGCTACATTGGCAAAAGTAATGTCATCAGAATGTTCACTAGCTAAAATCACTGCACTAGCCGCAGGCGCAAAAAGCTCAATTTTGGGAATCGGTAAACCCAGAATTGCTCGCAAATGTAATTCAAATTCATTGAGATTTTGCGAGATTAAAGTTACCATCCCTGTGTCATGGGGCCGCGGTGAAAGCTCGGAAAAAATCACCTCATCCTTCGTGATGAAAAACTCCACGCCAAAGATTCCTGCACCACCTAAAGCATCTGTAACTTTGGTGGCAATTTCTTGAGCTTGGGCTACTTTGTCTGCTGTCAGCCCAGCAGGTTGCCATGATTCTTGATAATCACCTCGTTCCTGGCGATGGGCGATCGCAGGACAAAAAATTGTTGCGGCATGCCATTGTTTAATGGTTAGTAAGGTAATCTCAATTTCAAAGTCAATAAATTCCTCAATAATAATTTTTTGGGTATCTCCTCGGGCTCCTGCGATCGCATAATCCCAAGCTTTCTCTAACTCTGCTGCGGATTTAACGGTGGATTGACCTTTGCCGGAAGAAGACATGACGGGTTTGATGACATTGGGAAAACCAATTTCAGCTGCGGCGGTTTGCAGTTCTTCGAGGCTAGTAGCATAGGCATATTTAGCTGTGCGTACTCCCAATTCGATCGCTGCTAATTCTCGAATGCGATCGCGGTTCATGGTGTAGTTGGTGGCGGCGGCAGTGGGAATTACCGTGAAGCCTCTGTTTTCAAATTCTAATAATTTTTCGGTGCGAATTGCTTCGATTTCTGGAACAATAAAATCCGGTTGATATTGTTGCACAATTCTTTCTAAATCATCGCCATTGAGCATTGAAATAACTTCGGCGACATCGGCAACCTGCATTGCTGGGGCATTGGCATAGCTATCGACTGCGATAATAAAATTGCCTAGTCTTTGGGCAGCAATCACAAATTCTTTTCCTAGTTCTCCTGAACCAAGTAGCATGATTTTTTGTGGTAGCTTAATATCTTGTTTCAAAATCTAACCTCTTGTAATGGTGATAATTAAGGGTTAAGGGGTTAGCTTTTAGCCTTCATAAAAAATATGCTTTTTCAGCTTAATTTTCTCTTTTTCTTTAATTTATCCAACTAAATTCATAACTTCTACTGGGGGGCTAGTCCCCCAGACCCCCCATTGGGGACGATACGCCCTCCCCAAACCCCTGCCGAAGTGTTGACTCATAAGTTGGAAAAAGTTGGTTTTGTTTGTTATAGCACTACGTATATTTGGTTAGGACATTAGTAAATCCTCAAGCTTATGATTAGTAAACTCTTGACTTTTGACTCTTGACTCTTGACTTGCGCTATATCTGACATTTTCTACTTTACAGCGATCGCATTCTACCAATCTTCGATCCATCAACCAAGATCATTAAGAAAAAATAAATTGAATGTAACGAAATGCAAAGTATAATAACTAAAGTTAAGTAAATATTATTGTAAGGTAGAGTCTTTAAATGCGGGTTGCGATCGCGGGTGCTGGATTAGCTGGATTAGCTTGTGCAAAATATTTGGTAGACGCAGGACATACTCCGATTGTCCTAGAGCGTCGAGATGTCTTGGGTGGGTTGGTAGCTGCTTGGAAAGATGAAGATGGAGACTGGTATGAAACTGGGCTTCATGTCTTTTTTGGCGCCTATCCCAACATGATTCAGTTAATGACTGAGTTGGGAATTGAAGACCGCCTGCAATGGAAAGAACATACTTTAATTTTCAATCAACCAGAAAAACCAGGAACCCTTTCTCGTTTCGATGTTCCCGATATTCCGGCACCGTTTAATGTCATCATGTCGATTCTTCGCAACAACGATATGCTGACTTGGCAGCAAAAGATTCGCTTCGCAGTGGGGTTGACGCCCGCTATCATCAGAGGGCAAAAATATGTCGAAGACATGGACAAATACAATCTTCTCGAATGGTTGGAAAAGCAAGGCATCGATGAGCGCGTTAACAGTGATATATTTATTGCCGCATCCAAAGCGCTAACCTTTATCGATCCTGGTGATGTCTCCGCCACAATTCCCCTTACCGCAATCAATAGATTTTTAAAGGAAAGATATGGCTCCAAAGTTGCTTTCCTAGATGGTTCTCCCACCGAAAGGTTATGTCAGCCAATGGTAGATTACATCACCGAAAGAGGTGGTGAAGTCAGGCTGAATGCACCTCTCAAAGAAATTGTCCTGAATGAAGACGGCACAGTGAAAGAATATCTGCTGCGAGGATTGAATGGTGCTGCGGATGAGGTTTTACAAGCCGATATTTACGTTTCGGCGATGTCGGTTGATCCCCTTAAGGTTATGTTGCCCGAACCTTGGAGAAAGCAAGATTTCTTCAAAAAACTCGATGGCCTAGAAGGCGTAGAGGTGATCAATATTCATCTTTGGTTTGATCGCAAACTGACTGATATTGATCAATTACTTTTCTCTCGTTCTCCTTTATTGAGTGTTTATGCAGATATGAGTAATACCTGTAAAGAATATGCTGACAGCGATCGCTCAATGTTGGAGTTGGTTTTGGCTCCGGCCAAGGATTGGATTAGTAGATCGGAAGAAGAGATTCTCCAGGCAACTATGGAAGAGTTGAAAAAATTATTTCCCCAACATTTTACAGGGGATGATACTGCTCAACTGCTCAAATACAAAATTGTCAAAACTCCTCGCTCTGTATATCGAGCAATTCCTGGGAGACAAGCCTATCGTCCCAGTCAGAAAACACCAATTACTAACTTTTATTTAGCAGGAAGTTATACCATGCAAGAATTTCTCGGCAGTATGGAAGGTGCGGTATTATCTGGAAAATTAGCCGCAGGAGTGATTGCCGAAGATTTCCCGGCCACCACTGAGCCAACTAAAAGTCCCGTTGCGGTGGGAAGTTAATTAATTCTTCCTGTCCAAATCAGCCCATTGGATGAGACAATGCTAATTATTCTTTTGGAATATTCGGTTGATTAGCTAAACTTTGCTTCTAAACTAAAGACTACTTCTGCATGAGTCGTGAATGCTGCAAATACCTAAACCACAAACTAAACCCCAATTGATCTCTGTCCCCGAGTCTTACGAGTATTGTCGTCGAATAACTGCCGACTATGCCAAAACATTTTATCTCGGCACCTTACTGATGCCCAAAGAGAAAAGTAAAGCTATTTGGGCAATCTATGCTTGGTGTCGTCGCACGGATGAGCTTGTAGATGGTGAGAAAGCCAGATTCACAACTGATGACACTTTAGCCCAATGGGAAAGTCAAATCGAGTCAGTTTTTGCAGGGAAACCACGAGATAATACCGATGTGGCCTTGGCTGATGCGGTGCAACGCTTTCCGATGGATATTCAGCCTTTTCGCGATATGATTGCGGGGCAAAGAATGGATTTGTATCGCAGTCGCTATCAAACTTTTGAAGAACTGAAGCTCTATTGTTATCGGGTAGCAGGAACTGTAGGTTTGATGTCCAATGCTGTCTTGGGAATTCGTGATCCTCATAATAATGTTCCCTGGAAACGCGACCAACCAATTTATATTCCAACCAAAGAAGCTCTAGCTCTTGGTATCGCGATGCAATTGACCAATATTCTGCGGGATGTGGGAGAAGATGCTGAGAGAGGGCGGATTTATTTACCTTTGGATGATTTAGCAGCTTTTGGTTATACAGAAAAGGATTTATTGGCTGGGGTCAATGACGATCGCTGGAAGGCTATGATGCGTTTTCAGATCAAACGGGCGCGACAATATTATCATCAAGCAGAAAGGGGGATTAGTTATTTGATTCGCGATTCTCGCTTACCAGTTTGGGCTTCTTTGATGCTTTATCAGGGAATTTTAGGCGCGATCGAGAAAAATAATTATGATGTTTTTAACAAACGAGCTTTTGTCGGGAAACCGAAGAAAATTGCTTCTTTGCCGATCGCCTGGTTGAGAGCGCAGGTTTTGTAAAGTCAAGAGTCAAGAGTCAAGAGTCAAAAGTCAAGAGTCAAGAGTCAAAAGTTAAATACCCATTACCCATTACCCATTACCTTTTGATTTATGGAAATTAGAAGAATTAATCCTAATCCCCAAGTAAATACAGGGGAAGTTGTTTATCAGAGTAAGATTCCCAATGCCGAACCACAACATATTCTAGAGGAGATTGTTTGGCACAAAGAAGCTGAGGTGGCGCGGATGCGCGATCGCCTTCCTTTGATGAAGTTACGTCAGCAATTGACTAAAGCCGAACCTCCCAAGGATTTTTTGGCAGCGCTGCGTAATGGCAAGACAAATCCTGCTTTGATTGCTGAAGTGAAAAAAGCTTCTCCTTCCAAGGGTATTATTCGAGCAGACTTTAATCCTGCGGCGATCGCAAAAGCCTATGAAGAAGGTGGCGCTAGTTGTCTATCGGTTTTGACTGACAGTAAGTTTTTTCAAGGTGGTTTCGATAATCTGAGTTTAGTTCGGCAAACTGTAGATTTACCCCTGCTCTGCAAGGAGTTTATTATTTATCCCTATCAAATATATTTTGCTCGGGCCAAGGGTGCTGATGCAGTGCTGCTCATTGCGGCAATTTTATCGGATCAGGATTTGAAATATTTTGTCAGAATTGTGAAATCTGTGGGGATGATTCCGCTGATTGAAGTTCACACTTTAGAGGAGTTGGATCGGGTACTCGCGATCGATGGAGTAAGTTTGGTTGGGATTAATAACCGCAATTTACAAGATTTTTCTGTAAGTTTATCGACTACCAAAGATATTCTAGAAGCAAGGAAAAAAGCCTTACAAGAGCGCAATATTTTGGTTGTAAGTGAATCGGGTTTGCATACACCAGAGGATTTAGATTTTGTAAAAGAAGCTGGAGCAGGAGCGGTTCTAATCGGAGAATCTTTGGTTAAACAAAGTGATATCGCAGCAGCAGTTAAAAATTTGTTTGCAATCAATAATTAAATTTTAGGGTGAGCATTGCTCACTCTAATAAGGGGTACACTATCCGTACAAATTATATTTAAGGTAAAGTTTTTAGTTCTTTTGTGCCATCAAGAGAAATATAAAGGACTCGATTAATCATATCCCCATCATTCTCAATCTCCTGCTGTATTAATCCTACTGCTTGAATACAAATTTCAATTTGTTCGTTCCGCAATAAATCCCCTTCTTGAATGAACACAATTCCTGCATGAACTTCAACCTCACTAGCAAATTTCTCAAAATCACAAATATTTGCGGTGATCAGAATTCGATCTTCATTGAAGGCATATTCCAAAATTTGGCGATCATTAACTCCCAACAACCCACGATCTCTAACTGCCACCGCATCAAGTAAAAGTTTTTCGCACAGATGACGAGCAACATTAGGAGAAAGATCCTCATCAATTAAAAATTTCATCCTTTCTTGGGTCTGCCCATAATAGGATAAGCTTTAATATAAAGCGGGGCAAATTTCAGATCCAGTTCAGATAGATAGGGATAATCTTCTTGAATAACTTCTAACGATTCTCCACGTTCTATCATCTTGCCAATGTGATGTACAGACAAACGAGAATTAGGAAAAACTGTTTGACCTCCCATAATATGAGGATTATTTACAAGATGACTTTTCCATTGATTAAATTGAGAAATTAATTCAGACAACTCCTGACTAATATTGCCGAGCTGTAAGATAAAAAACCTAGCAAATTCTAAGGTTGCAGCCTGATCTTCAATGGCTTTTACCAAACCCTGATACAAAGCGATTCGATGTTTAACTGAAAACTCAAAATTAATTTCTTTCAGCGCACGTAGATATATCAAAGCAGCAAAAGACAGACGAGGCGTATCGAGCACAGGTTGAATAACTTTGTATTCAATTTCTTTATAAACTCTTTTGGGTGATAAATGCGCAAAAGCTGCGGCTTCGTTGGGGGTGAAAATAGCTTCTATAGTCATTAAAAGTCCTCCCTATCCAGGGAATAGTTTAACATAGATCAAATTTTTCGTTAGATATTGTTCAGGGTGATTAGCTTTTGTTGGTTGTTTAGAGTTGGAATTAAAATGATATAAACATAGAATAAGCGTTATATCTGTTCCATGACTGATTCTTCGCCTCAACCACAACCGCAAAGCAACTCAGTAAACCTCGATTCACTTTGGAAATTTCTTAGTTCTCAATATGTGAGCAAGGGTGCACCAGGTATTTTGTTAGGCATTGTGATAACTCAAGCTAGTCAGGCTAATTGGGTCAAGGCAGCTCAGTTTGCCAGCGCAGCAGTTCTTGTCTGGTTCCTGAGCAAAATTGCTAGAAAGTTACTCCCTAAAGTAGATCGTGCCGTAGAGCAGACAATAGACGCAGCCATAGACAGAGCAGAAAAAAAAGTAGAGCATCGCACAGAGATTATCCCTTTTAAGAAACAATATTTAGAAGCTCTTAAAACCTATTGTTATGCCTTGGAAGTTGAGGGATTTCGAGGAAACTTGCCCCGTTTACCACTCAAAGATATTTTTGTTCCGTTGCGTCTCAATTCTGATCCCGATGCAAAACCAACCGACAAAATGATTAACAAAATCTGGGAGCTACTACCTAGAGAGCATCAGACTAAACCTCAACCAATCAATTCACGACTTGTGATCATTGCTGATCCTGGTTATGGGAAAACGACACTAACTCGCTATCTGACTCTTAGTTATGCTGATGGTTCTTATAAAAACGAGCAAGCAAAGAATTTAATCCCAATTCTCTTGTTGTTTCGGACTATTCATCCTCAGATTCAAAATAACAATACTCCAACTCTTCCAGATTTAATTACTCAACAGATTCTTATCTTGCCAAGATGTCAAAACTTAACACCTTCTTCTAGATGGGTAGAAGATTGGCTCCAATCAGGCCAATGCTTGGTAATGCTGGACGGCTTGGATGAAGTGCCACAAAGTCAAAGAGAAAAAGTTAGTAAATGGGTCAACTGGCAGATGCAAGCTTATGATGCTACATTTATTTTGACTTCACGACCCCATGGTTACGATAGTAGTCTATTTAAAGCTGTGCAACCAGTAAAAATTATTGATTTTGATAACGATCAGATCAGCGATTTTATTACCAAATGGTATCGCAATAGAATTGGAGAACAGTGGGATTACCTGTACCAAAGAAGTTTGCGTAAGCCGGAAGGGGAACGTCTAACCCTAGAATACGTAGAAGCTCAAAGTACAACTGAAGCGGAGGAAGCTGCTGCTGACTTGAATAGGCAACTTTTTGCGCTCTCAGCCCTGGTAAATTTGGCGAAGAATCCCTTGTTAGTAACTATTATCGCTGCCACCCACGAAATATTAGAATCTTTACCCAAAGAAAGAACTAGTCTCTATAGAAAGATTTTAAATCTCCTGCTGGAAAGCCGTCCTAACCGTAGAGAGACTCGTTTAACAATGCCTGAAGCAAAAGACAATCAGGCAGTGCTACAATCTCTGGCATCAAATTCACTAGAACAAGGGCAGCTACAGTTTACCTCGGAGCAAGCTCGTCCTTGGATTGAAGCAAAATTATCAGAAAAATCTGGAGATCCCACTTTCACACCAAAAAAGTTTTTGCAGGAAATTCAAAATATTGCTGGTATTTTGGCAGGAGGAACAGAAGAGGAAGGTTTGTATCAATTTACCCATAAAACTTTCCAAGAATATTTAGCTGCTATCGAATTCCAAGAAAAACAGCAAGAAAATATCTTAATCGAGCAATTTTATAATCCTGACTGGCAAGAAGTGATTGTTTTTTACTCTAATCTGACTAGTGCTAAAGCTTTTTTAGAGTTTGTTTTGGATAACTTCGAAAATTCTCCAGACAAAAAATATGCTCTAGAGTTGGCTCGTCGCCTGGTTGAGGAGGGAGGCAAAATTGATGAGCAGATCCACCAAAGATTAGATAGAGCTTTAGAAAGAGTAGATCTTGGAGATGAGTTAAATGCTGCTATTAGCCTAGAGAAAAAGTTTCGTAACTTAAATATGATTGATAACAAAACCTCTATTTCTGAGCCAATCACTTGGGGTGAATACCAATTATTCTTAAATGACCAAGCTTCAGGACAATTTCATTCGAGTGCGGAAATTCTACCTATTGTTTCTGGACAAGAAAATCAACCAGTTAGAGAAATTAGCCAGGAAGATGCACAATGGTTTTGTGCTTGGCTATCAACTCAGGCGCATTTACAGTCAGAAGATATTGTTTATGACTATCGTTTACCTAGTAATGGCGAAATAGAACAGTCTGCCCGCAAAGGAATAACTTCATCAAGCTCTATTTATTCGGATGACTTTTTAAGGGTGATTCGAGTGGTAATTCCCCACTGCTATCAAGCTTTGTTAAATTATCTCGCTAATGGACGTTGGCGAGAAGCAGATGAAGAAACCCGTAAAGTAATGCTCAAGGTAGCAGACCGAGAAGAGCAAGGTTTGCTAAATGAAGAGAGCATCAAAAACTTTCCTTGTGGGGATTTAAGAATGATCGATCAACTATGGGTGAAATATAGCAAGGGCAAGTTTGGCTTTAGTGTCCAAAAAGAAATCTATGAGAGTCTTGGTGGTGACACAAGGAGTTATAATCGGGAAGTCTTCGAGAAATTTTATGATCGAGTAGGTTGGAAACAAGGAGGGGACTGGGTGAGCTACGGGGACTATACATTTAATCTTTATGCACCACATGGACACCTACCGTACCGTGGAGGGGACTGGGTGAGCTACGGGTATTTTCTCTTTTCTCGCGCGAAGACTTGTAGCCTGTAAGATATAACAACTTCAGGCGATTTGTCAAGCTTAGTTTTTGGTACTTTTTCTACGTATTCATGGGCTTT
>NZ_ALVZ01000136.1 GCF_000332055.1 Xenococcus sp. PCC 7305 | reverse complement strand
TTTCATAAGCCTAAAAAAGTTACTCATTTTGGACTTAGAGCTTGGGAAACTACTTCAAGAGAGAAGTAAGCCATGACTGGCTTTCGGGAGATTCGTAAGACTCCCAAGCTTTCCGCATTTACTTAACTCCCATAATACATGAGAATCATTGGTTTAGATATTGGTCGAGCATCGGCGATCGCCTGTTGCCTCGATAGTTTTCCTGTGAACATTCAACAGCTTTACAAAAAGCTGAGACGGGACAAAGAATTCTATAAATTAACTACTGATGCCACAGGCTTAAAGAAGTTTCTGGAGTTGAAACCTGAAGCTATTGTTTTAGAACCTTCGGGACATTGGTATTCTCACTTTTGGGTGAGTGTCGCTAACAAGAATGGCATTCAGATTTACTGGGTCGGTCATTCTGATCTAGATAAGCAACGAGGTAGTTATGGATTCACCAACAAACGTGATGAAGAGGACGCACTTTGTTTAGCTGCTACTTACTTTGACGAGCGCTTTATTGATGAGCAGGGGAACAAGAGATTTCTCGAATATTACTATAATCAGGATGCAGTTATCACAAGGGTTCGTGAGGTTTTCCTTGAGAAAGAGCAGCTCGCTAAATTACGTTCTGGTTTGGTGGCGCAATTGAGACAGCGATTAGCCTATGAATATCCTGAAATAATTAAACATGCGATGAACATCTCAAAGCTTCGGGGATTTACTCCTATTATCGGATGGTTAGCAGGTTCTCATCAATATAAGCTTTACGATAACAAATATGCTCAATCGGTGGTGCATGAACTGGGAATTACGATTAGTGACTATACGCGATCTCATTGCAAAGCTATTGTTGAAATCGAACTAAGAATAACTCAATGCTACGATTACCTCGAAAATGCCTTGAATTTACCAGATTTTGAGTCATACCTACGAGTTTTCGATAAATTTGGCTTTGGACTAGACAATAAGGCTTTACTCCTTTATCAATGTTATCCCTTCGAGAAGTTCCTAGTTAATGATAAAGCTTGGATTGAATACGAAGAATCAAAAGGGAAGCTACAAAAACGCGATCGCTCTTTGCGAAAATTCCAGGCTTTCATGGGAATGAGTTTTAGTTACAAACAGTCTGGAGACAAGAAAAGTCGTAGCTTTCACGGTTCGAGTATAACTCGTTCACATCTCTATATTTGGGCTGTTTGTATGGTGACTCCATCGAAATATGGAGCCAAAATTGAAGGTGAGCTGGGTAAAAAATTATGCGATCGCTATCAGGAGTTAAGGAAGAGTAACAAAGGTAAGGATAGTATCACTCGAATACTTTTTAAAACTACTCGTATGTTGTTTTATGAATTGCTTAATGAACTAAAAAGGAAATAATGATGTTTATGCGTTATTATTTAAAGAAACTGCCTATCTAAGAAGCAGTTTCTTTTTTTTAGGACATCGTAGTACTGATTGCTACTTAGTTAAAGGTATTAGAGAGAAATTTTAAGAAGCTGGGAATATGAAACGGATAGTCTTGATTGCAGGTTTTGAATCTTTTAACGCTAACTTGTATCGACAAGCTGCGGAGATGGCGACGGCGAGATGTCAGGAGCTAGTCGTTACTGTATTCAGCGATCGCGATATTGACACTGAGCCTGAAGCTGTGGCCCAAGCATTAGCAAAGGCCGATGTCTTCTTTGCCAGTTTAGTTTTTGACTATGATCAAGTCATTTGGCTGCGGGAAAGAGTGGCAGAAATTCCGATTCGTCTGGTTTTCGAGTCGGCATTAGAGCTAATGAGTTTAACCAAATTGGGTAAATTTGCGATCGCTGATAAACCTCAAGGAATGCCCAAGCCTGTCAAATTCATTCTGAGTAAATTCACTAATAGTCGCGAAGAAGATAAACTTGCCGGCTATATTAGCTTTCTCAAAACTGGCCCCAAACTACTTAAATATATCCCAGCAAAAAAAGTTCAAGATTTGCGTAATTGGTTGATTGTTTATGGTTACTGGAACGCAGGTGGAACGGAAAATGTCGCCTCAATGTGCTGGATCTTAGCCGAGAAATATTTAGGCTTAAAAGTTGGGGAAATTCCCGCGACGGTTGAAACTCCCAATATGGGCTTATTGCATCCAGATTATCAAGGATATTTTACTGCTCCTCAAGATTATTTAACTTGGTATAAAAAACATTTTGGTACCTATTACGCGACTTCTTTAGTTCGTCAAAAGCCCGTGATTGGTATCTTGCTATATCGCAAGCATGTGATCACCAAGCAGCCTTATATTCTGCAATTAATCAAGCATTTTGAAGAGGAAGAATTAATTCCCTTGCCAATTTTTATTAATGGAGTAGAAGGTCATGTTGCAGTTAGAGACTGGATGACGACTAGTTATGAACAAGAACAAATCAAACAGGGTAATAAAGAAACACTTTCTCTCAGCAAAGATGCCGTTAAAGTTGATGCTATTGTCTCAACTATTGGTTTTCCTTTAGTTGGTGGCCCCGCCGGTTCTATGGAAGCAGGTAGACAAGTAGAAGTTGCCAAAAGAATATTATCGGCGAAGAATGTACCCTATATAGTTGCAGCTCCTTTATTAATTCAAGATATTCATTCCTGGACGAGAAAAGGTATTGGGGGTTTACAAAGTGTGGTTTTATATTCTTTGCCAGAACTGGATGGGGCGATCGATACTGTTCCCTTAGGAGGATTGGTGGGAGAAGATATTTATGTAATTCCTGAAAGATTGCATCGCCTGACCGGAAGACTCAAAAACTGGATTCAACTTAGACAAACTCCGACTAAAGATCGCAAAATTGCAATTATTTTATATGGCTTTCCCCCTGGTTATGGAGCGACAGGAACAGCAGCTTTATTGAATGTTCCCAAAAGCTTATGGAAATTTCTTAAGGGATTGCAAGCACAAGGCTACGATGTGGGAGAGTTACCAGCAGATGGGGAAGCAATCATTCAACAAGTCAAAGAAGCCGATGAATTTAATCCTCTTCTGAATAAAGGGGAATATACGGGGGCTTCAATCAATGTCAAAACTCTGGAAAAGTCTCTGGGCTATCTGCTGACTTCTCGCATTGAAAAACAATGGCAATCTTTAACGGGAACAGGAATTAAAACCTACGGTGATGAATTTCAGATTGGAGGAATTCAGTTGGGAAATATCTGGATTGGGGTGCAACCACCATTGGGAATTGCTGGAGATCCGATGCGCTTGATGTTCGAAAAGGATTTAACGCCCCATCCTCAATATGCTGCCTACTATAAATGGCTCCAAAATGATTATCAAGCTGATGCGATCGTTCATTTTGGCATGCATGGCACTGTGGAATGGTTGCCTGGTTCTCCTTTGGGAAATACGGGTTATTCTTGGTCAGATATTTTATTGGGTAATCTGCCAAATTTGTACATCTATGCGGCCAATAATCCCTCAGAATCGATCCTAGCCAAAAGAAGGGGCTATGGCGTTTTGGTTTCCCATAATGTTCCTCCCTATGGTCGAGCAGGCTTATATAAAGAGCTGATTACGCTACGAGAGTTAATTGCTGAATATCGCGAAGACACGGACAAAAATTCGGCATTAAGAGATGTTATCTGTCAGAAAATTGTCGATTCTGGTTTAGAAAGAGATTGCAAGTTTACTGAAGGAGAAAAGCAAGGAATAGCTTTCACTATGGAAAATAGCAAGCTGTTTAGTAAGAAGGTAATCAATGACTATTTTGTTGAAGTTTATGAGTACTTGCAAATCTTGGAGCAAAGGTTATTTTCTTCTGGGTTGCATGTCTTAGGAGAAGCTCCAAACGATGAGAATTTAAAGTCCTATCTTGATGCTTATTTTGATGATGATTTATCGAACGTAGGGGCGAATGGCCATTCGCCCTTACAAGCGAATTCCGAGGAAGCACAAAAGATTAGTGAATTATTAGCCCAAAATACCGATGAATTAACGAATCTTTTGCGAGGTTTGAATGGGGAATATATTCCTCCTGCTCCTGGTGGTGACTTGTTGCGAGATGGGGCGGGAGTATTACCCACGGGCAGAAATATTCATGCTTTAGATCCTTATCGGATGCCTTCGCCTGGGGCTTATGCAAGGGGACAAGAAATTGCCAAGAAAATTATTAGCCAACATCTAGAAGAGAAGGGGAGTTATCCCGAAACTGTGGCCGTAATGCTATGGGGTTTGGATGCGATTAAAACTAAGGGTGAATCCTTGGGAATATTATTAGAATTAGTCGGGGCTGAACCGGTCAAGGAAGGCACCGGCAGGATTGTTCGTTATGAGTTGCAGTCTGTTGCAGATTTAGGACATCCTCGGATTGATATTTTGGCGAATCTGTCCGGGATTTTTCGTGATACTTTTGTCAATATTATCGAGTTATTGGATGATTTGTTTCAACGAGCAGCGGTCGCAGAAGAATCATCAGAAGATAATTTTATTCGCAAGCATTATTTAGCGTTACAAGAGCAAGGTATTGATAATGCTTCTGCTAGATTATTCTCTAATCCTGCTGGAGACTTTGGTTCGTTGGTGAATGATCAGGTTGTAGATAGTAATTGGGAATCTGGTGACGAACTGGCGAATACCTGGACAAAACGTAATAGCTTTAGTTATGGCAGAAAAGATAAGGGCCAAGCGAGGCCAGAGGTTTTACAACAATTACTGCAAACTAGCGATCGCATTGTCCAAGAAATTGACTCAGTGGAATATGGTTTGACTGATATCCAGGAATATTATGGCAATACAGGAGGTTTAAAACTGGCAGCAGAAAAAGAAAGTGGTCAAGAGGTAGAGGCTTCTTTTGTGGAGAGTTTTTCTAAGGATACGACGCCTCGCAAGTTAAAAGATCTTCTGCGAATGGAATATCGCACTAAATTATTAAATCCTAAATGGGCCGAGGCTATGGCAGATCAAGGCAGTGGTGGTGCCTATGAAATATCGCAGCGGATGACAGCCTTAATTGGTTGGGGTGGTACGGCTAATTTTCAAGATGATTGGGTTTATGATCAGGCGGCTGATACCTATATGTTGGATGCTGAGATGGCGCAGAAGCTAAGAGATGCTAATCCGGAGGCTTTTCGTAATATCGTCGGGCGGGCGATCGAGGCTAATGGCAGAGGTTTCTGGGATGCGGATGAGGAGAAGTTGGAAAAATTACGAGAGTTGTATCAGTCTGCTGAAGATGAGTTGGAAGGTGTTGTTGCATGAGGATTAATTGGCGATCGCCTTCTCCCCCTTCTTGAACGTTGAGTTCGATAAGTACAAAATTTACTAGTTTTGAATAAGGATTTAGGGATTTAAGGATTTAGGGATTTGGGGAAAAGCTTATTACTTCGTTATGCAACTTGGGAAATTTAATCAAAAAGAAAATTCGTCGAACTGACCTTTCTTTAAGAACTAGATTACCGCTATATCTTGCTAAACTTACTCTAGTCAAAATAGGACTCTTTTTGACCTAAAACCTAACACCTAAAACCTAACCCCAGTCACTGTTAGTACAAGAATTGCCAAGTCGTGAAATAAGACCCAAATTATGCCAAATACAGAACGTGAAACTGCTCTACTCGAAATCGCCAATAGCTTAATAGGTATCGAAGTAATTAGCGATCGCCATCAGCTAGAAAAATTATCTCTAGACTATTATCACTTTAGCCCTGTTTTACAGGAGCAACTGGCGACTAAACGGGGAGAACTGGCAGTTCGACCGACAACAGAAGTCGAAGTTACCCAAGTTGTGCAAGCTTGTGTTCAACATAGAATGCCCATCACAGTCAGAGGTGCTGGCACAGGTAACTATGGTCAATGTATTCCCCTCACAGGGGGTGTGATTCTGGATTTGACCAAAATGAACCAGATCAAATCGCTCACCCCAGGCAGCGCCATAGTTGAACCTGGAGTAAAAATGGCAGCCTTTGATAAAAAAGCGCGGGAAATTGGTTGGGAATTGCGCATGGCACCTTCCACCTATCGCACAGCAACTATTGGTGGTTTTATTGCTGGGGGTAGTGTTGGGATGGGTTCAATAAATTATGGGCAAATTAGCGATCGCGGAAATGTCCGACGAGTCAAAATTGTCACGATTGAAGAGCAACCTCAAGTCCTTGATTTGGAGGGAGACCAAGTCCAAAAAGTTATTCATGGTTATGGCACAACAGGAATTATTACCGAATTGGAAATTGCCCTGGCTCCAGCTTATCCTTGGCGAGAAATGATTGTGGTCTTCGATGAATTTATGAGCGCAGCTCGATTTGGTCAAACTCTGAGTGATAGTTCAGGCATTGTCAAAAAATTAGTTAGTGTTCATGCAGCGCCAATTCCTAGCTATTTTACAGCGCTCCAAAATCATTTGCCTGAAGGAAAAAATGCGGCTTTAGTGATGATTTCCGAATATGATCTCGGATTATTTCGAGAGTTGGTCAAAGAATACAATGGCGCAATTACCTACGATAAAACTGCGATCGAGGCCAGTAAGGGAACAAGTTTATTAGAATTTACCTGGAACCATACAACCTTGCATGCTCGCAATCTCGATTCTAATTTCACTTACCTGCAAACTTTCTACTTCACTTTAGAGCGAGTTGAACAGATGTATCATCATTTTGGCGATGAGGCACTAATTCATTTGGAGTTTCTACTTGCTGGGGGAAAGGCAGTTCCGGCGGGATTGCAGTTGGTACGTTATACAACAGAAGCAAGATTAAATGAAATTATTCGCTTTCACGAGTCGGAGGGCGCATTTGTGGCCAATCCCCATGTTTATACCATCGAAGATGGTGGCAATAAACAAATTGATCGCGATAAAGTTGAGTTTAAACAAAAAATAGATCCTCATGGATTATTGAATCCAGGAAAAATGCGAGGGTTTGAACATTGACCATTGAGAATTTAACATTTAATAGTTTTTGTAATTTTGTGGAGGGGAAACTTGTCTAGTTCTAACAATGATCAAATAATTAAAAGGCTGGAAGATCTAGAAAAAAAATTTAACCTTCTCAAACAATCTTTAGAGAATGAAGCCCATACATCCGTCATGCCCAGGGCGAGGCAAGTGACAGGAGCTTTGGAGGTTAAAAAAAATGACAAGCTAAATATTACTGAAACTGAGTTAATTAATACCTATATTAATAGTCCCCAAATTTTGGAAAATGTTGCGATTAGAGCTTCTTTAACTGCTGAAAGTTATCGACAAAAAACTTCAGGCATCATCTACCTCGAACCGACTGATAATGGAAATTATTGGATTATAGCGACTCTTGATGGTGATTATTGGCTAGTTCCCAAAGATAATATTTTCATCAATACTCCAGTCATGAAAACTCTACAATTGATGTTTAATTGCCAGGAATATCAAGAGAGAAAAACTAAAGAATTTATCCTCAATAGGCCAGGAAAGCTTTCTTTGCTGGCTAATGGTAAAGAATGGAAGCTTGAAGAGATGGGAGAGCTATATTTTGGTCATAGCCAGAGTAAAGCTTCTTTTTTGGAGTCAGAAATCGAACAAATCAAAAAAGAAAGGGAAAAACTAGAATTACAAATTAAAGAAGTACAGAATTATATAACCAAAAAAAATAATTCTTTAGGATTAAAAACAAGCGATGTGAAGATTCAAGAATTATTTGAAGAGGTTCAAGAAATAAAAAATCGCATCTCTAAATCCCATAATCGACAATCTGATGAATCACTCCAGAGCATTATAGATAAACAACAACAGCAATTAGCAAAGGCTGAAAAAGAAAGGCAAGAAATGCGCTTAGAAATTGCTGCATTAAAGCAATCACAAAGGACTACTCCCTCCACTAAATCTCCGTCAAAGGCTATCTCAATAAATTGGAAAAATGCTCAGGAATTAGATACTTTAGCTGGACATAGCGATTCGGTTCGTACTGTTGCAGTTAGCAATTGGCAAGGACGTCAGAATATTATAGCTAGTGGTAGTTTTGATAATACAATCAAGCTCTGGAACCTAGAAACAGGCAAATTAATTAATACTTTATCTGGGATGTCTCGGGTTAATGCGATCTCGATTCATCCTTATAAATCTTTGCTCGTTAATGGTTGTGACGATAATAAAATCCACATTTGGAATCTTGATACGATGGCGTCTATTCCCTTGGAAGTTCATGATCATAGGGTATTGGCAGTTGCTATTAGTCAAGACGGTAATACTCTAATTAGTGGTAGTCGCGATCATACTTTAAAAGTATGGAATTGGGAGCAATCTGATCTAGAGTTTAGGCATAATATTACTGAGGATTATGGAACAATTATTGCCCTAGAAATCACACCTAATAACCAACAAATAATTTGTGTATATGGTGATAATGCGGTCCGAGTTTGGGATTTGGCAACAGGTAAACTGATCAAAACTCTGATCCAATATACTGATATGATTTGGTCAATAGCTATTAGTCCTGATAGTAAAACTCTAGTTTGTGGAAGTCGCGATCGCAGTATTCAAGTCATTGATTTAGCCACAGGAAATATTAGAAAAACTTTAACTAAACATACTTCGGCCGTGTGGGCAGTTGCGATTAGTCCTGATAGTAATACTTTAGCTAGTGGAAGTTCGGATAATAATATTATTTTATGGGACTTAAATAGTGGGAAAATTATCAAAACCTTAACAGGACATGCCAAAGATGTTCTATCGGTACAATTCACTGCCGATGGCACAAAAGTAGTGAGTTGTAGTCGGGATCAAAAGATTAGAATTTGGGGAAATCTTGACTGAACTGAAGGTAGAGAGCAAAGGGCAGAAGTCTCACTTGCCCATTAGGTTATTGATTTTTGAGTATCTTCAGAAAAAAGTCCCAACACTGGGCCTAAAATTACGCCGAAGATAAAGCCTCCAATATGAGCCCAGTAGGCCACCCCACCGCTTGCCATGCCGACGCTTGCTTGAACTTCAAATGAGGCAATGCCATTGAAAGCTTGTTCGAGAAACCAAAAGCCCAGAAAATATAATGCGGGGATTCTAAACAAAGGAAAGAAAAATCCTAACGGAATTATGGTGACGATTTTAGCTCGGGGAAACTTGAGGATGTATGCTCCCATAACTCCTGCGATCGCGCCACTAGCCCCTAAAGAGGGAATATTCGACATTTCAGAAAAATACCATTGGGCCAGTCCTGCTAATACACCGCAGATTAAATAAAAACATAGATATTTAAGTCTTCCTAGCTGCTCCTCGATATTGTTACCAAAGATATACAGGAACAACATATTAAACCCAATATGGGCAAAACCTGCATGAAGAAACTGAGAAGAGATCAGAGTCATGACCTCTGGCACAGCTTGCTGGGAGGGAATCCCGCTTAAGCTTGCTGTTAATTCCCGAGGAACTATCGCAAAAACATGTAAAAAGGCTTCTAATTGTTGCGGATTTAAACTTAATTCGTAACCGAAAGCCAAAATATTGACTGCAATTAAAATATAGGTGATATAGGGAGTAATTTGAACTGGATTTTCATCCTTTAAAGGAATCATAGGGTAGTTAATCGTAGATTGAAAAAATTATTAGTTCATCAAATATCTGATCCTAAAATAAATTTTAGCTTCCTGTCATCTGTCTCAAGGTAGGTTTTGGTTCTGATGATTTTTACCTAATTTATTTCTTAGGAAGTAGACAATATCGCATCGTGAAAGTAAAGATGGAGCAAAAATTGACCTTTAACTATTTTTAGTGATCAACTATACCTTATGAATTTGGACTTTTTAGCAATTGAGTTTTTGAATAATCAACTTGGTGACTATTTACTGGCTGCGGCAATCTTTGTGGTGGGTATACTCTCGATCAAAGTCTTGAAACGTTTAGGATTTAGAAATTTAAAAAAATGGGTAGCGAAAACCCAAAATGTCTATGATGATGTACTCATTAAAATTTTGGAACGGAATCTCATCCCCATCGCCTACTTAGGAACTTTTTATTTAGCAGTCAATAACTTGAGTCTCCATTCAATTTTGGATCGCTCTGTTGAAGTTTTCGTGGTTATTGTGTCAACAATCCTTGCCATTAGATTATTAACTTATTCTATAGAATATTTAATTAAAATTTACTGGTTAAACTATCATCGAGACAATCAAAATATTGAACAGAGTATTGATGCCTTGGTTCCTGCCATTCGAGTTGTTATTTGGGGGATTGGAGCTATCTTCTTATTAGATAATATCGGCTTTGATATTTCTGCAATAGTGGCGAGTGTCGGGATTGGTGGGGTTGCGATCGCACTAGCTTCTCAAGGTCTATTACAAGACTTATTTAGTTATTTTGCAATTTTGTTTGATCGCCCCTTTGAGTTGGGAGATTTTATTAGCGTTGGGGATTATGTTGGTACTATCGAACATGTCGGAATTAAAACAACTCGTCTCAAAAGCATTAGCGGAGAACAAATTATCATTGCCAATACAGACCTAACAAGTTCGAGGGTTCGCAATTACAAAAGAATGACTCAGCGTCGTATTGTATCTAAGCTAGGAGTGGTTTATGAAACTGATACCGAACAATTAGCTCAAATCCCAAATTTGATTACAGAAATTATTAATAATACGGAAAATACCATTTTTGATCGAGCCCATTTTTCAGGTTATGGCTCATACAGTTTAGATTTTGAGATAGTCTATTTCATTAATACTAGCGACTATGCTATATATATGGATGCTCAGCAGCAGATTAATCTAAAGATTAAATCCGAATTTGCTAAACGTAGTATTGAATTTGCCTATCCCACTCAAGTTAATTACTTTAACAATTCAGCTATCAAATCTAATGACCATAACGGCTCTCCAACACTAGTGTCGCTACGCGAGAAGTAATAAGTAATGCCGAAAATTTATTATTTTTGTCCGGATTATCAACTTCCTTCTGGAGGAACCAGAACACTCTATTGGCAGGTTGCTCAGTTGCGTAGTTCTGGGTTGGATGCCTGGATTGTTCATCAAAAATCAGAGTTTAGCTTAACTTGGCACGACATCAGGGTTCCAATCACTAGCTTAGAAGATAATCCTCATCTTAAGCCCAGTGACATTTTAGTTTTTCCCGAAGTGATGCTACCAACGATGCAACAGATGGCAAGCATCGCAGCACGCAAGGTTGTGGTGGCGTTAAACTGGGCTCCAGCTTATCTTAATTTAGAAGCTACGGATAGTTGGGCTAACTATGGCATCCAAGCAGCTTTATTTCGCTCGCCAATTATTGCCAATTATGTCAAATGGCGCATGAATTTACCGGTGGCAGTTGTGCCTACCCATATTGACTCGGGACTTTATTATTACAAGCCTGCGGCCAAAAAACCCTTGATTGCTTATATGACCCGAAAAGCTAAAGATGCTGCGATTGTTCATCGCGTTCTCGAGCAACGAGGGGGTTTATTTGCCAATTTTACTTGGCAAGCATTACGAGATTCTTCTCAGGCAGAATATGCCAGTTGTCTACGCCAGGCTACTTTTTATATTCCCCCTTCGGCTCAAGAAGGGGAAAATATTTCGGTCTTAGAAGCTATGGCCTGTGGTTGCATTGTTGTGGGCTATCACGGCATTGGGGGTAAAGATTTTATGATTAGGGAGGGTCAAAAGCAAAATTGTGTTTTGGTTGAAAATGGTAATCTCCCTGAGTTGGGTCTCACTATGGAAAAAACTCTGAGAGATTGGACCGCGAATCCCGAATCTTTTGCTCGTATTATTCAAAACGCGATCGCGACTGGACAAAAAGCCCAAGATACTCAGCAAGAAGCTCAAGCTTTAGCTAAATTTTTTCGTAATTTACCATCTATCAGCTCCGCGATCGCAATTAATTCCGACAAAAATCACAATGCAGCTTTGTCTTTAATTGAACAAGCCAGAAAATTGAAACAAGCAGGTCAGTTGGAGCAGGCTCGCACTTGTTACCAAGAAGCTTTAGGGATTAATGACACTATTCCCGAAGCTTGGTATAACTATGGCAATTTACTCTCGCAGCTCGCTCTCAAGACTGAGGCAGCTCAGGCATATAAAAAGGCTTTAGAGCTACAAAATAATTTTTTTCAGGCTCATCTCAATTTAGCCAATTGTCTGCGGGACAGCGATCTCATTGAAGAGGCAATTGTGCATTACCGCCAGGTGATTAATATCAAGCCAAATTTTACCTTGGCATATCGCAATCTGACTCAAGTTTTAGTTAATTTAAATCGCTCAGTAGAAGTTATCGAAATTTGTCAGGCTTGGCTAGCAATAGAACCCCATAATCTGTTTGCTCTCAATGCCCTAGGCATATCCTGGCAATCTCAAGGAAAATATCAACCAGCATTAAGTTGTTTTCAGCAGGCGGTGAAGAACGCTCCAAATTCTGCCGATAGTCTCAATAATTTGGGTACTTTACTGCGGATGTTGAAGCGTCCCCAGGAAGCTTTGCCCTATCTGCGTCGCTCTATAGAGCTCAATCCGGATAATGATATTACCCAGTCTAATTTTCTCTATGCCTTGCTCAACCTGGGCAAAGTCAGTGAGGCGATCGCTCAAGCGGATGATTTATTACAACGCAATGCGAATCTTGCCGGAATTAGACTGATGCAGGGTTTTGCCTTGACCTATCAGGCGAGAATTTCTGAGGCGATCGCCAGTTATGACATGAGTTGGCAATTAGACCCCGCAAAAACTGCACCTATTTCCAATGCCTTATTTTCTATGCTCTATCGAGATGATCTCTCGCCCACAGAACTGGTTCAAGAGCGCAGTAAATGGGTTAATCGTTTGCCCACACCACCAATTAAATATGAGCAATGGCAAAGCGATCCTAATCCCCATCGGCCTCTAAAAATTGGTTATCTTTCGGGAGATTTACGAACTCATCCGGTCGCTTTTTTCCTGGAGCCTATTCTGGTAAATCATAATGCTCGCGAGGTGACTAGCTTTTGTTATGACACTGGGGGCATTGAGGATCAGACGACTACTAGATTGCAAAATTATAGCGATCGCTGGATTAACTGTGCTGGCTGGGATGATCTCCGTTTAGCTGAGCAAATCCATAATGACGCGATCGATATTTTAGTTGATTTATCAGGACATACCAGCGGTAATCGCACTCAGGTCTTGCGATGCCAACCGGCACCAATTCAAATGATTTATATTGGCTACCCTGAGTCCAGTGGCTTGGCAGAAATTGACTATATTATTGCCGATCAATATGTTGCTCCAGCTGATTTGGACTATCTCTACACAGAAAAAATATTGCATGTTGCCGGAAGTTTTTGGTGTTTCTTGCCCCAGGATTTTCTCCCTGAGCCGCAACAGCTACCAGCTCTGAAAAATGGTTATCTTACTTTTGGCTCCTTCAACAATAGTTCCAAAATCTCTCCCACGACAATTCGCTTATGGTCTCAAGTCCTTAAAGCCGTGCCAAATTCTCGCTTATTACTCAAAGCTTTGGCCTTAGAAGATAAAGGTACTTGCGAATATTTTCGTGGGCAATTTGTCGCTCAGGGGATTGATGGGACCAGAGTTATTCTAGAAAAACCAACCTTGAAAATTGAGAACTTTTTTGAGTCCTATCATAAGATTGATATTGCCTTAGACCCTTTCCCCTACAACGGTGGCACGACCACTTGTCAAGCTTTGTGGATGGGCGTTCCTGTAATTTCACTGCGGGGACAACAATTTTGTTCACGAATGAGTCATAGCTTTTTAACTAATCTGGGGTTGCCAGAACTTAGCGTGGCAACAGAAGCAGACTATATTGCGATCGCTGTTGAGCTGGCTCAAGATTTAACTAAGCTCAGTCAAATGAGGGCTAATTTGCGATCGATGATGAAAAAATCACCAATTATGAATGGAACCTTAGCGGCAGAAGAGTTGGAAAAAGCTTATCGTCGGGCATGGCAAGAGGTAAGCATTAAAAAGCTTCAAGGCTGAAAATAGGGGCGTTGCTGAATCCAGATATGAATTCGTTTCGCGCAAAGGCGCAAAGACGCAAAGCAGGCAAAAAAAACCTTCTGCCATCTGCCCTCTGCCCTCTGCCTTCGCTTGACCAATCCTATTCACTAAATGTAATCTAAAGCAAGGTTAATTAGCCTAGATTAAATTATTATTACGTCAGTTCGACGAATTTTCTTTTTGATTATATTTTTCAAGTTGAACAACCAATTAATAGGCTTTTCCCTAGATCCCTAAATCCCTAAATCCCCAAATCCCCAAATCCCTAAGTCCCTATTCAGAACTAGTAAATTTTGTACTCATCGAACTCACGTTATTATTGATTATGCAACTAGAACCCATTGCAATTATTGGTATTGGCTGCCGTTTTCCTGGAGCGAAAAATCCTCAAGCTTTTTGGGAATTAATTCGCGATGGGCGAGATGGCGTCAGAGAAGTTCCAAAATCGCGATGGGATATCAATTCTTACTACGATTGCGATCCTAGCAAGCCAGGAAAAACCAATACTCGCTGGGGTGGTTTTCTGGAAGATATTGATTATTTTGACCCGCAATTTTTTAGTATTGCTCCCAAAGAAGCTGTCACCATGGACCCGCAACAACGTCTCTTGCTGGAAGTGGCTTGGGAAACCCTAGAAGATGCGGGGCAAATTCCCGAAACTCTTCGAGGCAGCAAGACAGGGGTTTTCATTGGCATTGGCACCCATGATTATTCGATCATGATGTGGCAGCAACCTGTAAGCGAACCTTATGCGACAACGGGTACCGGTAATTGTATTGCAGCGAATCGCATTTCCTATATTTTCGACTTTAAAGGGCCAAGTCTGGCAGTGGATACAGCCTGTTCTTCATCTTTGGTGGCGGTGCATTTAGCTTGTCAGAGTATTTGGACTGGAGAATCTGCGATCGCATTAGCGGGAGGCGTGAATATGCTGCTATTGCCGACTATTATGGTGGGCTTTAGCAAGGGCGGTTTTATGTCCAGTGAGGGCCGCTGTAAAAGTTTTGATGCAGGGGCCGATGGTTATGTTCGTGGTGAAGGAGCGGGTTTGGTCTTATTAAAACCTCTAGCTCAGGCAGAGGCCGATGGGGATGATGTTTATGGGGTGATTCTCAGTAGTGCCGTGAACCAAGATGGTTCTAGTCAGGGAATGGCCGCCCCCAATCCGAAAGCACAAGAAGCTGTGTTGCGCGAAGCCTATGAGCGCGGGGGCCTTGACCCTGCCCAAGTGAGTTATATCGAGGCCCATGGAACAGGTACCAAAGTAGGTGATCCCATTGAAATGAATGCATTAGGGTCAGTTTTTAGTCAAAATCGGCAAGAGGAGAATAATTGCCTGGTGGGCTCGGTGAAAACCAATATTGGACATACAGAAACCGCAGCAGGCATTGCCGGAATTATAAAAGTCGCATTGGCCTTGAAACATCGGCAGATTCCGCCTAGTTTGCATTTTGAGAATCCTAATCCCGCGATCGCCTTTGACAAGCTCAAGCTACAAGTTGTCACCGAGCTCACTCCTTGGGTCAGCGAACAACCATTAATTGCTGGGGTTAATTCCTTTGGTTTTGGCGGGACGAATGCTCATATTGTGATGGGAGATGTTGAGGAACGAGGAACAAGGAACGCCCTAAAGGATACCGCTTCGCATAAGGAACGAGGAAATAAAGAGAAGATTAGAATTAGCTCACTTCAGTTACATTTATTGACTTTATCGGCTAAGAGTAAGTCGGCGTTGCAGGATTTGGCGCAAAGTTATCAAGAATTTATGCAACAACAAGATTTTGATTTACCAGATATTTGTCTGGCTAGTCAGAGAAAACGCAGTCATTTTAATCATCGTGTGACTTGTCTTAGTAACTCAACTGCACAATTGGCCAAGCAGCTCACAGCTTTTATTACGGGAAAGGAGATCCCAGGGGTTACCGTTAGTTGTGTGGGAAACCAAGCTCCTAAAATTTGTTGGCTCTTTACTGGGCAAGGTTCCCAATACATTGGAATGGGACAGCAACTTTACAATACCCAACCGGTTTTTCGTGAAGCATTAAATCGTTGTGCGGACATTTTACAAACCTATTTAGATAAACCATTATTGGAAACAATTTTTCAATCACGTAGAGACGTAGCATGCTACGTCTCTACGGAAAACAATAATCAACCATCAATAATTAACCAGACTATTTATACCCAACCTGCAATATTTGCCATTGAATATGCCTTGGCTCAATTATGGCTCTCCTGGGGGATTAAACCTGACTATGTGATGGGTCATAGTATCGGAGAATATGTTGCAGCTTGCATTGCTGGAGTTTTTAGTCTGGAAGATGGTCTCAAGCTGGTTGCGAATCGAGGAAGACTGATGCAAGAATTGCCTTCGTCGGGAGGGATGTTGGCAATTTTCAGTAGTCAGGAAAAAGTGGCAGAAATAATTACCGCTTATAGCGAGGAAGTGAATATTGCAGCGATTAACAATGGGCAAAACACAGTTATTTCAGGTAAAAAGACTGCCTTAAGCAAGATAAAGGAAAAATTGGACGCGATCGCGATTAGTAGCCGCCTCTTAAAAGTTTCCCATGCTTTTCATTCTCCTTTGATGAAACCTATGCTGGCAGATTTTCGGCAAGTGGCAGAGTCAATAACCTATTCTAAACCTCGAATATCTCTAGTTTCCAACGTTACAGCGCAATTAGCAGACAGGGAAATTGCTAACCCCGATTATTGGGTAGATCATATTATTCAACCAGTAAAATTTGCTCCCAGTTTTCAGTTTTTATTAGCACAAGGAATTGAGATTTTCCTCGAAATTGGCGCGAAACCAATTCTTTCCAGTCTGGGGAAAACAATTTTGGCAGCAGATCATAAACCTAATTCTACCCTCTTAATTCCTAGTCTTTCTGATAAACAAGCCGATGCTCAAGTAATCTTAAATAGCCTTGTCAGACTGTATCATCAAGGGGCTAAAATCAATTGGCAAGAATTAACCAAAGATTATTATCTTCAAGAAATCAAGCTCCCTACCTATCCTTTTCAACGTCAAAAATATTGGTGGGACAAAGCAAAATTTTGGACAGAAAGTAACTTTAACAACGAACAACAATTACATCCCCTACTGGGAAATGCTCTAGCTTTAGCTGGGATTTCTGAAACTCGCTTCCAGAGTCAAATCAAGGCCGACAATCCTAAATATCTGCAAGACCATTGTTTAGAATCCCAAGTTGTTTTTCCTGGGGCGGGTTATTTATCAATGGCAATAGCGGCAGGTAAACATCTGTATAAGACTGATAATTTAACGTTAGAAAGTTTTACCATTCAGCAACCTCTATTGTTATCAGATCAATTAATTACATTGCAGACGGTTGTTAGTCAATCTGATGATCGCTTCCAAATCTTTAGCGATACTGGTCAAGATAATAATTTCATTCTTCATAGCGAAGTTGTTGTTAAAGAGAGTCAAAAGATAGAATTTCATGCTCTTGATGTAGAGGCAATCAAATCAAAACTACAGCCTGTTTCAGATATTACGGCTTACTACGACAAATTAGCTCAGCAGGGTTTAAATTATGGTGTCAATTTCCAAGGAATTCAACAGCTATGGCAAGGAGAAAACCACGCTTTAGGATATATCCAGATACCAGATAAAATAACTAATCATAATTATCAGCTTCATCCCGCATTACTAGACTCTTGTTTTCAATTAATTGGTGCAGCCACCGAATCGCAGCAGGGAGTTTATTTACCAGTAAGTATTGAATCTTTAGAGTTATACCGAAGTGCTAGTAATGCTGTCTGGGCAGAAATCACGATCAAACCTAATGATAATTCTCAACGACTCAATGCAGATATAAGGTTAGTCGATAGCCAAGGTAGCGCGATCGCGTTAATCCAAAATCTATCTTTGCAATATCTCAGTCTCTCTTCATTACGCAAACTAATTAATATTCCATCCCAAGCTGGAACAGCAACTATAGAGGATTGGCTCTATGAAGTGAATTGGCAACCCCAGAACTTAGATTGTAAATTGACTAATGAGTTGCCCAATAATTGGTTAATCTTTAGTCAGGATGGGGATATGGCTTGGGAACTGGAAAAACAATTACCAGGAGATAGTATTTTAGTTTTTCCTGGGGCAGCGTTTAAAGCGATCGCTGCTAACCAATATCAGATTAATCCCACACAGATCGAAGAATTTCAGCGATTATGGCAGGAAATAAAATCATCAGATTCGCAATCTTGGGGCATTATTTATCTTGATCTGGGGGCGAACGGCCGTTCGCCCCTACAACACGGATGTGCGGCAATTTTACATCTGATGCAATCATCGGCAACAGAACAATTATCCCAGTTAGTAATTGTCACCCAGGACACTCAATTTAAAAATACGAAAAATCTATCAGGTGCTATCTGGGGTTTAGCAAGAACCATTAACCTCGAATATCCCAAGCTAAATTGCATTTGTCTTGACTTAGAAGCTAACGACATCGAACAAAATGCCTCTTTAATTCTAGAAGAACTGCAACATGGCAATCTTGAAACTCAAATTGCCTATCACAATCACCAAAGACATATCCCAAGGCTAGTACGTCAGAACAATAGCTTAAGTCGTCCTTTTCGGTTGCAACTATCTGAATATGGCACCTTAGATAATCTTGCTTTGGCTCCTTTAAAGCGTTCCGCGCCTCAAGCAGGAGAAATCGAAATTGCTGTTCAAGCCAGTGGGGTCAACTTCCGCGATGTTTTAAATGCTTTGGGCGTATTAAAAGAATATCTGCAAAAAATGGGATTTGCTGATGCTACCGAAGTCCCTTTTGGGGGCGAATGTGCAGGAATTGTGGTCGCTGTGGGGTCAGGAGTTACAGAGTTTCAAGTAGGAGATCAAGTGATTGCCGCTCAGGCAGTGGGTAGTTTGAGTAGCCATGTCACGGTGAATGCCAAGTTCGCGATCGCAAAACCTGATTATCTAACCTATGCCGAAGCCGCAACTATTCCCACTACTTTTTTGACCGCATATTACGGATTACATTATCTAGCTAAAATCAAACCTGGAGATAAAATTCTTATCCATGCAGCAGCCGGAGGAGTCGGTCAGGCAGCAGTGCAATTAGCGCAAAAGGCTGGAGCCGAAGTGTTGGCAACTGCTTCTGTAGGGAAATGGGATTTTCTCAAGGCATCGGGGGTTAAATATGTGATGAATTCGCGAACTCTCGATTTTGCGGATGAGGTGAGGCAACTTACGGAAGGCCAAGGAGTAGATCTTATTCTTAATAGTCTTAATGGTGATTTTATCCCAAAAAATCTGGAAATCCTGGCACCTCAAGGTCGATTTGTCGAAATTGGCAAAGTGGGAATTTGGGATAAAGCCCAGGTGGCAGAAGCTAGAGAAGATGTGAGTTATTTTCCTTTCGACTTATTAGAAGTTTCCCAGAAAAATCCCGATTTAATTGCGAATTTATTTGCTGAGCTTAAAGAGAAATTTATCAACAAAGAGCTACAACCTTTACCTCATAAGGTTTTTCCCATTCAAGAGGCTGACCAAGCTTTTCGCTATATGGCACAAGCTAAGCATATCGGGAAAGTTGTCCTCGAAACGACTAACAGCATCAAGAGGGGTTGGGGAGAGATCAGAAATGATGGTTGTTATCTAATCACTGGTGGATTAGGTTCATTAGGATTACAAGTCGCAACTTGGTTAGTCGCAGAAGGCGCGAAACATTTAATTTTGATTGGACGCAATCAGCTATCAGATACTGCTAGAAAGACTATCGCAGAATTAGAAGAATTAGAAGTCACAATTAAGCTGGAATTTGCTGATATTTGCGATTCGCTCCAGCTAGAGCAAATTATTAATCAGGTTCAACTCCCATTACGGGGTGTAATTCACGCGGCGGGAATTCTTGATGATGGATTATTGAAAAGCCTTAGTTGGGAGCGTTTCCAAGCAGTTCTCGAACCCAAGATAACAGGTGCTTGGAATTTACATTTAGCGACGGTCAGACTAGATTTGGATTGGTTTGTGAGCTTCTCTTCGGTTGTTTCTGTGTTTGGAGCGGTAGGACAGGGTAACTATGCGGCGGCAAATGCTTTTATGGATAATTTGATGAGTTACCGTCGTAATTTGGGATTGCCAGGTTTAACTATTAATTGGAGCATTTGGGATGATGTGGGAATGGCTAGCCGCCTCACGCCTCAGCAACAGCAAAGATTGAGCCAACAGGGCTTAACTGCGATCGCACCAGAACAAGGGCTAAAAGTCTTAAAGCGATTATTACAGCAGCCAGTAACCCAATCTATCGTTTTTCCTGTGGATTGGTCGGCTTTTCTGGCTCAGCAACCAGATAATCCTTTCTTTGAGCGATTTAAAACTCCAACGACAACTCAAGAACCACAAGCTACGACCTTTTTGCAACAACTAGAAACAACTCCCGAAAGCGATCGCCAGCAGATTCTACAAGAACATATTCGTGAGCAAATAGCTAAAGTATTGGGATTCCCTGATCCTGAAGAGATTGATACTCAAGAAAATTTTGCCGATTTGGGGATGGATTCTTTGATGGCTGTAGAGTTTAAAAATAATCTGCAAGCTAGTTTTGGTGATGCGATATCTTTAACTGCTACTTTCGATTATCCCAATATTGAATTGTTAACTGAATATATTGAGGGAGAACTTTTCGAGGGCAGAGGGCAGAAGGCAGCCCTAAAGGATACCGCTCCGCATAAGGGCAGAGGGCAAAAATCAGACGTCAAAAGCAAGAAAGTCGAAGTAGGGGCGCAAGGCTTGCGCCCTTTAATGAGTCAAGAGTCAAGAGTCAAGAGTCAAGAGTCGGGAGCCCCAAAGGATATTGCAACATATTTTAAGGGACGGAAAAAGATAGATATCAAGCCTGAATTTAATCAATTTAAACTGACACCCGAGTTTATCAATCTCAAAAAAGATCTAGAACGAGTAGAAAAACTAGGTAATCCTTTCTTTGGTCTTCATGAAGGGATTGCCAAAGATACGATTCGAACAGGCGATCGCGAGTTGATTAATTATTCCAGCTACAATTACTTGGGAATGTCAGGCGATCACATTGTGACGGAAGCTGCCCAAAGGGCGATCGCAGAATATGGCACCTCGGTTTCTGCCAGTCGTTTATTATCTGGGGAACGACCGCTACATTTAGAACTGGAACGGGAAATTGCCGATTTTATTGGCACAGAAGATGCGATCGCCTATGTCGGTGGTCATGCAACTAACGTGAGTACCATTGGTCATCTCTTTGGTGAAAGAGACTTAATTATCTGCGATTCCCTGAGTCACAATAGTATCAAGGAAGGTTGTAAACTTTCTGGCGCAACGATTATTGATTTTCCCCATAATGATTGCCAGGCTTTAGCAGAAATTTTGGAGCGGGAAAGAACAAAATATGAAAAAGTTTTAATTGCGATCGAAGGCATCTACAGTACTGATGGTGATCTTGCACCTCTGCCTCAAATTGTTGAACTCAAGCAATATTATCAAACTTTTCTGTTAGTAGATGAGGCCCATTCGATCGGCGTTTTGGGCGTGTCTGGTGGGGGAGTGCGAGAGTATTTTAATCTGCAATCAACAGATGTCGATCTTTGGATGGGAACCCTAAGTAAATCTTTTGCGAGCTGTGGTGGCTATATTGCTGGCGATCGCGAGTTGATCCAATATCTCAAATATACTGCTCCTGGTTTTGTGTTTAGTGTGGGCATGTCTCCTGCTAATACAGTGGCCGCTTTGGCAGCTATTCAATTGCTCAAAGCTGAACCTGAGCGGGCGATTAAGTTACAGAGTCGCGCCAAGTTTTGTCTTGATTTGGCCAAAAGTAAGAAGTTTAATACTGGTTATAGTGCCAATTCCCCGATTATTCCAGTTATTGTTGGCGAGCCCAATAAAGCAGTTCGTTTATCCCAGCTTTTAGCTCAAGAAGGTATTAATGTAAATCCGATGGTCTATCCCTCTGTTCCCTATGATGCGGCGCGGTTGCGTTTCTTTGTCACTTGTTTGCATACAGAAGAGCAAATTATCTCGACGATGAATATTTTGGCAGAGGTCAAAGCTTCGCTTTAAATATTTTTAGCTAATTTTTGTTGGCCTTCTATATCGGCAATGTAAACGATTATTGACATAGATAAAATAATGTAACATTCAGGAACCCAAATATGGCGAAGCAGGGAGAATAAAAATCAAGGGAGAAATAAAAAATTCAAGGAAAGTATCTAAAATGTCTAAAATAAAAACTCTTTTGCTAGGAACCGTGATTCTATCGGCCTTCTTTGCTATCAGCCCTCAGGCAGTTTATTCTCAGCGTAGACAATGTGATCCGTCTAAGGAAGAATGCTCTGGTCGTCAAATGCGACAAGAAACAAAATTACCTACTGACAATATGTTAAATATGGATTCATCTCAGAAATAGTCTAAAACCATAAATAAGCTGATTAACATCAACTGTTATGAAGATGTTGTGAACTATTTGAAATCACTAAGCATCGGAGTCATTGGTTTGATGTGTGGATCAGCTTTAGTCTTACTCTTCTTGCCGACAGACTTAAGGTGAACGGGACATAGTGGTCGCAAGTCACACAATAATCGCATTTGTATCTATCCCTGGAAAATTCTCAGGTCAATCATAATCACAAGGATTTTAAGGAATGAGTCGGTTTCTGCATCAGCTTTTTTTTTCAGTTAATGTCACACTTTTGTCATTGTCCTTAGTTTTTCCCGTCAGAGCACAAGTTGTCCCCGATGGCACTACTTCTACTACTGTAGATGTTGATGGCACTATTAATAACGGCGATCGCGCTGGAAGCAATTTATTTCATAGTTTCAGCGAGTTTTCTGTTCCCACTGGTGGGCGAGCATTTTTTAATAACGCAACAGATATCGTCAATATTTTCTCAAGAGTCACAGGGGGGAATATCTCACAAATCAATGGTTTGCTTGGTGCTCAGGGCACTGCCAATTTATTTTTAATTAACCCCGCAGGAATTATATTTGGCGAAGGTGCTAGTTTAGATATTGGTGGTTCTTTTTTGGGTAGTACGGCCGATAGTATTGTTTTTCCTGATGGTGAGTTTAGTGCCACAAATCCAGATAATCCGCCTTTGATTACGATCAATGCACCTATAGGTTTGCAATTTCGGGAAACAGCTGCAACTATAACGAATCGATCTAGGGCTACGGTTGAGGGAGATTTGCCTGGTCGCATCGTGGACGCTGATGTTGCGGGACTTCGAGTAAATCCAGGAAAGACCCTAGCTTTAGTTGGTGGGGATCTAAGATTTGAGGGCGGAAATCTGACTGCTAATGGGGGAAGAATTGAGTTGGGTAGTGTAGGCATTAATAGCTTTGTGAGCCTAAATCTTACTGGGGATACTTTGGTACTTGATTATGCTGGAGTTCAGAATTTCCAAGACATTAACTTTTTCACACGCACTACTAGTGGAAATATGGGGGAGGATAACATTCTGGGGACTATTGTTGATGCTAGTGGAGATAGCGGAGGAGGTCCCATTCAGGTTCAGGGAAGAAAGATCAGCTTCACCAGCGATGTCGATTCTCCAGCTCTAATATTCTCAAATACGGTATTAGAAGGACAAGGGCAGGCTATCACTGTAAATGCGTCTGAATCCTTAGAATTAACCGGAGACTTCGCCGCAATATTAACCGAAACTGATAATGCAGGATTAGCAGGAAATATATTTATTCAGACTGAAAACCTGATTATGAGCGATGGGGCTTTTATCTCATCGTTTGCTAGTTTTGATGATATTGGTAAGGCAGGAGATTTAAATATTAATGCTTCTGAATCAGTGGAGTTGATTGGTAGAGATATAGGTGGAAATAATCCTACTGCTATATTTGCTGATGCAGAGGGGGGAGATGGCGGAAATTTGAGAATCGAAACTCAGCAATTATCAGCAACAGATGGGGCTCAAATATCAACCAGCACTTTTGGACGTGGTCAGGCAGGAAATATCGAAATTATTGCTGACTCAATTATTTTAAGTGGATTCTCAGAATCAAATACGTCTGATGGCAACAGAAGCGGCATATTTGTCTCGACTCAACCGGGAAGTGCTGGCGATGCAGGAGAATTAACCATTAATGCCGATAGTTTAACTATCGAGAATGGTGCGAGAATATCAGCAAATACTAGAGGGCCTGGTCAAGGAAGTAAAGTGACCTTAAATCTGGAGCGGTTAGTTGTTCAAACAGGTGGAGAAATTGGAGCTGGTTCTCTAGTTAATAATGCGGACAATGATCGAGGTGACGGCGGAACTTTAACCATCGAAGCCAATGATTCAATTGAAGTTATAGGAGCTAAAAATATCAATGGAGAATTAGAGAAAAGTAGCATTTTTACCCTTGCGGAAGGAAAAGGAGATGCAGGAGCATTAAACATCTCAACCAATCAACTCACTGTCGCTGATGGTGGCGAGATTAATGCTAGTTCAACAGGCACAGGAGCAGCAGGAACATTGACAATTAATGCTGACAATCTCAATCTAGATCAAGGTTCTCTGACTGCTACCACCGCAGAAGGTTTTGGGGGAAATATTAACCTTATTGTTTCTGAAAATCTCGACTTAAGAAACAATAGTATTATTTCAGCTGAGGCAACTCAAAATGCCAGTGGGGTTAATAGTGCTGATAGTGGAAACATAAACATTGTGGCTAATTTTATCTTGGGCTTTCCTTCTGAAGGATTGGGCAGTGACATTCGAACAAATGCTGTTGCGGGAAGAGGCGGAGATATAAGCATTCTGACTCAGGGGGTTTTGGGCTTTGAGGTAAGTAGTGGCACAGTAGGGGAGCTTAATAATATTAATGATATTGATGCTAGTTCTGAGACTAGTGTAGATGGTGATATCACTATCAGTTCGCCAGATACAAATCCGCTTCAAGGTGCCAATAGATTGCCCACAAACCCAGTTTCCGCAAATGCGATCGCCTATGACAGTTGTTCTGCGGATGGGGGCAAAGCTCAACTAATCATTACAGGGAAAGGCGGAATCACTCCTGAACCGACGACAATTCTGACGGCTGATGTTCTGGTGCCTGATGGCAAGCCTATCACAGTGGAAAGGGAGATCACCCCTAATTCCCTCCTACCAGAAAAGACGGAGCAAGAACAGGAAAACCCTGATTACATCCCTGCAAGTCTTAGCCCAATCAAAACAGATCATGGCGATATCTATCCTGCTAGAGGAATTGTCAAAACAGCTGATGGCAAGATAATTCTCACTGCTTACTCCAACCCCGAAACAACAAATCGTACTCCTGAAAAACAAATTGGTTGCAGCTAGCTCTAACGAGAAAAATTTGACCCGACATAATCTATATAATCTTGTTTTATTTGCATAACTTTTATTAAGATGTAATTCATTTTGCGAAAGAAGATATTTTATTAGCGGTATCATTGCGAATATTTACGTGGAAACACTTAGATAATTCCTGATATCTATAGCTCTATGACTATGCTCAAATTATTCTCTGCCGTTACGACTTCTGGCGTTTTGGCTTTTGGTTGTGTGATTCCTGTTGCGGCTCAAGTTATTCCTGATGGAACAACTGACACTACAGTGGATGTCGATGGCACGATTAATAACGGCGATCGCGCTGGTGGTAATTTATTTCATAGTTTCAGTGAGTTTTCGGTCCCTACTGGCGGAAGAGCATTTTTTGATAATGCGGTAGATATTGTCAATATTTTCTCGCGTGTTACTGGGGGCAATATTTCTAATATCGATGGGATATTGAGGGCAAATGGCACAGCGAATTTATTTTTGCTCAATCCTGCGGGAATTATCTTTGGGGAAAATGCCAGTCTAGATATTGGTGGTTCGTTTTTTGGGAGTACTGCCGATAGTATTATTTTTCCTGATGGGGAGTTTAGTGCTTTAGATGCTGACAATCCACCTGTTTTGACGATTAATGCACCTATTGGTTTGAATTTTAGGGAGAATGCTGGAGACATCATTAACCGATCTGGATTTGGTTTCCAAGTTCAGGGAGGACAGTCTATTTCTTTAGAAGCTGAGAATATTAGTTTTGAAGGGGGATCTGTGACTGCACCGGGAGGTGATGTCACTATTGCTGCGAATAAAACAATTGACTTGGTTAATGGAAATATTAATACTACCACATTCGATGAAAGCAATGCAGGAAATGTTCTAATTCAAGCAGGTTTGGGAATAAAACTAACTAGGGTTTGCTGAAAAAGTGAGAGGAAAGGTTAACTGCAATAAAACTGTTTAACAAGTAATCTTTTCTGATAGCAAATAAGCTTTAATATCAAGTTTAATTATATAAAACTCACAAATAAAGTCTAATTTATATGGATTCATTAATGAGAACAAAAAAAGACAGTAAACCTGTCTAAGCAGGGTAGAAAGATTGATTACTAAAAAGATAATTGAAATCGAAGTTTCTGAGTTATGAGATAGCTTCGTCATGATACAACCGAGGCCATACCGTCTT
>NZ_ALVZ01000135.1 GCF_000332055.1 Xenococcus sp. PCC 7305 | reverse complement strand
ATAGTCAACATACCTATATTTTAGCACAAAGTATGGCTTACGATAAAAAGCTTCGTACGGAAGCTGACACTGGCGATTCATGAGGGGCTGTCGCCTGTGCTTTGCCAGGCGTTTAAACGCCCCGTCCCACGCCAAATCAAAGATTATGGACCTGGGGCTTCTCGCCTATAAGCTAAAAAATCAATAAAATAAGCTTAAAGCCTTGTTATGATTAGTTTATGGACTTCTTTTTCGAGGTATTTTCCCCTTCTGCCATCTCTCTTGGTGAGCGTTCCCTTGCGCCTGACGGCGGCGCGGGGTCTCACCGCTGCCCTCTGCCTTTAAGTCCATTTACGAAAAAAAGCACCATCGTTTCCTGCATTAATTGTCAGTTGTTCGATCGCTTTCATTTCAGTTTCATCTAAAGGCTGAAAAGCTTGCGCCACCTTAACATTCGATTCTAACTGTTCGGGATTTTCCGCCGCGATAATGCAGCAATGGACACCAGACAGAGAAAGAGTGTAACCCATCGCCTGTTGCATATTATCTAAAATCCCAGGTTTAAACAATCTTCCATAAGCTGGAACTTTCATCGCAATTACCCCCACATTGTTGGCCTGGGCAACTGGTAAAACAGTCGGACCAAAAGGGCGAGGATGATGAACATCGGCTGCATTAAGCGAAATCAGTGTAGTGTCAAAGGGATAGCGTCGCAAACCCTCAGCAATAATATCTGGTTCGTGATGTCCTGTAATGCCGAGAAACTTCACTATGTTCTGCTCCTTCGCTTCTTCCAAAGCTTTGATCGCACCATTTGAGCCAAAGATTTCGTCTAATTCTGATTCAAAAGAGACATGATGTAATTGCCAGGCATCAAGATAATCGGTATTCAAGCGTTTTAGCGATCGCTCTAAATTGCGCCAGGCACCATCGCGATCGCGAGCGGCGGTTTTACTATTGAGAAAAATTTCTTTGCGATATTCGGGTAGAATTTTGCCCATATATTCTTCGCTAGGGCCATAATCAGCAGCCGTGTCATAGTAACGAACTCCCAAGGCCAATGCCCTTTCCACTAGGGCGATCGCTTCTTTTTCTTGTCCGGCTTTAGATAAAGGTGTTTGCCCAGCGCCGCCTAAACCAAAAATCGGGAGACTTATCTTGGTGTTCCCCAATGGTCTTTCTGGCATAGATTGGGGAATCGCAATTTTTGACTTTGACTGAGAACTATTACCTTGTTGGGTTAAGGTTTTCGTGCTCACAACGGTGGCCGCTGCGATACTCCCGAGAATAAATGAGCGCCGAGTCGTTTTACTGTTCATGGCTGTGAAGAGGTTTTCAAGTATTGTAACGAATTTCTATGATGAGACAATGTGAACCCAATGTACTTCGCTATGATTAATTTCTAATTAATTCCTTGAACCTGAAGCCGAATACGATAAACACTGGTTTTTGCAGTTATATAAAGAGTTTTATAATCACTATCACCCCAGGTTAAATTCGCCGGAGCTTCTGGAGTTTCAATAATTCCTAGCAAATCACCATTGGGAGCGAAAATCCAAACTCCTCCGGGCCCAGTGCTGTAAATATTTCCTTGGACATCAATTTTCATCCCATCCGCAGCACCTTCTCGGCTAGGTGGTTTTAGCTGGGCAAAGATTTGGCCCTCGCCTAATGTCCCCTCAGGTTTGACCTCAAAAACTCGAATATGACCCTTTTCCGAATCATTGACATAGAGTTTCGTTTCATCGGTCGATAAAACAATTCCATTGGGACGAATAAAATCATCTGCCAGCAAGGTTAGTTGACCATCTGGAGCCAGGCGATAAACACCATAAAAGCCCAATTCTTCTTGTTCTGATTTGATTCCATAGGGCGGATCGGTAAAATAGATACTGCCATCTGATTTGACTGTTAAATCATTAGGACTATTAAGACGTTTTCCTTGATAGCTATCAATCAGAGTGCTAATTTGCCCATTTTGCTCAGTTAATGATAGACGCCGATTCCCATGTTCGGCAGTTACTAAACGACCTAATAAATCCAGAGTATTGCCATTGGCATTGCCAGAAGGCTGACGGAAAATCTCAACATTTTGCTCTGCTGGCTGCCACTTATAGATAATGTTGGCGGGAATATCACTAAAAAGCAGAAAACCATCGGGATGCCAAACTGGCCCTTCGGTAAACTCAAAACCGCCCGCAATCTTTTCAATCTGATTTTGCTCTAGGAGAATTTGTTCCAGATTCTCTTGCGAAGAAGCTTGAGCTTTTGGAGCTCGCTCTTCTCCAACACAACTAGTCAGCAAAAAAATAGCTAATCCGAATCCGATAATGTTATATCTTCTACTTAAAGACATGATCTGAATACTTTTTAAAGTACTTTGCACTGGGCATTTTGACATAACAGGCGATCGCATAAAACCAAAGCAACCATCGCTTCTACCATGGGAACCGCTCTCGATAAGACACAGGGATCATGTCTACCCTTAGCCGCTAAAACCGTTTCTTGTCCATCTTTAGTTACAGTCTTTTGTTCTTTCCCTACAGTGGCAGTGGGTTTGAAGGCAACGCGAATGATAATATTTTCTCCGTTGGAAATGCCGCCTTGCACACCTCCCGAACGATTGGTACGAGTGCGAGTTTCCCCGTTCTCATCAATATAAAACTCATCATTATGTTCACTGCCTTTCATGGTGGTGCCAGCAAACCCTGACCCAATTTCAAAACCTTTACTAGCAGGTAAGGACATCACTCCTTTTGCGAGTTCTGCTTCTAATTTATCAAACACGGGATCTCCTAAACCTCTAGGAACGGAGCGGGCGACACATTCGACTACACCACCGAGGGAATCTTTTTCTTTTCTAATCGCATCGATTAGATCAATCATTTTCTCAGCACAATCGCTGTCAGGGCAACGGACAATATTACTCTCTACCTGCTCCAAAGTGACAGTGCTCGGATTAACTACAGCTTCGAGATCTTTGATCCGTTTGACATAACCAATAATTTCTACCCCGGCAACTTGCTTGAGAATTTTTTTTGCGATCGCACCTGCGGCAACTCGCCCAATGGTTTCGCGAGCCGAGGATCTGCCGCCGCCTTGCCAATTACGAAATCCATATTTCGCATCATAGGTAGCATCAGCATGGGAAGGACGATATTTGACAGACATTTCATCGTAATCCTGCGATCGCGCATCTTTATTTCTCACTAAAATTGCGATCGGTGTGCCCAAGGTTTTGCCTTCAAACACTCCTGAAATAATTTCACAGGTATCGGTTTCTCTGCGAGGTGTGGTGATTTTACTTTGTCCTGGTCGGCGACGATCTAAATCAACCTGAATTTCTTCTTCGCTAATTTCGAGTTGGGGCGGACAGCCATCGATAGTTACGCCAACTCCCCCACCGTGAGACTCGCCAAAAGTTGTAATCCGAAACAGATGACCGAATGTATTACCCATGATTTATGTATAGTATTGATCTAATAATTTTTCAAATATACGGCTCAAGTTTTACTATAAAGCACAGAGAATACAAACCAACGTCTTTTTCCTTAGATTCTCTGACTTATGAATTACTATTTAGGAATTGATTTTGGTACTTCCGGCGCTAGAGCGATCGCGATAGATCAAGCGACAACCATTGCGACCCAAGTAAAATATCCCTTTGAGAATTCAGCCTCCGATAAACGAAGGCAGAAAAATGAAGGCAGCCCTATAGAATTAGCTAACGCATCAGGGCATAAGTTCTCTTGTTCAGAAGTGGATTTTAACCTTCTGCCTTCTGCCTTCTGCCCTCTGCCTTCAAGGGCGAAGCCCGATAATTTAGCTGCTATTTGGCAAGAGGCATTATATTCTCTATTAGAGCAGCTCCCAATTAGGATTAGAACCGACATCAAAGCGATCGCAATTAATGGCACTTCCTCTACAGTTTTATTATGCGATCGCACTGGGGCTCCTCTGGAGCAGCCTCTTCTCTATAACGACAATCGAGGCGTCGTAACTTTAGACCAAATCAAAAATATTGCCCCCGCCAATCACGCTGTCATTAGTGCAACTTCGAGCCTAGCCAAACTACTATGGTGGCAACAGCAACCGATCTTTTCTCAAGCAGCCTATTTACTCCATCAAGCCGATTGGTTGAGTTTTTTGCTCCATGGCAAATTAGGAATTAGTGATTACCATAACGCCTTAAAGCTCGGTTACGATGTCGAGAATCTTTGTTATCCTAACTGGCTACAAGCCCTTAGTTGCAGTGATCTTTTTCCCCAGATCTTGGCACCTGGTACTGCGATCGCAGAAATCCTCCCGCAGATCGGCGATCGCTTTGACCTACCTCATGATTGCCTCGTCTGTGCTGGGACAACAGATAGCATTGCCGCATTTTTGGCGAGTGGAGCTAACCAGCCAGGAGAAGCAGTAACCTCCTTGGGCTCGACTCTAGTTTTAAAATTATTGAGCACCACCAAAGTTGAAAATAGCAGCTACGGTGTTTATAGTCATCGCTTAGGCAATTTATGGTTGACGGGCGGAGCTTCTAATACAGGAGGAGCAGTCTTAAAACATTTTTTCACCGATGAAGAGCTAATCACTCTATCACAGCAAATCAATCCTAATCTAGAGAGCCCTCTAGAATATTATCCTCTACTGGCCAAAGGCGATCGCTTTCCTGTAAATGATCCTGATCTTCTACCACAGCTCACACCTCGCCCTGATGATCCGGCAGCTTTTCTCCATGGTTTACTAGAAAGCATGGCTCGCATCGAAGCTTTGGGCTATCAGAGATTGCAAGAATTGGGAGCAAGTAAATTAACCCGAGTGTATCGCGCTGGTGGCGGAGCCAAAAATGCAGCCTGGAATTCAATATCGCAGCGTCACTTGCAAGTGCCAGTCATACCTGCCCAATATACCGAGGCCGCCTATGGCACTGCTTTACTCGCTCATACAGCCTCTATACAATGTTGAGGTTGACTTCGGCGCGGTGACTGTTACTTCTCTTCCCTCACGCCAATTTCTTCTGTTGTACGTTTCAACATATTTTCTTCCAAATGTTCGTCTTGTTGGCGATCGCGAGTTAATAATTCCCTAGACTGCTCAGTTGTACCCTCTATAGTGTGAGTTTCAACCTCTTCAATGGCACGACTCAATATATTTTCTTTCAAATGTTCGTCTTGTTGGCGATCGCGAGTCAATAATTCCCTAGCCTGCTCAGTTGTATCCTCTATAGTGTGAGTTTCAACCTCTTCAATGGCACGACTCAATATATTTTCCTTTAAATGTTCCTCATGTTGTCGTCCCCTGGCCATCAATTTCCGTGATTCTTTTTGAGTGCTCATGACTTATCCTGCTGAATTCATTAAAGAACAACCACAATATAATGTTATGTTTTTTTGACGAGATTTGATGTTAAAAGTAGTAAAAAATACAGACAGGAACAATCTCGTTGTCTAAGGAGTATCTCAAAGCCCGATCCTAATCTCTAAATTTGGCGTAAATATTGTGACTTAAACCGCGTCCACATTCAGAACTGGAGTTTTGAAATAAAGTTACAGATATCTCAAATCCTATTCCCCATTCCCTATTCCCTATCTTGGTGCGCGTTCCCTAGCGCCTTGCAAAGGCGCGGGGTCGCACCGCTTCCCGAAATAATTACAAAAACTACAGGTTTCAAACTAGACGCGGTTTATGAATGAGAAATTTTCCGCAGATGCCTAGTTTGTTCTAAGATCTGTTCCACATCTTCTTCTGATAAACGCTCAACATAATTAACCTTCACTTCCTCTAATAAATCCACTAGCAAACTTTCAATACTATTCAAGCGTTGCTTTCCTTGAAGTTCGGTGAAAAACGATTGACGAATACTATCAACCAAACTTTCAACTAATTTTTCAAGTTTTTCGTCCTCTTGTAGAGCAGCTTGTAATGCAGTAGAAAAACCCTGGTAACTTTGGGTAACTATTTGCTGAGTAATATTCGAGACCGCGCCCTTACCTCCAGGAATTAGACTAATCCCTTGATAGGCACCAGATTCTTGAATTGCTTTTTCAATACTATATTCCAACAAAGCTTCTGCTTCTGGCTGAATCTTAGGTAAGACCTGGTCTACTAAAGTTTTGGTAAATATTTTGATGAGCTCGGCAATTTCATTCGTATCATTGAGATCGATATAAGAATCGTTGCCCCCAGCTTCTAGGAACTTTGTCATTTCTCCTTGACGAACTGAACTTTGCATTTGACCAATCACTCGAATGATCACAACCTCGGTAATATCCTCGGCAATTCCAGCCACAATTCCTTGACTGATTTGTTTTTGGATGCTTATGAGATTAATCAATTTTGCCGCATTTAAACGGATCACAGTAGGAATAACTCTTAACCAACGCCAAAAAGGAAGAAATAGAAAAACATCATACCAACGCCATAACATAGCATCTCGCCAATTAATGCCTGTATAGGTGCGACTAATATACCAAGTCCGACAAAGAAATTCGAAAGCAAAAAGTAAGCCAAAGGGAAAGTCAATCAGGCCAAAATTATCGAGATAATTATTATTTTCTCCCCAATAGCGAAAGTAATTGGTCTTAAGAAGAGGGATAATTCTACGGTTGATAAATGCTAGTTCTTCATCAGTGCGATCGCGTAAATGCTCGACAGTCCAAAACTCCCGAAATGCTTGCTTTGAAGAATTTTCTTCGTTGGGGAGATGGGCCCGCATCATATTTTTGATTCTTTCTAAGGTTCCCGATTTGCCAGCTTTGACAAAAGGATCTTCATCGATCATTTGTATACTGCGATCGCGCAATTCCTTTAAACTATTTGCGATCGCAGGAGAGTCAATACTATTTTGGGTCAGTTGTTGTTCTAAATTGGCGATCTCTTGGATATAACTTTGCGTGTCGCGATGGGGAACAATACCCTTAATATCATCATATTTTGTAACTATTCGGGAAATATTGTCGGGAATTAAATCGAAGGAAAAGCCCTCTGTTTCGACATATGCAGATCTAATATGACCAATTCTGACCTGACCATTGAACCAAAAATCTCGAAAAGGAACATAAGTTAAATCAAAGACAACCAAGAGCAAGTTAAGAGTCGCGATTAATGCCATGATTCTCTCAAACCATAGATTCTGACTTCTTTTCCCTCTTTTCACCGCAGAACTCCTAACAATACTCATGATTTTCGACAGTTAGCAAAAAAAAGACTACGTAATGTTCTTGTCCACCAAAACATAGCACCGAAAACAATTTTATCGGCTAACCATTGTCAGAATATTAATTTTTTATACCTAAGTACTTATTGGGCTTCGCCCTTGAAGGTAGATGGCAGATGGCAGCGGTGAGACCCCGCGCCGCCATCAGGCGCAAGGGAACGCTCACCAAGAGAGATGGCAGAAGTTTTAAATCCACTTCTGTGCTTACCAATCACTCTACTTCAGTAACCCGAAATCCCATTTGACACTGATACATCTTGGCCTGACCATCTTGAGATTGGCCACTATTCAGCGCATGACCACAACCCAACTTTCCATGATGCCAACGGGGTTCTCCCCCATGATTTGCCATTAAACATCCTGGACAAACTTGGTTGACTGATAATACCTGCTTGTTTGTGACAATAACTAGCATATCCTTGCCCTTCTATTGCTCTATATTAATATTACTTTATATGTTTTGCCACTAGGTAAAATTCGCTACATAGCTTAACAGTTCACTAATAGAAAATATCACAGCAATGTTAGCCAGAAATAATTATCGGGAACAATATCGGTACGAGTTTTAATTATTGAGCTAATTGAATGTTAGCTGTTTTCCTAAATTTATACTAATTTCCCATGGCGTTTGCTATTAAACACGGACTGTTTAGACTAAATATCACTGATTATCATGCAATTTTAGGCGTTTCCCTTGATGACAATCCTAAGAATATTCGCCTGAAATATTTACGAATAGCCCAACAACTACATCCTGATACTTGCAAAGGAGATCAAGTTAGAAAGGAGCTTGCTAATAGCATTTTATCGAAACTAGTCAATCCAGCATACGAACAATTATCCCGCAAAAACTGTTTTGCAGAACATCAGCTGGTACTGACTCAAATTGGCAAACGTTTGGCCGAAAAAAGCGATCGCATGACTGTTGCGAGTAAACAGGCGAAAGACTTACTTGAATCGGCACATAAATTAGAGATAGTATATAATGAACACCTAAAGAAATTGGTTACCAATCAATATCAGGATCTCGAAAAAGTTACCGACAAGATAGCAGTCATCAGTGAGCTGAATTTAGTTTACTTAATGATCAAACAGGGACGAGGGATTAATCGGGCAGAAGATAACCCAGTCAAAGCGCCTGCTAAACAAGAGCAACCATCTCCCACTCAACAGAGAACATCAAATAAGGCATCTTCCGTTCAACCACCAAAACCACCAGAAGTGCCAAAAGCTGCGGCTGAAAATAAGCCAGTCGAGGAAAATACCCCGCAAGTCAGAGTTTCGTCTTTTATTCGTCGAGCCAAAGAATATATAGAGAAAGAGAGCTACTCACAGGCGATCGCCGAATTGCGAGATGGACTCAAAATAGATCCTAACAACAGTACCTGTCATGGACTGATGGGCAAAATTTATTTGCTTCAGAATCAAATTACGATGGCAAAAGTTCATATTGGGAAAGCCCATAAAGCTAACCCCAAAGATCCCATAGTCATCGAAGTCAGAAAAGAACTAAACAAACTAACTAAAACTAAAACTGAGGAGAAAAAAGGCAAAAACGGCAAAGCTAATGCTGCGAAATCAGAAACCAAAGGACTCTTTAGTGGTTTGTTTGGTGCTAAGAAGAAGTAAGTTACACGACTTGATAGTGCATGATATAGTGCCGCTGCGCGGAAGTAATGAGTAATAAGTATTGATATTAGTTGCGATCGCTCTATAAAATTTTTAAAATAAATCTTCTAAGACTGCTGTAAAGCCCGAGAAAATTGGACTTTAACATTTTTTGCTGGAAATCAATGTAATTTGTAACAGTTTTTGGGGCAGCAAAAGTAGGATAATTTATTTTACAACTAAAGTAGAAGATTTAATTTTATAGAAGGCGACGGTATGCATTTAAGTGAAATAACTCATCCTAATCAGTTGCACGGCTTAACATTACGGCAACTAGAAGATATTGCCCGTCAGATTAGAGAAAAACATTTACAGACCGTCGCAGCTAGTGGCGGTCATTTGGGACCAGGACTGGGTGTTGTGGAACTAACCATAGCTCTTTATCAAACCCTCGATTTGGATCGAGACAAGGTAACCTGGGATGTGGGACATCAGGCCTATCCCCATAAATTACTTACTGGTAGATATCATCAATTTCATACTTTAAGACAAAAAAAAGGAGTTGCCGGCTATCTCAAGCGCAGTGAAAATAAATTCGACCATTTCGGTGCAGGGCATGCTTCTACCAGTATTTCTGCGGCCTTGGGCATGGCATTGGCCAGAGATGCCAAAGGAGAAGATTATAAATGCGTGGCAATTATTGGTGATGGTTCTCTCACCGGAGGAATGGCCCTAGAAGCAATTAACCATGCTGGACATTTACCGAATACTAATCTCATGGTTGTCCTCAACGATAACGAAATGTCGATTTCGCCCAATGTAGGAGCAATTTCTCGTTATCTAAATAAGGTCCGTCTTTCTGAACCAATGCAGTTCCTTTCCGATAACATTGAGGAACAAGTTAAAAATCTACCTTTCTTTGGTGAATCGATTACTCCTGAAGTAGACAGAGTCAAAGAAGGCATGAAAAGACTCGCAGTACCTAAAGTAGGGGCAGTAATTGAAGAATTAGGATTTAAATATTTTGGGCCGATCGATGGTCACAATCTACAGGAGCTGATAGATACTTTCCAACAAGCCCATAAAGTAACTGGGCCTGTATTGGTTCATGTTGCAACAGTTAAAGGCAAGGGTTACGCGATCGCAGAAAATGATCAAGTAGGTTATCATGCTCAAAATCCTTTTAACCTCAATACAGGAAAAGCAGTTCCTGCCAGCAAACCCAAACCCCCCAAATACGCCAAGGTTTTCGCCCATACTCTGACCAAATTGGCAGAAAACGATCCCAAAATTATTGGGATTACAGCTGCCATGGCAACGGGTACAGGCTTAGATAAACTGCAGCAGAAATTGCCAAAACAATATATTGATGTCGGTATTGCCGAACAACATGCAGTAACTCTAGCCGCGGGTTTGGCTTGCGAGGGTATGCGGCCTGTAGCAGCGATTTATTCGACTTTTTTACAGCGAGCTTATGATCAAGTCATTCATGATGTTTGTATTCAAAATCTGCCGGTATTTTTCTGCTTAGATCGCGCAGGAATTGTTGGAGCCGATGGCCCCACTCACCAGGGAATGTACGATATAGCCTATCTAAGATGTATTCCCAACATCACTATCATGGCGCCTAAAGACGAAGCAGAATTGCAACGCATGACCGTTACGGGCATCAATCATTCTAGCGGCCCGATCGCGATGCGTTATCCTCGCGGCAATGGTGTCGGTGTACCACTCATGGAAGAAGGTTGGGAACCCATCGAAATTGGCAAAGCTGAAATCCTACGTTCTGGAGATGATGTTCTGCTATTGGGTTACGGTACTCAAGTCTATCCCGCAATGCAAGTGGCGGAAATTCTCAGCGAACATGGGGTCGAAGCAACGGTAATTAACGCTCGGTTTGTCAAGCCTTTGGATACAGAGTTGATCGTGCCTTTAGCAAAACGCATCGGCAAAGTCGTGACCCTCGAAGAAGGCTGCGTTACAGGTGGTTTTGGCACTGCTGTGATGGAAGCTTTACAAGAACATAACGCGATCGTTCCAGTGAAATGTCTGGGTGTTCCCGATATTTTGGTCGATCATGCCACTCCCGATCAATCCAAAGCAGATCTGGGATTGACTAGTCCTCAAATGGCAGACACTATTCTCAAAGCTTTCTTTAGCAGCAAAGAAGTTGCGGTTGCTCATTAACAATAAAAGGCGAAAAGCTAGTATTTATTGGCTTTTCGCTCTTCTGGATTTCCCTGAACGGGCTTCGCCCTTGAGGGCAGAAGGCAGAGGGCAGAAGGCAGAGGGCGGAGGGTAGAATTGTTACCTCTGCCTTCGCTTAATACCTAATACCTAACACCTTTTCTTCCACCTTTACCTATAGACGGGCAGGGTGAAATTGAAACAACTACCATCTCCAGGAGAACTATTTACCCAAATTTGACCATAATGGGCACGCACTATTTTGCGGCAGAATGCTAAACCTAAACCATAGCCTTCCTGTTCTTGATCTCTTTTTAATCGAAAATGGTCTTCAAAAATTCGTTCTTGCTTTTCTGCGGGGATTCCTGGCCCAGTATCACTGACCCTAAACTGAACTTTCTGGCTCGTACGATGCAAAACTGAGAGGGAGATTTCTCCTCCTTCGGGAGTATACTTAACAGCATTTTCCAATAAATTAATTAGTAGTTGCCTTACCAACTCCTCATCAGCATGAATTTGAGGAATATCTTGGGGAATATCCTCATTGAATATTTGGGACTTGGCATTGAGTTGCTTCTTTACCTGAGAAATCACATCTTGGCAAAGAGAATAAACATTGAGCTTACAGGGAAAAACCTTTAATTTTGCATTGGCACTAGTTGAAGCTTCTAGCAAATCACTAATCATTCGCTTCATAATATTCACTTGTTGCCGTGACTGTAAATAAAGCTTATTTCTAAGTTGTTTTTTCTGTTCGTTATTTTCATGATTTTCCGACAACTCTAGAGTTTCCATTGCTAGAGAGGCAGCAGTGAGGGGACTACGAAGGTCGTGAACCAACATTGCTAGGATTTGCTCTTTGAATCTTAATTGTTCTAATAATTCCTCTTTTTCTTGCTGTAAATGAAAAGCCTTGTCGGACAATTTAAGTAAGCGATCTGAATAACTAGCTATTTTTGGCGTAGCTCCTGCTGGAGATGAATCTAATTGCTCTAACTCTTGCGAATCAGCAACAGATTTATTTTGCAGCGAATTCTTCCAGCGGGGCCACCATATTTCTAATTGTTCGATTAAATTACTTCCTGCCAAAACCTGTCTCGGTTGGGGAGAAATTTTAACCAAAGCTGGTGTGGCTACCAATTTAAAATATTCTACTAAATGTGGTTGCTTATCAATTTCAATGACTTCTAATTGAAAATCTTGCTCTAGCTTCAAATCGTCTAAGTAAGCTTGAACCCGTTGAATTTTCTTCCGATAACCAGGCCGCTTATCTACAAACAAAAGCAATTGCAGATGACCTTCATCAGAGGTTTGATTATCTAAGTCTTTTTGCCACTCGTACAATTGCAACACTAGCCATAAATTATGAAAATCTTTGAGCTGAAACAATACCTAGGTATTGACTTGCAACAATATTTACATAAATTTCCCCGTAATGTCTACATCCAGTACAACCTTAGCTTCCATAAATTAGGTATAAGGTGATACATTAACGAACGAACTTGCGAAGACTTTATTCTTCTGGGAACGAACGATTTTTTTATTTGTTGGACATTTGAAGCTTTATGTTTTTTGCTAAACTTTTTTTAAGTCTAATATTAAGATATCATAAAATTTGCCCAGATTGCTTCAGCCTCTAATTCATCTATAGAAAAGTTGCGGAAAATACAATTATGTCTCTTGGTTATCTTGCCCTCGTCCTTCATGCTCATTTACCCTTTGTCCGACATCCAGAAAGTGACTATGTTCTAGAAGAAGAGTGGTTATTTGAAGCTATTACAGAAACATATGTTCCTCTGCTACAAGTTTTCGAGAATCTTAAGCGAGACGGAATTGACTTCAAAATGACTATGAGCATGACACCGCCTTTGGTGTCTATGTTAAGAGATCCTTTATTACAGGAACGCTATGACGAGCATTTGACTCTCCTTCAAGAACTGATCGAAAAAGAAATTGATCATAATCAACATAATGGTCATATTCGCTATCTTGCCGAATATTATGCTAATTCCTTCAGTCAAATTCGCCAGACTTGGGAAAGCTATGAAGGTGATTTAGTCAAGGCGTTCAAACAGTTTCTTGATAGTGGAAACCTCGACATCATAACTTGTGGTGCAACTCACGGCTATTTGCCGCTAATGAAAATGTACCCTCAAGCGGTATGGGCACAGATCCAGGTGGCCTGCGAACATTATGAGGAAAACTTTGGTCGTCCTCCCAAGGGTATTTGGTTGCCAGAATGTGCTTATTATGAAGGTGTAGAAAGAATGCTCGCTGATGCGGGTTTAAGATATTTTCTCACAGATGGACATGGTATTTTATATGCCCGTCCTCGTCCTCGTTTTGGCTCCTATGCACCAATTTTTACGGAAACAGGAGTTGCCGCTTTTGGTCGAGATCATGAGTCTTCTCAGCAGGTTTGGTCTTCTCAGGTAGGATATCCCGGAGCAGTAGAATATCGGGAATTCTATAAAGACTTAGGTTGGGAAGCGGAATACGAATATATCAAACCCTATATCATGCCCAACGGTCAAAGAAAAAATACCGGGGTTAAATATCATCGAATTACTAGTCGTGATGGGGGATTGAGCGAAAAAGCGCTTTATGATCCCTATTGGGCAAGGGAAAAAGCAGCAGAGCATGCTGGGAATTTCATGTATAACCGAGGACAGCAGGTACAGAATCTAGCAGGTATTATGCATCGTCCGCCCATTGTAGTGTCTCCTTATGATGCGGAATTATTTGGTCATTGGTGGTATGAAGGACCTTGGTTTATCGATTTTCTGTTCCGCAAAAGTTGGTACGACCAAAATACCTATGACATGACTCATCTTTCCGATTATCTTCAGGCTAATCCCACTCAACAAGTTTGTCGTCCTTCTCAGTCTAGTTGGGGTTATAAAGGGTTTCATGAGTATTGGTTAAATGAAACGAATGCTTGGATTTATCCCCATCTCCATAAAGCAGCAGAAAGAATGATTGAATTGGCTAGTCGAGAACCAGCAGATGAGTTGGAATGGAAAGCTCTTAATCAAGCAGCGAGAGAATTGTTATTGGCACAATCTTCTGACTGGGCCTTTATTATGAAGACTGGCACTATGGTTCCCTATGCTGTGCGGAGAACTCGCTCTCATTTACTCAGATTTAATAAACTCTACGATGATATTCTCATTGGCAAAGTTGACTCTGGTTGGTTGGATAAAGTAGAGGAAATCGATAATATTTTCCCTAATGTTAATTATCGGGTTTATCGTTCTTTGTAAAACATATTTAAGGTTAAGAGAAAACAGGAATAAACTTAGTTCCTGATTCTATCTCCCTGGGTTTCAGGGAGATTTTTTTGTTAATTACACTACTTTTATCATCAAGTTTTGATGAAGAAACTATGAAGCAATAGTGAAAGTAGGGAAGTCAATTATTCTGCAGAATACGAGCAGAAGATAAAGAAAAGACATACTTTTATATAAACTTGGTAAAAATACTCAGAATCAATTTTATTCATTGTATTGTATAGAAGAATTACTTAGTTTCATCTGGGCGGGAACACTTATTTTAAGTACAACCAATTAGTGATAAGCGAACTCTTTTACATTTTTATTGAATCTCATGTCTAGTATTGTTGATTATAACGACCCCTTACTGTCTAATATAAATTCTCAAAATGGTTTTAAAATAGAAGATTTCGAAGGTTTGAAAGAATTAAAAGGAACTTCTGGAAATGACTTGATTTATGCAACTAATGATAACGAACTAATCAATGGTGGTGACGGTTTTGACTACATTGATGGTCAAGGAGGTAATGACGTCATCAGTGGTGGTGATGAGATGGACTTTATCCTTGGCGGAGATGGCAATGATCTTATTAGTGGAGGCAATGGGGATGACATGATCGATGGTGGTGCAGGGCATGACATTGTGTACGGTGGCTCCGGTAGTGATCAGCTATCTGGTGGTGCTGGTGATGATGTCTTTGTGTTTGAGTTCTTTGATGATGGGGTAGATACTATCTCTGATTTTAAAGTTGGAGAAGATACGATCAAGATCCATGGCGCCGGTTCTGATGCCAATGTTGATTACAACCAAGATACTGGTTCACTATCTGTTAATGGCGAGGAGATAGCCAAATTGGATGCCGGATTAGATGGTTGGAATGATGATAGCTACGAGGTATTTTAAGTTTGTTATAGCCCAGCTAGTTAGCTTAGCATTTATAGCTTTTGCATAGCTGTGAGTCGGGGTAATGGGAAGGCTCGGCAAAATCTTATTTTTTGATTGGTGCTAATTTTCTTTTCTATTCCCAACCCCCAACAGCTAAAGTAATTATTACAAATTTTTAAATAAATAAAAACAAAAGACAAAAATACTGGGCCGATCAATATATTAAATATAACTTTTAAAATTAAAATTTTACTTGATATTTTATCTATACTTTTTATCTACAAAATATTGGGCCTGAGAAATTCAGCAAATCATAGTCAAAGATTAATTGCAACGACTAATGTACTGTGATTTAGGCAGGTGATTTTTTATTGCAAAAACAGTTACAAAAGATTGTATTTTACTTGGCGAATGCTTCTAGTGCTTCAAAATTTATTTTTGATTTATATAACAAGTGATAGTCTTCTTTAACAAGCTTTAGCCTTTGTATGAGATTGTAATAAAAAGAAAATATTACATTAATAACAAAACGCGATCACAATGGCTTCTATTAAAAAAACTGTTATTATCACGGGCACTTCCTCCGGAGTCGGTTTATATGCAGCTAAATCGATGGTTGAAAGAGGTTGGTATGTTATTGCTGCTTGTCGAGATCCCGAAAAAATGGCAAATGCGGCGAAAGAAGTGGGCATTTCTCCAGATAACTACAGCACAATTAGGCTAGATCTCGCTTCTCTCGACAGTGTGAGACAATTCGTTGCTGATTTTAGAGCTACAGGTAATATTTTAGATGCCTTAGTTTGCAATGCGGCTGTCTATTTACCTTTGCTAAAAGAGCCGATGCGCAGTGAGGATGGTTATGAGTTGAGTGTGGCGACCAATCATTTGGGTCATTTTCTGCTCTGCCAACTTTTACTCGAAGATTTACAAAAATCTCCTTATCCCGATCGCCGGTTGATTATCTTGGGGACAGTAACCGCAAACCCCAAAGAACTAGGTGGCAAAATTCCGATTCCTGCTCCACCAGACTTGGGCAATCTCGAAGGCTTTGAGGCAGGATTCAAAGCTCCTATAGCCATGATTAATGGTAAAAAATTCAAACCAGGAAAAGCCTACAAAGATAGCAAGCTCTGCAATGTGCTAACGATGAGGGAATTGCACCGACGCTATCACGAATCGACTGGCATTATTTTCTCTTCTCTCTATCCTGGATGTGTTGCGGATACGCCTCTATTTCGGAACCACTACTCTCTATTTAGAACTATATTTCCTCTATTTCAAAAGAATATTACTGGGGGCTATGTTACTCAAGAAGTGGCAGGCGATCGCGTAGCTCAGGTTGTCGCAGATGATAAGTATAAAGAATCTGGAGCTTACTTTAGTTGGGGAAATCGACAAAAAGAAGGTCGTCAATCCTTTGTCCAAGAAGTCTCTAATGAAGCATTAGATACCAATAAGGCCAAGAAATTATGGGAATTAAGCGAAAAATTGGTTGGGATTAATAAACCAATAGCAATTTAGCGGGCTGCGCCCTGAAGGGAGAGGGCAGAGGGCAGAGGGCAGAGGGTATTTCCTTTTGGGTTTAATTCTCCATCCGAATCGGGAAAATTCTGCCTTCTTTCTAAGTAGATTTAAGATTTAACTAAGAGAAATATTAATCAAGCGCGATCGCCAGAATTCCCCCATGTCTCAAAATCAAGCTGAAATCTGTGAACTTTATTACTGGCAATCTCTGCAAGGTCGCGGGGAGTTTGTCCGCCTTATTTTAGAAGATACGGCAACTCCCTATATTGACGTATGTAGACAGCCTGAAGCTGAAGGAGGTGGCATTTCCCATATAATGGCCTTTCGTAATGGGGAAAAAGCAGGACATCCTATTTTTGCGCCCCCAATTTTAAAAGTGGGTGATGTGATCATCAACCAAACGCCTAATATCTGTCGCTTTTTGGGAGAACGCTTGGGTCTCGTACCTAATGAAGAAGCAGCTCGTCTCTATGCGAATCAAATCATGTTGACGATTAATGATCTTCTAGTGGCGGTTCACGATACTCACCATCCCGTGGCAACCAATCTCTACTATGAAGAACAGAAAGAAGCTGCTCTTGAGCGAGCCTATCATTTTCATCAAGAACGGCTCCCAAAATTGATCAGCTATTTTGAAAAAGTATTGGCGTACAATGAGGGTTATACATTAGTGGGCAAAGAAACATCCTATGTAGATTTAATGATGTTTCAAATGCTTGTCGGATTGAACTATGCTTTTCCCAAGAGTTTCCAAAAAGTAAGCCCAGACATTCCTCGATTGTTGCAACTACGTGATGCGGTAGCTCAAAGACCAAGAATCAAAGCCTATCTACAATCACCACGCCGAATTCCTTTTAACGAAAATGGAATATTTCGCCATTACCCAGAGCTTGACCTCAAAGATTAGAGTAGCCGCAAGTCGGAAGAAAAAATACTCACAACCGATATAATAAAAGTCAATTGACTATTGTTACCTCAAAAAATTAGTAATTAAAATTCTATGCCCCCTCGTTGGCCCCGAAAACCAGACCCCAAGAACGACCCGGCACTCCGCCGGTTGAGAGATCGCATCAATTTTGTTGTTCATATAGCTTTGTTTGCTGCGGTCAACTCTGGAATGTGGTTTGTTGATATTATCAAAGAGGCTCACTGGTCTTGGAGACTCTGGATCACAGGAGTTTGGTTTGGCGTTTTAGTATGCCATCTAATTTATATTTTAGCGATCGCAGATTATTCCACAGTAGAAACTAATGGCTAGTACTCAAGATATTGAAGCTTTAGCAGCCGAAATTGGCGAAAATATTTATCTAGATATCGCCAAATGGCATTTATTTCTCGCAGAAGCCCATTTACACACTGAATTGGCAGCAAAACTATATCCTTTATTGGAAGATAATGCTGTTAGTGAGGATGGGGTCATCGCAATTTTGCGAGAAATACCAGTCAAAATTGGAGGAGGAAAGAAAAGCATTCCTTTGACAGATCTTCTACCAGGCAAATGCGAAGCAGATCTGATGGATTTACTAGAAGAGTTTCAACGGAATTTATGAGACGAAGAGAACCCATCATCACATAATTTTTATGACTATTGCGCCTCTAAGTTGGCAAGAATTAGCATCTCTGACCAATTTTCAAATAGATACCGTTAATGGCCCCACCAATGCACAAGCTCAACTACGTCTCTTTGGTCAAAGTGAATCCGATATTCGGGTGACACTATATCGCGACAATCATGCTTGGTGTCCCTACTGTCAAAAAATTTGGTTATGGCTAGAGGAAAAACAAATTCCCTATCGCATCAAAAAAGTAACCATGTTCTGTTACGGGAAAAAAGAAGACTGGTACAAACGCAAAGTGCGATCGGGAATGTTGCCCGCAATTGAGCTTGATGGTCAAATTATCACGGAAAGTGATGATATCCTGGTCGCTTTGGAACAGATTTTTGGTGTCTTGGAATGGGGAATGCAAGATCCCACAGTTTTACCATTGCGCCGCCTGGAGCGACTACTATTTCGAGCCTGGTGTAACTGGCTTTGCTATAGAACCCGTTCCCCCAAAGAAGAGAACTACAATAGAGACCAGTTTAAAGAAATTGTCTCCTTAGTCGAAGAGGCTCTAGATAACACTCCTGGCCCTTATTTTTTGGATGAGTTTAGCACTGCGGATGTGATTTTTACGCCCTACGTCGAACGCATGAATGCCAGTCTTTACTATTACAAAGGCTATTCTCTTCGGGAATTGAATCCCCATTTGAGTCTCTGGTTTGATGCTATGGAAAGTAGAGCTACCTATCGTGGAACTCAAAGTGATTTTCATACCCATGTCCATGATTTACCACCCCAGATGGGAGGTTGTTGGGAGAATGGTGAACCTCAAATGTTAATTAATAAAGCGAAGGTAGATAATGGGCCTTGGTTAGGGCTGCCAGATGTGACTTATCCAGAACCAGAAACTTCTCGTGGCGAAGCTCTCCAAAGAGTAGTTAAACACCGCGATAATATTATTCAAGTGAATCCTGCCAAAGACAGTTTATTTGATGAAGCCTTGCGTTGTGCCCTGACTTATATGATGACTGGCGAAACTTGTATGCCCCCATCAGGTTCTGATGCGGCCTTGCGTTATTTACGCGATCGCATTAGCGTGCCTCGGGATATGTCTATTTATGCAGCAAAAAGACTTAGAGAAGCCCTAGAAACAACTGCGACGCTAGTGGGTGATGCTCAAGGAAAACCAATTCCCTTTAACCACCGTAGAGATCAAAACCCTGCTAATTTTGCCAAAATTTAGCTTATATTCAATCAATAAAAAAGAAGTAGATTTAAACCTTCTGCCTTCTCTCTTGGTGCGCGTTCCCTAGCGCCTTGCAAAGGCGCGGGGTCGCACCGCTGCTTTCTGCCTTCTGCCTTCAAGGGCGAAGCCCAATAACATTTTGGTAATTTTGAGTAATGCCAAAGATCTCGAAAACCACATTAGAATAGCCTAGTGGGATGTGAAAATAATAGGAGTGCTTGAAAAATATCATAATGAATGATGTAACTTTTTTACGTCCTTTGGTATGGATGGACTATCGTTTGGCAATTCTTTTTACAGTGATTGCGCCTTTGGTCTTGCTGCTATGGTCGGTAATCAAAAAAAAAGAAGCCATGCAAAAATTGTTAATCATTTACTGGCGAGTAGCTAGCTTGTTAATGATTACTGTTTATCTGATGATTCCAGGTTGGAAAATCAGCTTTTTAACTGGAATTGCTGGGCGTATTTTAATTCCTCTAACATTATGGTTTTGGGTGGATTTAAATGAAGAAATCAGGGATTTACCCAAAAGTACTTTGAAATTAGTTTTTACTTCTTGGCGTTGGGCGGTGACGATATATTCCCTCTTGGGCGTAGCTGCTAACAGTTTATTTATTCCTTGTGGTTTTTCTGCGACTACTGCTCAAACCGCAAAATGTCAGGTTTGGCTGGAAGCACCATTAATGTACCGAGAAATTTTGCACCCCAAGTCTGGAAACGAAGGATTTTTGGGTTTTCTCGGAGCTTGTGGTTTATGTGTTTATATTCTATATCTGGTCTATTTTTTATTAGTCAGACTAGGCAAGCAAGGACGTTCTGCTTTAGAACAATAATGACAAATATTCTAGTAGGATGTTGGTAGTGAGAAGCCCAATTAGTTTCCGTTTAGAACAATATACGATTAAACGCAAAGAAGAGGTCTTGATTGTCCAGGTCGAAACCCCAACGGGGGAAGAGGATACAGTCTTAATCTATAATGGCTTCTCAAGTTCTTTAACTAGACCAACTATCTATGATCCAGATATTCCTGTAATTGAGGAAGATGCCACAATAATTTCTATCGATCGCGTAGCGAGTCCTTACAATCCAGTTGAGCCGGAATATATCCAGACTGGTCTGAAGTTATCGGCAATGGAAAAATTTCTGGTAGAAGCTAATGTTTAAACTTTCTTTTCTCTAAGATAAATGAATCTAGGAAAAACAATATCCCTAATTATTTTATTGTTGGCCTTTATTTTGGTAATCCCAATTAATGCTAGCAAGGCTTCAGAGATCAGTAATCAGTCTCATTTCCTGATAGCGCAGGCAGACAGCAATTCTGAGTTGGGGAAAGAATTTTATATCGAGAATTGCGGAACCTGCCATATTCCTCTGCCGGCAGAAGTCTTGCCCACCAACACTTGGCAAAACATTCTCGAACAACCACAGGATCATTATGGGGAGAGTTTGCCCAATATGGTTAATATTACGGTTAGGTTGATTTGGAGTTATTTACGATCTTATTCTCGTCCTACTTTGGAAGGAGAAGTGACTCCAGAGTTTGTTACCAATTCCCGTTATTTTAAGGCCCTGCACCCTCTAGTAGATTTACCAAGACCTGTTAGTTACCAGAGTTGTAAACTTTGCCATACGGCAACTGCGACTATGGATTATCGTCTTCTTACTCCTGAGTGGGATGAGGAATAAGCCCCCTATGGGGTGAAGGCAGAGGGCAGAGGGCAGAGGGCAGAGGGCAGATGGCAGAGACCCTAGTAAAGATTGGGAACTAATCATAGCAAGGCTTTTAGCTTCTTATTGATAGATAGCTTATTTATACCCACATCTACTATGTGGTCATGTACTTAAATACAATAACCATTGGAAAAGCTTGAAACCCTTACTCTTAAAAACTTTTGACTTTTGACTTTTGACTTTTGACTTCCGCGCCGCAACACTGGATTAATTATGATAAATTCACTAAATCAGACTATTGAAAAAAAGACTTTAGCCGAATTTCTACAGCTTGCAGAAACTAAACCAGAACAGGAATATATTACAGGAAAAATATTACAAAAACCAATGCCACAAGGAGAACATAGCGTTCTGCAAGCAAACTTGGTTACCGCAATTAATCAAGTGGGAAAACTCCCAAAGCTAGCTTGTGCTTTTCCCGAATTACGTTGCACATTTGCAGGAGTTTCCATTGTGCCAGATATTACTGTTTTTGAATGGCAAAATATTCCTCTCCAACCCAATGGCAGAATTACTAATAAGTTTGAAATTCCTCCAGACTGGATAATTGAAATTTTATCTCCTGAGCAATCAGCTAATCGGGTAATCAGGAAAATTACTTTCTGTTTAGCTCAAGGAACAAAACTAGGATGGTTAATTGATCCGCAAGATGAATCGATCGTAATTTTTGAACCTAATGTCACGCCTGTCGTGAAAGCTGGCCCAGATCTTTTATTGGTTTTATCTGTATTAGGGGACTGGCAACTTTCAGCGGCGGATATATTTAGTTGGCTAAATTTTAATTGAAGTCATAATAATTTAATATGATTTTTGATGGATAACTTTCCCCTGAATGAAGAGAAATAGTAATAATTTGGGCATCTATTAACCGAGTCTCCAAGAGTGATTGACCCGTACCTGGGTTAACAAGATAAGCAGGAAAACAAGCCGCACTGATACTTAAGCGTAAAGCATGACCTTGGGAAACCTTCATACAAGTTGCTTGCAAAGGAATTGTTATCGAAGTTTTACTTCCCCGTTGCTCATTCATTCTTAGATAGCCTTGAGTGAAGTTCAAAACCTTACCATCGGGATATACCTCCGAGAGCACCACGGAGAGATCAAAACTAGGATGATCGGCTTCGCAATAGAGCTCTACGGTAACCTCGCCTACAATATGTAAATCTTCCTCTAGGGTTGCCGAAGTGTAAGTGAGAATATCGGAACGGCAATCGAGCATAGAGCGATCGCAGGAACCGCCAGGGAAACTAGCATGCCCACCTAAAGCTGGGACAGGTCGCCAGGGGTCATGAACTAAAATGTCAGTGGTGTTAACAAACTCTGTAGTTTCAGTAGCTTCTGTCAATAATAAATCTTGAGAAGCAAAGGTATTCTCTGATTCTTCTGCCTCAAATTCCCATAACATTCCGCGATCGCATATCATTCCCGCTAAACCATCACTAGCCAAGTAATATATCTTCTCTTGATTTTCCGGGAATTTGTCGAAATAACGCCATTGATTACTGCCCATTTCAAATAAAGACACAGGATCTTCTGCTAAAAGCCCCGTATCTTTTCCTTTTAGCCAATGATCAAACCAACGGATCTGAATCTCATCTATATAGTTTTGCGCTTCTATCCCATAATCAACCATGCCCAACTTGCTTCCCCAAGGCAGATGGGCCCAAGGGGCTACAATCAGATGTTGAGGATATTTACTTCTGGCTGCCATGTCACGATACAGATGCAAAGTTCCCCGTAAATAGGGATCGAACCAGCCCCCAATATGCAACATAGGTAAATCCACATCTTGGATTAAATATTTCGGCGACAAGTTTTGCCAATATTCTCCAGGAAGCTCATGGGTCAACCATTGATGATAAAAAGAATCGGCTGCCAACTCTTGCAAAATATCAGGCTGGGCCGGAATCTTATCCGATAAAGGTAAATTTCGGGAAGCTCGATATAACTTTTGATAGGCGGTATCATCACCTTGCAAACGAGCGGTCTCTGCTGCTAACTGAATTGCCCAACCAAGATTTGCCTGGAGACAAAAAGCGCCATTTTCGTAAGCCCAATCCGAGTATAAATCATAGCCAACCATTGCAGGCGCGATCGCTTTTAAAGCGGAGGACTTACCAATTGCAGCATACAACTGAGTCATTCCCTGATAGGAAAAGCCATACATACCAACTTCGCCGGTACTTTCGGGTAGTTGGGACACCCAATCAATCGTATCGATGCCATCATTGACTTCATTGGCGAATAGTTCAAAGTTCCCGTTTGAAGTTCCCCTGCCGCGAACATCTTGAATTACTACTATATAACCCTGACTGGCGTACCATCTGGGATGAGCATAAACCACTGTAGAGGCGATCGCTTTTCCATAGGGTTGCCTCATTAAGAGTATAGGTAACTTTTCTGAGGTTTCAGGACGATAAATATCAGCATCTAGCCTGATTCCATCTCTAGTAAGCATTGATGCCGTTTCTTGAATAATTTTAGTCATTGCGATCGCGTTTTGAGGAACAGAAAATATAATATGCCTGAAATATGCCTTATTTTTCCATGCATTAAAGACATAGCTTAAATGCGACTCTGACAAAATAACCAACATTCCGTAGCGAAAAGCACAAAATGCTTAAATCTTCTCACCTAATCTTATTGGAAAACTTGATCCAGTAATTGAAAATTGATAATCAGGTGATTAATTGACGATTATACGGTTCTCGGCCTCTTTATTGAGATAGAGGTCATTGATTTTTTTAATCATCATCTATATTTAAGGTTAGATTTATGACTATTGTGGCGGACGCGAATATCAAACTCAACAAACTAGAAAAAGCAAAAGCTGCCAAAGATGGACTAGATGTAAAAAATGAACTAGAACATTTTGCCAAAATCGGTTGGGAAGCAGTTGATAAACAAGATCTTGAAATGCGCCTCAAATGGTTAGGAATCTTTTATCGACCCAAAACTCCAGGAAAATTCATGCTGCGCCTGCGAGTGCCCAACGGAGTTCTTGATAGTAATCAAATGCGGGTTTTAGCTGATGCCATTCAACGCTACGGAGATGAAGGCACAGGAGACATTACCACTCGCCAAAATATCCAACTTAGAGGCATTCGCATTGAAGATCTCCCGGAAATTTTCCGCAAGCTTCAATCAGTCAATTTAACAAGTATCCAATCCGGAATGGATAATGTTCGCAACTTAACAGGCTCTCCCGTCGCAGGAATCGATCCTGACGAGTTGATTGACACTCGCGAGATGATGCAAAAATTGCAAGATATGATTACCAACAAAGGTGAAGGTAATTATGCATTTAGTAATTTGCCTCGTAAATTCAATATTGCGGTGGAAGGAGCCAGAGACAATTCGATTCATGCCGAAATTAATGATGTCGCTTTTATCCCCGCATATAAAGATGGGGTTTTAGGATTTAATGTCTTAGTAGGTGGTTACTTATCAGCACAACGGGCTGCTGAGGCGATTCCCATGGGTGTTTGGGTTCCGGCGAAAGACGAAGAAGTTGTCGAGCTGTCCCGAGCAATTCTTTCTGTTTATACAAAAAATGGTGGCATTGAAGGATTAAGAGCAAGTCGCCCCAAAGCCAGACTGATGTGGCTAGTGGAAAAATGGGGAACGGAGAAATTCCGTGCTGAAATTGAACAAGAACTGGGTAAAAAATTGGCCGATGCTGCGCCAGAAGATGAGATTACCCAAGATAAGAAAGACCATTTGGGAGTTCACCCTCAAAAGCAAGAAGGCTATAGCTATGTAGGTTTACATGTTCCCATGGGTCGTTTGGTTGCCGAACAGATGTTTGAATTAGCAAGATTGGCAGAAGTTTATGGCAATGGGGAAATTCGCTTGACAGTCGAACAAAATGCCATTATTCCCCATATTGCCAATGAGAATCTCGAAACATTTTTAACTGAACCTTTACTGGAGCAATTCTCAATTAATCCTAGTACTCTAACTCGTTCTGTAATTTCCTGTACTGGAGCAAAATATTGTAACTTTGCCATTATCGAAACGAAGCAAAGGGCCCTCAAGCTAGCACAAGAGTTGGATCAAGAACTAGATATTCCCGACAGAGTACGTCTACATTGGACAGGATGCCCCAATTCCTGTGGACAAGCTCAAGCAGGAGATATTGGTTTGATGGGAACTAAAGTTCGCAAAGATGGTAAGGCTGTAGAAGGAGCCAAAATCTTCACTGGGGGCAAGGTTGGCAAAGATGCCCAATTAGGATCTCTTGTGGATAAGGGTGTAGCCTGTGACGATCTAAAACCAACATTGCGCAATTTATTAATCGAGCAATTTGGCGCGAAACTCAAGGAAGGAGTAGTGATTGAAGAAGCCGCACCGGCGATCGCAGAAACTCCTCCATCAGAACCAAAAACCGAAACGAAAAATAATAAAGTCTTTTTTGCGAATGCTTGGAAAGAATCTGTTTGTTCGGAAAAAGAGTATATTCTTGATGCAGCGGATAAGGCAGGAGTAGAAATTGAAAGTAGTTGTCGCGCGGGGACTTGCGGTACCTGCACAGCAAAACTCCTTAAAGGAGAGGTTACCTACGAGGAAGATTATGATGCAGTGGCGGCTTTAGAGCCAGGTTATATCTTAACTTGCTGTTCTCAACCTGTGAGTTCGGTTGTAATTGATGCTTAAAATGAAGGCAGAGGGCAGAGGGCAGAGGGCAGAGGGCAGAGGGCAGCGGTGCGACCCCGCGCCGAACCTCTCTAAATCTCTCCTGAAAGGAGAGACTATATTGTTCCCTTTCCTGTAGGAAGGGGTTAGGGGTAGGTGGCGCTAGGGAACCAGCAATTCCAAATTCAAAAATTAAGAAGTATTTGCAGGGATGAAAGGTTCTGGTTCCGCATCGCCGAGCATAAAGTCGAGGAGATGGTGCCAACTTCGGAATAGTAGATACTTGGACAAAGAGAGGATATCTTGAAAAAAGCCTTTACGAGTGCCTCT
>NZ_ALVZ01000134.1 GCF_000332055.1 Xenococcus sp. PCC 7305 | reverse complement strand
AACTAGTGCCGCTGCGCGGAAGTAATAAGTAATAAGTAATGAGTAATAAGTCTTGATACATCAGCTTTTTGCCCTTCGTTGATAGATAGCTTATTTACGCCCACGTCCACTAGATAAATTTCATCAATAGTAAAAGAACTGATTTTTATGTCGAAGCCTATTTTATTTGTTTGCAAATCTTGTAATGCGGTATCGCAACCAGACTTAGAACCAACTCAGGGTGCTTGTTTATTCAAGCAAGTTCAAGAACTTAATCAAGATAGGTTTGTGATTCGAGCAGAAGAATGTTTGTGGATGTGCGAACAAGCCTGTGTCGTGGCGATCGCGGCAGAAAAACAATCTACCTATTTATTTACAGATTTACCATTGCAAGACAGCGCTGAGGCTTTACTCGAATTTGCCGAGCTTTATTTTGATTATCAAGGCAAATCTATTCCTTTTAAAAAATTTCCTCAACCGCTTCAGTCAGTTCCGATCGCTCGAATTCCATCGATTTAGCTAGATCATGATTTCTCTAATTCTCTAAAATAGTGCGTAAATTTATCCTCATTTGGTTTGGTCAACTAATCTCTACCATCGGCAGCTATATGAGTGAGTTTGCGCTGACTCTCTGGGCTTGGCAAGTGACAGGTTCAGCAACAGCTTTAGCTTTGGTGGGATTTTTCTCACTGCTACCGCGTATTTTTATCTCTCTTTTCGCTGGTATTTTGGTTGATCGCGCTAATCGCAAATATTTAATGATTTTAGGTGATGCGATCGCCGCTGCTTCTACTGTAGGGATCTTGATTCTTCATCTCTCAGGCAATCTCGCTATTTGGCATCTGTATGTAGCGGCATCGATTAATGGCGGTTTTGGTCAAATTCAACAATTGGCTTATTCGACTTCGATTACTCTTTTGGTTTCACCGCGAAATTATACTCGTGCTAATAGTATGAATTCGGTGGTTCACTATGGTTCTAATATTATTGCACCTGCGATCGCGGGACTGCTTTATCCGATGATTGGTTTAGCAGGAATTCTACCCCTTGACTTAGTAAGTTTCGTTATTGCGATCGCCACTCTAATTTGGATTCGCATTCCCCAACCTGATCCGAAGCAGAGAGAGCAGAAGATTGTAGGGGCGCAAGGCTTGCGCCCGAATAAGAGAAGTGTTTTGTGGGAAGAAATTACGTTTGGGATTCGTTATATCTGGCGGAGTTCTAGCTTAAAGACTTTAATGATGATTACCGCTTGGTTTTGGTTTGCCCATGATTTGGGTGCTGCGATCGATGAACCGATGATTCTAGCTCGCTCAGGCAATAGTTCTCAGGCTTTAAGTGTAATTCTCTCTATTGCAGGTATCGGCGGAGTCACTGGTGCAGTAGTTTTAAGTGCTTGGGGTGGCACAAAGCAACGTGTTAATGGGATGCTGGCTGGGTTTATGGGGGCTGGCTTTGCGAAAATTATATTTGGTTTAGGTCAAAATCTGACTGTTTGGTTACCTGCGCAATTTTGTGCTTCTTTGAGTTTTCCTTTATTGGGTAGTTCGGAAACCGCATTATGGATGGAAACTGTACCGTCAGAATTTCAGGGACGGGTTTTTGCCGCTAATTCCTTGGTTTTAGAATTAGTTAGTGCGATCGCGATGTTGATAGCAGGACCCATTAGCGATCGCATTTTGGAGCCAGCTATGCAGTCACAAAATATTGTCAGTTTTCTCTTGATTCCGATTTTTGGTAATGGTGCTGGTGCAGGAATGGCATTATTGTATGTGGTGAGTGCGATCGCTATGTTGTTGATTGGCGCGATCTCTTATCGATTACCTCAACTGCGTTTTTATTGAATTAATGAGACAGTGACGCTTTTCGCCATACTTCTTGTTTAATAGACATTAGCTGAAAACTGCAACTAATTTTAGTTGCGTTTCTCTGGGTCATCTCTTTACAATCGACATAGTAGAGGAGAAAAAAATGACTCGAAAAGAGAAGCTAATCCAGCGCCTGAAAAATAAACCCAAAGATTTTACTTGGAATGAATTAACTTCACTGTTAACTGGATTGGGTTTTTCTGAGGTTAAAACAGGAAAAACAGGTGGTTCGAGAAGAAGATTTATTCATCCTAGTAATATCGTCATTATTCTTCACAAACCGCATCCTGGCAGCATTTTAAAAAGATATCAAATAGAGCAAATAATTGAGGTTTTATCTGGAGAAGAACTGATATGAAGAACTTAATGGAATATAAAGGCTATCTAGGCTCAGTAAATTACAATGATGAAGATGAAATTTTTTATGGTCGAATTGAGTATATTCGCAGCCTCATTAGCTACGAAGGTCATGATGTTGAATCACTAAAGAATAGCTTTCACGAAGCCGTAGAAGATTATCTAGAACTTGCTCGAAATCAAAATATTGAACCAGAACAGCCTTTTAAAGGTAGCTTCAATATCCGGACTGGCAGCGATCTTCATCGCCGAGCAGCTATTGCAGCCAAACAACGAGGAATTAATCTTAACAGATTAGTTAACGAAGCTATCGAGCAGTATCTCAAAAGTTTTGCTTGATTAGCAATCATTCAATAGGAGTAGTAATATTAATTCTTCTACAAGTTAATTCACGGGCGATGACAGAATTTACCAAACATCTTGTGTGAATTAGCTTCTATTATGGAAAGCGCCTGAAATAAAGTACAAATATTTACCCCTCAGAGATTTTTATTCACGCTATACTCCTTTATCTTAAGACAGATGGCAAAGACTAATAGTTAATTAAGAGTTAGATTCGATTATCTGAGGTTTTTTATCTGTCAATATTTCTATAATATTATTAGTTGTACAAATAACATAATGTTTAAGATCTGGAACTATTCTAGTCAAAAATTCAGGCTCTTGATACTGTTTCAACCAAGAAGAATTTTTAACAGTAAATGTAGAACCAAATCTTTGGTCAGTTTCATCGAGATAAGACCAAAGTTTAGTTTTATATGTTTCATCAATACTTTTATATGCTGGACAATGGGAGTCAAAAATAAATAACGATTTTTTGTCATTGTCTCCTCTTATGTTAATCTTTAATGCTTCTTTATCTTGAATTAAAGATTCAAAAGCTGGATTAGATACCGCTGAAAGTGGAGTTTCCCATTTCTCTATTTTCCATCCCTGACACATTATTACTTTTCCTGGGTAAATCAATTTTTTTAGTTATATATGTTCTACAGTAACCCAAGATATTATCTAGCTTTATCCCTCTAAAGTTAGATAGTATTTTTGCTTGTTATATTGGAATGTCTAGATATAAGTCTAGACAGAACAACAATATGACTCTATTGATTATTAATAAAATTAAACCTTAGATAGATAACATTTTTTTAAAAGTAATCAACTATTAGAGGCAGCACCATAAAATATTATTGTTAATAACTAATTATGAATCAAGCCACTAAACTACTATGCCCAAGAATCGCGATCGCTTTTGATTTTGACCGAACTCTAATTCCTGATGATAGTTTCCATCTATTATTAAAAAATTGTCAACTAGATGTCGATGATTTTATTGATAATCGAGTAGATCCCCTTTTTGCTAATGGCTGGGACAGATATTTAGCTAAAGCCTATTGTCTAGTTAAAGAATCTCAGCAAAGAAAAGATAATAAAATCACTCAAAGTAAACTCGTAGAATTGGGGAAGAAGCTAAAGTTATATGATGGCGTAACTTCAATGTTTGAGCTTTTACAGCAAAAAGTTAAAGGGATAGATCCTGAAATTGAACTAGAGTTTTATTTAATTTCTGGTGGTTTTGCTGATATCCCTCGTAGTACCAGTATTGCTAAATATTTTAAACGTATCTGGGGTTGCGAATTTCAATATGGCGATCGAGGAGAAATCGAATTTATCAAACGACAAATGACTCATACCGAGAAGACTCGCTATCTATATTATCTTTCTAAAGGTATCGAGAAAGATAATGAAAAAGATTTAATTTATAATTATCAAGATTTATCAGAAGATAAGATTCATGTTCCACTAAGTCAAGTAATCTACGTTGGTGACGGTTCTTCTGACATTCCTTGTTTCACTGTGATTAATCAATATAGAGGAATTGCTTTAGGAGTTTATCCTCAAAATTGCACTGCTGATGAATGGAAATATCTAGAGAAGATTAATTATAGTCAAAGAGTTTCTGGTTTAGTTCCTGCTAATTATCAAAAAAATTCTCAGCTCATTCGTTCACTGCTATTAGCAATAGATTGTATTGGCAAAAGAATTGCCCTTCGTAAATTAAACCTAGAGTAATTTACACTGTAAATATTTTTAGTAAAATGAGTTTGAGAAACTAAAAACTTGAGAAAAAGCTGATAATTCTTTCTCTCAAGTTAAAGTTTGCTTCCACTAGAGTTAATTAAGGAAATAAAACCCTAAGTTTTTGACTTATGGCTTTACAGCAGATATTAGTCAATAGCATTTTTTACTGCATCTTTAGTATCTTCAACAGCATGTTGTGCAGAAGCTTCAACTTGTTTAGCTTTTCCTTCGGCTTGATCTTGCTTGTCTCCAGTGATATTTCCTAGAGCTTCTTGAGCTTTACCTTCTAAGTTTTTCGCAGTAGCTTCTATTCTGTCTGTGGTACTCATGATAAATGTCCTCTCTGTAATTTTTTTGTTTGTTATTACTTGCAATATTAAAAAAAAAATACCAAAAATTAATCTATCAAAAGTCTTAATTATTAATTTTTTGACCAACAATACAATGTCCAGTCAACTTTGCGTAGCATTGCCAAAGCTCTCCGTCGCTTAGCGGTGTGTACTCAAGAGAAAGTACAAAATTTTTAATATCTATGTCTTAAGAAAGAGGATCATTAGCTCTAAAATACAGCATCATGAGGTGTTGTTTATTTTTTTGCTACGATTTCTTTTCTCGATAATTAGACTTGTTGCGAATTAAATATATGTGTTCCTGAATATGGTTAAATCCCCTTGATGCTTAACTTACAAGTTGTCTATTATTGAATTTAGTATGATACTTACTCATAATCCTCGATATGTTGTTTATCTCAGATATACTCTGCGAAAAATCAATCGCAGACTTAATCTAAAGCAACTTTGGTATCAAGATAACGGAAATTGGCATTGGATCAAGGAAAAAGCGACACCGATCGCTAGTCTCAATCGCAGTCTGTGGCGTTTATCTGTGCCTTCTTTTGGTTTTCACTTCATGTTGGGATTATCAGCAATTATTGCGACCCTGGGATTACTGGCCAACAATGTGGCAATTATTATTGGAGCCATGATCATCGCACCTTTAATGGGACCAATTGTCGGCATGGCTTATTCAATAGCGATGGGGAATCGGATGTTGCTGCGTCGTTCGAGTTTGACAATTATCAAAGGTATAGTTCTAACCATTTTAGCTTCTTGGTTGACTGCTTCAGTGATTGGGTTAAAAACTGTGGATTCTGAGATACTTTCTCGTACTAACCCTACTCTAATCGATTTTGGGATAGCTATGGCAGCAGGAGCCGCAGGAGCTTTTGCCAATACTCGTCGCAGTATTTCTGATGCGATACCAGGAGTTGCGATCGCTGTTGCTTTAGTTCCACCTTTGAGTGTAATTGGTATTGGTTTGGCATTAGGAGAAGAGGAAATTGTTGTAGGATCTTCATTACTATTTTTAACCAACCTAATTTGCATTATCTTTTTTGGTGGTTTAGTCTTTCTATTTCAGTCCTATGGAAATATTGAGCGTGCTAAACAGGGACTAGTGATGTCTACTGTGGTAATGTTTCTTTTGGCGATTCCCTTAACTTTTTCGATGCGAAAGTTGATTGTCAGAAAGAATTTTCATTATCAAATTTCAAATTTAATTGTTCACGAAACAAACACTTTTGCCAATAGCGCGATTAGATCAATCAAGGTAATTTCCCACAGAGATTATCTAAACGTAAAAATAGAAGTTGCCGCGCCAATTGATACAATCTCTCAGGAAGAAATTGATCAAACAAGGCAATTGCTCTCTCGAAGAATTGGTCAAGATATTGACTTAGAAGTTAAAATAATTCCTGTCAAGATTTTTAAGTCTCCGAATAGTTAAGCATAAATTTCTTCCTCTAGACAGAAGCAATAATATTTAAATTAGCTTAATTTAAGAGTAAGCTATATTATTAATATATTATGTTTCGTTCTGCTTGTTTAATTTTCAATCCTGTTGCTGGACAAAGCGACTCAGAGCAAGATTTGACTGTGATTAAAAATATTCTAGAACCAAAATTTGACTTAGATATTCAATTTACAACTAAAGAAGTAAACGCAGGAGAATTAGCTAGTCAAGCTCTAGAAAATAACGTCGATCTGATTATTGCTTCGGGGGGTGACGGTACAGTTTCAGCGGCGGCGAAAGCTTTAATCGGTACAGATATTCCTTTGGGGATCATTGCTCGGGGCACAGCTAATGCCTTTGCTAATGCTTTGGGTCTTCCTGATACCATAGAAGCTGGTTGTAAAATGATTATTGATGGTGCAACCCGAAAAGTTGATGTCGGGAATTGTAACGGGAAACCAATGATTTTGCTAACAGGGATTGGTTTTGAAGCCGAGACTTTAGATAATGCTAATCGCGAAGCCAAAAACCGTTGGGGAATGCTAGCCTATATCATATCTGGATTTAAGCAGCTTCAAAATTTTAACAAGTTTAACGCTGAAATTGAGACTAATGACAAAATAATTTCCGTTGCTGCTAACGCGATAACGATTGCTAACGCAGCACCTCCGACTTCTATTCTGGCTCAAGGGACTGCTGGGGTAATTTATGATGATGGACTATTCGACGTGACCATTATTACACCTCAGAATAAGATGAGCGCGATCGCTGCTTCTTTACATTTGCTGCAAAGTACTAATAACGATGAAGCCGCCACAAGAGATGATATTGGATATTTGCGAACTAAACATATCAAAGTTACAACTGATCCGCCGCAAAAAATTGTCCTTGACGGCGAGGTCATTGGTAAAACTCCCCTTGAAGTTAAATCTATTCCTGGCGGGTTGACAGTATTTACCCCGAAAGACCAAGCAGTACAAGCAGAAGAAAAACTTGAACATTTGCCAGGAGTTAACATCGAAACTAAAAACTGAAACTTGTTACATTACTTTTCTCTTTCATGGCTACTGTTAATACTGATCGCAGATATTTTGATGTTTTATTTGCCGTTCTAAACAGTTAGTCGCTATTTCTAAACGAACCATAACTTTATCTGCTGAGCCAAGATGTGCGATCACATCTAATAGTTCCTGAGCTGTTGAAAGTTCGAGATACTTACTTTTCGTCGAATAAAGATTATTGTTATTACGTAATTCTTCAAAGGAAAAACCATTAACTTTATCTTCTTTAGTGATGACCGCTGTTAAGAGCTCAGGATCTTTGCCAATTCGTTCGACAATTAATTTTTCTCGTTTTATAGGGACTTGTACCATTCGCGTCTCGACTTGTTTGCGAATAACAATTTCTCCTACTTTCTGCTGATGATGATTTACGAGTAATTTTTCTTCAAACAAAGGAATCTTGTCCAAGTTTGAATCAGCAGATTGCTGGTTGTTAGGGTCATTGATAGGTTTCATCTGATAATTTTACTCTCAACAAAATTGTGTTCGTATATTCTTTGATTTGAAACTTTAACTACTTATTCTTTTTTAGTAATAATTAGTTATGCTTATATTACTAGCTATCTAGTTGAATTTTATCTGACTTAAGAAATATATGTATATAAACAATTCTTAGTCTCATAGTCTCACTAACTAATATCACTAAAGTTAGAGAAAGGTAACTTATGTCTTTTGGTAGATGTGAGCAAACTACAATTTTGGCTAAATGATTAAGTAGTCACGAAAAAATATTGAGGTAAATTTATGCTACTCAACAAAGCACAAAATTGGTTAAAATCTTCTATAAAATTAGTATTAACAGTATTAGTCTGTGGTCTATTATTTATCTCTAATACCTATCCAGCTCAAGCCACAACTAGTAAACCCACAGATGGGGAAGTTAGTTTAAACAGAATTCAAGCCAAAACAGAAAATGTTGCTCGCTCTAATCCCCGCGGCATTGATGAAATCATTGAAACATCTCGCAACGGTCTAAATGGAGTGCAAGGTGGAGCAGATAAAAATAAGATGATTTCTCCTGAAGATACGAATGCGACTACAGTCGAAGATCAAGCCGTTAATTTATTGGACAATCTGTTCAACTAAGCAAAAGTAACTAGCGAGAAGTTAAAGATTTCTTAAATAATTTGAGACTTGTTGAAATGTTACTAATTTTAACTTTTAGAACTCCTTGAAGTTCTTCACTTAGCACATAAAAATTAGTATAGTGAGGGTTAATCCCTCACTTTTGAGGTATAAACTATGAGTAATCCCAGAAAAGAAAAGATTATTAATGACTTGAAGCGAGCACGGCAAACAGGTGAGTTGAAAGCCGAAAAAATTAAAGAAATTATTAGTACAGCTATAGCCGAAGCCAGATCTGAAGTAAAAGAAGGTAGAGAAGAAATAAGTAATCTGGTTAAAGATGCAGTTTCTGCCGTAGCAGAAATTTTTCAAGATAAAAAAGGCGAAATTAAAGAAGAGATAACTGCATCCATTGAAGGGGCAATTGAAGGTATTGCTAGTACCAAAAGAGAGGCAATTGACACTACTAAATTAGAGATTAACACTTTACAAGCTAAAGTCGACAATGAAGAAGAACAATTGCAACAGCAAATTGATAATGCTTTAGAAGATTTACAAGATAAACCATCACAAGAATTGACGAATAGTAAAGATACCATTGCAGAGGCAGTTTCTGGGATAAAAAATAGCGAAGAAGTCGCTTTATTGCAAAAACGTTATGCTCAATTAAAAGCACAATTAGCTATTGTACAAGCAAATTTAGCTAATAGATATGGCGAAAAAAATATCGATCAATATCTAGATGATGCTAAAGCTTGGTACGAAAAAGCAAAAAATAACCCTGAAGTGTTTACCGAAAAAATAGAACAACAACAACAGAGTTTTGAGCAAAAATTAGGAGAAGCAGGTTCTGCGATCGCGAAAAAAGAACGACAAATAAAACAACTTCTCCAGGAACTATGGCAATCAATTTCTGAGATATTTCGCGACTAATGAATGTATCTCAATCTCGGAAGTAAAGCTTACTACTTCTACTAACTAAATAGATAGTATGACTCGATAACCATTGCAAAATAGCCTCCCAAAAGACTCGGGAGGCTATTGCTTTATTGTGAGAATTTATTTGTTACAAAAACTTCAATACTAAGCAATATTTTGCTCTGATCTTTTGGATATAATCCATAGAGCATGAATAACACCAGGAATCCAGCCCAATAATGTTAATAGAATATTAATTACTAACGCTTGACTAACTCCCATTGTCATAAATACTCCAAGGGGGGGTAGTAAAATCGCGGCAATGATATTTATAATTTTCATGTTTATTCTCCTAAAATTCAAAATTCTAGTTAATTAGATATCCACTACTTTAGATAATTCTGTACCAAAATTCATTCCGTCTTAAGAAAGATAAATAGAAAATTAATATAAAAAATAAAAATACATCTTTTGCTAGACGTACTAAGTAATTATTATGTTTGATAATTAACTAGAAAATGAGTAAAGCAACATAAGTAAGTTTTGTTTTACATAAGTAATTTAGGAGTTAATAAATTATGATAGGCTCACTTTTAACTATCTTAGCAACTACGCTAAGCCTTTTAGTAGTTGATATTATCTTTTCTGGAGTAAATATAGCTAATTTTCCTGCTGCTTTAATTGCTGCATTGGTTATCGGATTAATCAATACAGGAATTAAACCAATAATATCTTTATTATCCTTACCCCTTAATATTCTTAGTCTAGGAGCATTTTCTTTAGTAGTTAATGGTCTGTGTTTTTGGCTAGCTTCATTAGTCGTACCAGGTTTCAGAGTTGTGGGATTATTAGCGTTTATTCTCGCCCCCGTAATTCTTTCTTTTGTTAATACTTTTCTTGGCAATTATTTTGCTGAAAAATTTCCCAATGCAACTGAAAGTTAATTAAAAAGATCCAAATCAATGACAGTGCAATATTTTCATTACCCTCTAATTTTTCTTGTAATTCTATCTTAAGACTGTCACTCAATAAATCTCTAGATAGATAACCTATTACAAGAAATCTGAAATATTAGAAGTGGAAGGAAAGAAAACTTTTCTTAGAAAATTCTCCAAGAAAAGTTTTTTTTCGTAAAACTGGTCTGATAGGTAAATATCTATAAATTACCAGTTATTATTACAGTAAAATATTCGAGGAATCAAAATTATGAATAATATTCAATATAAACGTGTTGCTGGACTATATCATAGTCACAAACAAGCAGAGGCAGCAGTACAAGACCTCAGAAATATTGGCTACGATATGGATCGAGTGTCTGTTATTGCTAAAGATACAGATAAAGTTGCAGGAAAAGAAACAACAGAAACCGTAGGGAATAAAGCCGAAGAAGGCGCTGCTACTGGAGCCCTGACTGGTGGAGCCTTAGGAGGTATTACTGGCTTACTAGTTGGCTTGGGCGCCTTGGCGATTCCTGGGATTGGCCCTATCTTATTAGCTGGTGCCGAAGCAACTGCGATCGCAACAACTCTCGCTGGCACTGGTATCGGTGCTGCGGCTGGAGGCTTGGTAGGCGCCTTGATTGGCTTAGGCATTCCTGAAGAAAAAGCTAAAGTCTACAGTGATCATATCAAGAAAGGTAGTTTTCTAGTAATGGTTACAGGATCATTAGCAGAGGCAAATCGTGCTGCAACTATCATGCGCCGACATGGTGTTAAAGAACTAGATATCTACGATATTCCAAAAGCTAGAGCGACAACCGTAGCTGATGTAGATAATGACATCAGAAGCCGAACCGACATAGCTGATGAAGAAAAAATTAGACTATATGAAGAACGCTTAATGGTTAACAAAGAGCGTGCTAAAACTGGCGAAGTTGCTATTGGTAAACGCGTTGAGACTGAAACAGCATCAGTATCTGTACCAGTCTCAAAAGAGCGTATCGTTGTTGAGCGTACAGATGTCACAGATAAGACCGTAATTAATCCTAACAAAGTAGATTTTCAAGATGGTGAAGTCTTACGGATGGATGTTTACGAAGAGTCTGCCGATATCGAGAAGCAAGCTTTTGTGCGCGAAGAAGTTAGCGTCCGTAAAACAGTAGAACGTGATACTGTCAAAGCCAAAGAAACTATTCGCCGCGAAGAGCTAGAGGTAAAAACAGATGATGAAGTAATTAGCAAATAAGTAACAGAGAATACGAGGAACAGCATGGATTTTGGGATTAAAGATAAAGTAGCAGTGATTACTGGTGGCGACTCTGGGATAGGCAAAGCTACGGCTAAGTTACTAGCTGCTGAAGGAGTAAAAATTGCGCTGCTAGATAAAACTACAGATGAATTAAAGGCTACCGCCGAAGAAATCGCGAAAATAGGCGAAGTTATGCCAGTTACCGCAGATTTGAGAAATCTTGAACAAGTAGAAACTGCTAAAGAGCAAATAATTGATCATTTTGGAGCAGTTCATATTTTAGTTAACAATGCTGGAATCACTGGTGCAACCAAAGATTTTTTGGAATTGACTGATGCTGATTGGAATGAAACAATTAATGTCGATTTTATGGCGGCAGTGCGAGTTTGTCGGGCTTTTATCCCTTCTATGCAACAAGAGAAATGGGGACGTATTATCCTCATCGGCTCAGAAGATGCAGTACAACCCTATACTGACGAGATGCCTTATTGTGCCGCCAAAGCAGGGATTCTCAATTTAGCGAAAAACTTGTCGAAAGCCTATGCGAAAGACGGTATCTTAGTTAACTCTGTATCTCCTGCCTATATAGCCACTCCGATGACGGATGCCATGATGGAAAAACGGGCAAAAGAGAAAAATTTGAGTTTTGATCAAGCCATCGAAACTTTCTTGGATGAAAAACGCCCTCATCTGGAACTGCATCGCCGAGGAAAGGCACAAGAAGTCGCTGCTGTTATTGCTTTTCTTTGTTCTCAACATTCTAGCTTCGTCGTAGGAGCTAATTACCGAGTTGATGGCGGTTCCGTCGCTACCATCGGCTAATCATAATCAAAAAATTATTAACAATTGGAGAAAAAAATGAATAAACTAATTACTTTTCTATTAGGTGGAACAATGCTTTTTGGTGCTGTTGCTTGTGATGTAGCAAGAACTAGTTCTGACGCTCCCGATTCAGTGGACGAAAGTCCTGTGGTCGAAGATATAACAGAAGTAGAAGGAACCCTAGAAGATGCTAGTAGTGAGCTTCGCCAAGCTCAATTGGATTCGGACATTCGTGCTAGAGAAGAACGCAATGATCTATTTGGTGAAGAAGGGCAAAGAAATGATTCTGATCTTGAAAGTCAGGTTAGAGCTAAGTTAGAAGCTAATATTCCCCGTGCAAAACTAACTGTAGATGCTGAAGATGGTGAAGTGGCGATTGTCGGAACTGTTCCTAGTCAGAAGGAATATGAAAGTATTAAACCTTTGGCACAAGAGATTCTAGGGGTTGACAATGTCAAGATGGAAGTAGAAATTGTTCCTTCTACAGAATTATAGATTATTGCCAAACAATTAAGAAATAAGAGGGTTTAGCCTGATATCTAAGCCCTTTCCCAAGAAATCAACCTTTAAGTTATATGTTTGAAAATCCTTTTCTCAATACTATTATTTTGGGGACGGTTGCCTATGTCGCCATAATTTTTATGTTGCGCCTATCGGGCAAACGTACTCTAGCTAAATGGAACTCTTTTGATTTTGTAATTACGATCGCTTTTGGTTCGATTTTATCGAGTATTTTATTATCGACTAAAGATTCTTTTGGGACTGGAATTTTGGGTTTTGGTTTACTTGTTTTGTTTCAATATATTTTGACTTGGATCGCGACACGTTCTTCCCTCGTCCAAAAATTGATCAAAGCTGAACCGTCATTGTTACTCTACAAGGGTCAACTTAAACAGGATGTTCTGAAGCGAGAGCGAGTAACAGAAGGAGAAGTTCTTGCTGCTTTGCGCTCTAATGGTATTGGCGCAATTGAAGATGCCGACGCCGTAGTATTAGAGACAAATGGTAATTTTAGTGTGATTCAAGACTTGAGCAACGGTACCGCCTCAGCTCTGAAGGATGTCAAGGAATGCGATCGCGCAGCGCCTCGCTGAAGGCGAGACCGCACAATCTTTTCTTGACACTGAGACGACAAAAACTTAGAGAGCTATACCGAAAAACTAATTACTTTTTTTGAAATTTTATACTTTAGGGCATATAATCTATGAAGCTTTGGTTCTATTATCTTTTCGCCTTTTTCGGAATTATCCTACTGCGCTATTTCTTGTTAGCAGGAGGAGCTTATTGGTTATTCTATTTCTCGGCAAACAAATCTTTTGTTAAACAAGCTCCCCCTACCAAATTTTTGAGTTGGCAATCTGTACAAAAAGACATCTTCCTCTCGGTTATCGCAGCAATTGCTCTAGCTATTTGTGCGGCAATAGTTATGACAGCTTACGATTCTGGGGCTACCAGCTTATACGAATCAGTAGATGATTATGGAATATGGTATTTAATTACCAGCTTTTTTGGGATAATCTTTCTTCAAGATACTTGTTATTACTTTTTGCATCGTGCATTTCATCATCCTTCGCTATTTAATTTTTTGCATCAGGGACATCATAACTCTAAAAATCCTACGCCTTGGACATCTTCTGCTTTAGATTTTCCGGAAGCCTTAATTCAAGGACTGTTTTTAGTCGCCATAGTTTTTACAATTCCGCTTCACATCACTGTTCTAATTTTATGGTTAATTACTATGACTATCTGGGCGTTGATCAACCATCTTGGTTTTGAATTGTTTCCCAACTTTCCTCAGCATTGGCTCGGCAAATGGTTCATCAGCTCGGATCATCATTCTTTGCATCATAATTATTACGATCGCCATTATGGATTGTATTTCACCTTTTGGGATCGACTGTTAGGCACTAATTAGTACAGGCTTTCTAAATACAATTTATCTCTAAAGATAGATGTCATTAGTTTTATAAAAATAATATATTTGCTATCAAGATATTATTTTCTTTTCTAAGTTTTTTGAGGCGTTTTTGATGAAAAACATAATAGAATTTAAATTATTTGCTCCCTATAATAAAGAAGCTGCTATTATTGGTTCTTTTTCTAATTGGCAACCTGTAGCAATGAAAAAAGACGATGATGGTTATTTTAAAACAAAAATTGAATTAGAAGACGGAGAGTACGAATATAAATTTCGGGTACGTTCTCTGAGTTGGTTTTTAGAACAAGATGAGTGGGTAGAAATTGTTGATCCCTATGCCAAGAATATTGCCCCAAAAAGCCAGAACGGCACGATTACGATCAAAGACGGCGAGAAAATTGTCGATACCTATGTCTGGCACCATGACGATAAACCATTGCCACCAGACCATGAATTAGTGATTTACGAACTTCATATTGGTGATTTTTCTGGTGGAGAAGACGACCCAGAGGCGCGCGGTAAATATCAACATGTGATTGAAAAGCTAGATTATTTAGTAGATCTAGGGGTTAATGCTGTTGAACTAATGCCGGTCAAAGAAAACCCTGGTACCTACAGTTGGGGTTATAGTCCACAACATTTTTTTGCCGCCGAATCTAATTACGGAACTACCCACGAACTGAAACATCTTATCGACGAATGTCACGCTAGAGGAATTCGAGTAATTATAGATGGGATTTATAATCACTCTAATACGGATTGTCCTTTAACGCAGATTGATCACGACTATTGGTATCACCATTCGCCTACCGATCCTGATAATAGTTGGGGACCAGAATTTAATTACGAACATTACGACGAGAATTTAGATCTTAAACCTGCCTGGAAATATATTGGCGATACAGTAGATTTTTGGATCAAAGAGTATCATATAGACGGTATTCGCTACGATGCGGCTAAACAGATTGATAATTACGATTTTATGCATTGGGTTGTTAATCTAGCTAAAGAATATGCAGGAGAAAAACCTTTTATTAATATCGCCGAACATATTCCTGAAGACCCAGCAATTACTAACCTCGAAGGCCCGATGGACGGCTGTTGGCACTATAGCTTTTACTACACTGTAGTTGAACATATCTGTGGCGATCGCTATGAGCCTGAAGAACTCAAAAATGTGCTTGACTGTAAGCGTCAAGGTTTCCTTGGGACAACCAATGTGGTGAATTATATATCTAACCACGACCATCAACGAGTCATGGTAGAGCTCGGCGAGCGCGGAATTGTCGGTGAAGCTGCATTTAAAAGAGTAAAGTTAGCAGTTGTACTGTTGATGACTGCGGTAGGAATTCCCATGGTTTGGATGGGAGAAGAATTTGGTGACTATCAACCTCTCAATCAAGAAGCTAGTAAAATTGACTGGACTTTACTGGCTGGAGATCAAAATAAACAGCTTTTAGCTCATTATCGAGGTCTCATTAATCTTCGTAAAAACAACCACGCACTATATACAGAAAATATTGAATTCTTTCATGAAGATCCAGAATCAAAGGTAATTGCCTATACTCGTTGGAATGATCAAGGTTCTCGTGTCGTGGTAGTGGCTAATTTTTCTGACCAGTATTTAGCTGGTTATGCTGTACCAAATTTCTCCAACGATGGAACTTGGCACGAATGGACTGGTAGTTACGATATTGAAGCGGGGAATGGACAGATTCTGGTCGATTTACCTGAATATGAAGCTCAGGTATTTGTTCAGAGTTAAATAAAATTGCAACTATCTGTCTAAAGATAGAGTTTGACAATTTAACAAGATCAAGAATCTAAATCTTTGGGGGGATTCTTGAAAATTGTATGTTTGTTAGTTTTGGGATGTGAATAACTAACGATCAAAAAAAGTATTTGGAGAAAAAATAATTATGGTAACTAGTTCTGAAAGTAAACAGGCTTATCAAGAAAAAGTGAAAGCGCAGCTAGATAAACTTAATGCTCAAATCGATGAACTAAAAGCCAAAGGTGAGCAAGCTAAAGCTGATGCCCAAGTTGAATACCATAGTAAAATGGAAGAACTTTACACTAAACGTGATGCTGCTCAAGCAAAATTTGAAGAGTTACAGCAAACTAGTGAAGAAGCTTGGGCAGAAATGCAGAAAGGTTTTGAAAAAGCTTGGACAGAATTAAATAATGCTTGGGAAACTGCTCTTGCTAAGTTTCAGTAATTCAAATCAACAATTGTCATTCAAAAAAGCAAAGAGATCGCTATAATTCGTAAGCATTGACTTATTGAGCTTATAGCTTTGTAGCTTAAAACTTAAAGCTTTTGATAAATCATAAATTGTCAAGATTTATTTGATGGTTAAAATAATTATGATTTCTCGATTTAACCGTCATTTCTATCTTGACTAAGTAGTAAACAATCAGCAATTAAGATAATGGACCTCATTAGAATATTGTGTGCTATCTTTTTACCACCTCTGGGTGTATTTTTACAAACGGGATTGAGCACTCAACTATTAATTAATATTTTTTTGACTTTACTAGGATATATACCTGGAATTGTTCATGCGGTATGGATAATTGCTAAAGAATAGTCAGTCTAAGTAGATTAGGTATAGTTAATTACATTTTCTTTAAATTAAATATACCTATCTCCTAATTCATGAACAAATTAACAATAGATTACTTATTACCTTTGCCCAGCGGCACTAATGACCGTTAAACTAACTTTTAAAAATATGAATCAAATAATAGATACAGTAGTCAATAGCCTACAAGATTTATTAGCAAACACCATTAAAATTGTACCGGCAATTATTACTGCTCTGGTAATCATCATGCTGACTCGCTATGCGGCTCAGTTTATGATAGGAATTGCCGAAAGAATAGGGAAACGAACTTTACAAAGTAAATCATTACAGCTGTTATTTTCTAAAACAGCACATATTACAACTTGGGTTATAGGAGTTGTCATTGCTTGTGTAGTTGCTTTTCCTGGTTTACGTTTAGGTGATATTATTGCTACTCTCGGGCTTAGTTCTGTAGCCATAGGTTTTGCATTTCAAGATATCTTTAAGAACTTTCTCTCGGGAATTTTAATTTTGGTTCAAAGACCATTCCGTATTGATGATCAAATTATAGTTGGAGATTATGAAGGTACAGTAGAAAGAATTGATATCCGAACTACTAAAATTCGCACCTATGATGGGGAAAGAATACTCGTCCCTAATTCAGAAGTTTTTACCAGTGCAGTTAGGGTACGAACAGCTTTTAACCAACGTCGTACCGATCTAGCAGTCGGAGTTGACTATAACACTTCTCTGCCTGAAGCTAAGAAAATTTTACTAAGAACCATTAAAAAAGTCGAGGGTGTATTAGAAAAGAAAGCCCCAGAAATAGATTTAGTAGGATTTGGTGATAGTTCGATTGATTTTGTTATTCGCTACTGGACTCATCCTAGACAACCTCAGGTGCGACAGGTACAAACTAGAGCAATTATAGCGATTAAAGCAGCTCTCGATGCGGCAAATATTAGTATTCCCTATCCGATTCGTACCTTATATTATTACAATCAGGATAAATATAATGATTATATACCTTCTAATAATCAAGGTAATCATGCTAAGAATCATCAAAACAAAGACGAAGAAGATAATTCCTATGCCGGTTCGATAAATTAATGTGAGTTCGATGAGTACAAAATTTACTGGTTCTGAATAAGGATTTAGGGATTTAGGGATGTAGGGTGAAGCCTATTACTTCGTTGCCCAACTTGGGAAATTTAATCAAATAAAAATTCGTCAAACTGACGTTAAACTAATAAATGAGTTTGCTTAAATAAATGAGTTTGCTTAATCGATAAAGAAAATAGAAAAGGAAAACAGTTGCAATATTGGCAACTGTTTTTTAGAGCAAGAATTTAATTGGTAATAGCTAGAGTTTTGTAGCTGTCTCAGGAGAAATATCCATGATTTTCCTCTTTTCTTTAGCTATTTGTTGATCGGTAATTAAATCTTCTAGTTCGTCGATATTAACCCCAATTTCTTCACAAGCTTTGATTAGTTTTTCTTTGAATAAGTCAATATTCTGTCCATAGCCAGATTGTTGGGCTGCTGTTATAATCCCTTGTCTGGCATTAGCTTTGGCACAATTAATTAATTCTATTCCTTGAAGCATTGAGATTTCCTATTGATTAATTTTATTTGTTGATTCTAGTTAAAGGTTTACTTTTATAATGAATAGACATAAATATATTTATGCTTTCATTTCAATATTACTTATCTTACATTTTTTTTGTGATCACTATATCTACTGGAAGACTAATATTTAGAAATAATTATAAATATGGCAAAAAAGATTATCTGTCTCAGGACAGAGTCTTATATCTTTCATGAGTATGCTTATAAAAGCAATTTTTTTTGTATATTAATGATGTTAAATTGTCATTTGTTATTTCCTAAAAAACAACTAGTCTGACAAATCATAAAAAAATCTAGAGGTTTATTTGCTTCTATTTCTTACGCTTGGGAGTAGCCATATTGCTAAACCAACCCTTTCGCCAAAAGAAATATATCATGGCAGTTGCGATAAATATCATAATTCCCCAAAAAAATGCATAACCCCAATACCAATTTAATTCTGGCATATTCCAAGGAGAAGCTTGGGGATTAAAATTCATGCCATAAATACCAGCAACAAAAGTTAAAGGAATAAAAATAGAAGAGATCACGGTCAGCAATTTCATCACCTCGTTCATTTTATTGCCAACTGCCGAGAGATAGATATCTGTTAAACCAGAAGTCAACTCTCTATAGGTTTCAATAATATCGATGATTTGTACTGCATGGTCGTAACAGTCTCGCAAATAAATAATAGTTTCCTCGCTAATTAAAGGACTTTTATCTCTAATCAACATATTTAAAGCATTCCTTTGGCTCCAAATAGCCCGACGCAAAGCTAGTAATTCTCTTTTGGCTTGATAAATTTTAGCTAAAGTACCATTATTAGAATTAAAAATAACTTCATCTTCTAATTCTTCAATTTTTTGGCTAAATATCTCTAGGATGGGGAAAAACCCATCAACAATAGCATCCCAGAGAGCATAGGCTAAATAATCAGTTCCTTTATTTCTAATATTGCCTTTTTGAAATTTAATCCGCTGCCGAATCGGCTCTAAACAATCTTGTTCGGGTTCTTCCTGTACGGTCAAAAGATAGTGCTGACCTAAAACAAAACTAACTTGCTCTAAACGAAAGACTTCGTTTTCTGAGTTAGGCATGACCATATGGGTGATAATTACCAATTGTTCTTGATAATCTTCTATTTTGGGTTGTTGGGGGACATTAACTATATCTTCGAGTACCAAAGGATGTAATGAAAATACGGTACCAATTTGGTGCCAAAAGTCTTCATTGCCTAAACCTCCAATATTAAACCAGGATACTGAGTTGGTATAAAAATATGGCCCGCAAGCTTCTGGTGCAAGGTCATGATGAAGCCTTACTTGTTCAGAATTATAATCAATCAGATCTATAGGCGGAAATATTGCATCCTGGGAGATCTGAAGAGTTCCTGGAAGACTTCCTGGTGTTTCGTAGCTATAATCAAATAACCTTCTGCGCTTAATTTTTTTGAGGATTTTGCTGGAATAGAATTTGTTTTTTTGCTTCATGGGGAAATCAGTTCCTCAACTACATTAAGCTAATTGTTCATTCTTTATTAAAATATTTCGGTACGGGAATTATGATTCCGGCTTCGTCAAAAGCTAACTTTATACGTAAGCGATATTCCCTAGCGACGTTAACCTTCTCTAAGGGTTTGGTTTTTATCCACAATTTTACTAGGATCGCGCGATCGCTAAAATCTTCGATACCCATCAACTGGGGTTCTTCGATAATGCGCCATTGCCATTGGGGGTCTTGACTCATCTCCCAGGCAGTTGCTTCAATTATCTTGATTGCCTTTTTAATATCAGTATTATAAGCTACAGGAATATTAAGATCGACTCTTGCCCAGCTTTTTGTTAGGTTGGCTACTGCGGTGATCTGGCTGTTGGGAATAGTAATTAATTTACCTTCAGCATTACGCAGTTGCGTAATTCGTAAATTTAGTTCTTCTACCATACCCGACCAGGTTCCCGTATCAATGACATCTCCAATGCCATACTGGTCTTCAAAAACCACTAAAAAACCGTTGATGACATCTTTAATCAAATTTTGCGAAGCCAGAGAAACGGCAACCCCTAAGAGTCCCGCACCCGCGATCAAAGGTGCAACATCAGCTCCTAAAATAATTAAGCTCAAGATTAATCCTAAGATTAACCAACAAATAATTACGATCCATTTGATAGCACTAACTATAGTGGAAATTCTGAGTTCGGCTCGTTCAATAGCGATCGCAGAGAGAAAAGGATTAATTCTAATTGAGGATACAAAGCGATCAATAAACACATAACTTAAACGAATAGCGAGAGAAACCCCTAAGATCACAAAGCCAATGACAATCGGAATTGTTAACGCACTAAGCAACGTGACTTGCAAAGGTCGAGTATAGGGAAATAAATTGAGGCAAAATAGAATCCCACCTAAACAAAGTAGAACTTGAACGTATAGTAATAATCTATTTTCAAAAGCTTTGAGATTTTGGTGAAATTTTTGCTGAATAGATCTAGCATTTGTGGTGCCAGTATTCGAGTTGTTACCTTTTGTTTCCCGAAGTTGAATGCGTCTGCGTTGTTTTAGGAGTAACCAATTAACTATTGCGATCGCAAAAAGGGTGCCACAAGTGATCGCTCCTTGCCTGAGTAAAAATCTTGGTTGTCGTTCTTGTTTCGCTTTAATTAATGATTGTTGGAGAATTTCACTTAACTGTATTGCCCAGTTATGAGTGGTAATAACCCGTTGTTTGGCATCGAGTTCGGTTACGGTAAGTAGATATTGACCGTTAATATTAATTGTAGGTAAATCATTGACGGTTAAGACATTTACTTGTGGAGAATTACTGCTATTTTGAAAATAAGCGGTGCTTATTTGTGCCAAATGATTTTGAATAGTTTGCACTCGCTCTGGTAACAATTCTTTGGCAGCAGAAATTTTGAAAAGACGACGACCATCTAGTCGGATCCATTCTGTCGACAGGGTTTCGCTAGAATTAGACAAGCGGGATAAAGCAGGAAGGAAAGTCGATACATTCTTGGTCGCTACTGATGCAGAGTTTCCTAGCGTATTGGTTACAGGGGAAGATGTTTGAGCTCTTAAGGGAGATGTCAAATAGGTTAATCCCACAATTAAAACAATAATGAGCCAAAATTTCAGGCGCGGAAGTGAGAAAAACATGAAACACTACTAAGATTTTAAAGTAAGTTGGTTGGTGATTTCCGCACTGTAACAAATTATGTTTATTTACTGTTTATCTAGACTTGCCTTACATTGATATCTTGATAGGGATAAGCAGCATCTATTTGTCTCTATAGCAAACAAGACTCTGATTATTTTCAAAGTCTTGCCTGGCATAATTCTTCTTAAAAAAGTTGTCGATTTTTGTCTCAATGTCTGATCACCTCATCAGAGATGAAAGCAAATCAACTGTCAGAGAAAACTCTTATTGCTTCCGCGCAGCAGCATTAAATCATACCCACGCCCTTGCCGCCAGGAGTATTAATATCTTTCATTTCTTCAACACGTTGTTCTTTTTCTTTGGCTTTATCTGCTGCCCTATCTCCAGGAACTTCGTAATACATTTCAGGCTCGATCGCATAGTTATTTGCTAAACCTTCGCGATCTACTGTATAACCAGCAGTGGCATCGGTATTTTCTTCGTTGTCAGGAAGTTTTTTGAAGTTTTCACCTTCTCTTTCCATGCGGGCTGCGGTTTCAGCTGAGGTAATACCACGATCATAATTAGCATCTTTGGCTGTCTTATTTTCCATATTTGTTGTCTCCAATAGGTTACTGTAGTGAATATTTGAAAGGTTAAAAGTTGGTTTTATTTATTTGTTAATGTTAGGAACAACATCAGGACGTTCTGTGTTTTCCCAACCAGCAGGGCGTTTAGAATTGTACCAAGCGATCGAACCAATGGTAACGGCGGCAATAAAGCCTAATCCTAATACTGCTGAGGCTGCATAGGGAAAGTGAGATCCGCTATCAGTAATTTGCAATAATAAATTCATAAAGATTGTTTTCCTTCGTTTCTGAACTACTTACAAACTTACCCTGTAAACTCTTGCTGCCACATCTCTCTTCCTATAGATAAGCGATCAGTCCAAAGATAGATTCAGAATTAGCTGACAAGAAAAACTAAAATATTCAATAGCAATAATTGTTTAGATTCAGTCAAATAGCAAAAGCTATCTAGTTTCTATCGAGAGTTAGATGCTTAGCTATTATGGCAACTGATATCTTCTTATTAAATGAATCAGTGACCTACATATCTAAATTGATTATGTTAATTAATTCGTCCTGGCTAATCAAATTGTAATTAATGGTTATAGTCAGAAGTTTTACTATTAATTCATACCAATCCACAATATTTTAAAATATGACCAACACAACTTTCCCAGAAAATTTTTTAGCCGCAACCAACAATACAGTAGATAGTTTAACCGAAACTTTAACTACCGAAACGCAAAAATTCCTCGAAACAACAACAGCCTCCACGGGAAAAACTCTAAAATGGATTGCCTCTAATCCGATTCTCAAAGCTGCCGACAATACTATTGGCTTAGATTGGTTGATGACCTTTTTAGGAAAAATAGATGTTACCCAAGTAGAAGAGACAGTGGCTAAAATGCGATCGCAATATCCTGATGAAACTCCGTCTCAAATCGCTCACCGTTTAATTGTCCAAAAAGCTTGGATGGGTGGTCGTTTAGGCTTAGTAACTAATATTATTCCCCCGATCGCGGCGCTATTTTTAGGTGTGGAATTAATCGCTACTACCAGATTACAAACTGAGATGGTTTATGAAATCGCCGCGGCCTATGGTTTAGATTTAAGTAATCCTAGTAGACGTGGTGAAGTGCTTGCGATCTTTGGTTTATCCCTTGGCGCTGATCTTGTAAAATCTGGCTTAAGTATCGTCGAAGTTATACCTGGTATCGGTGCAGTGGTGGGAGCGTCAACTAATGCGGCTATGCTGTACGTTTTAGGACGAACTGCCTGTCGTTTTTACGAGAGAAAAACCCTTTACCAAGAAGTGGCATCCATGCAGCAAGAAACCGATGCCGATTGGCAAGTTGCTTTTAATCAGTCAAAAATTATGGATCGTGTTTTAATTCATATGGTACAAACCAGTTATCCTCAACAGGGTTGGAAAGCAATTTTACCTACAATTAACAAGATATCTCCTTCTTCGGTGAAAACTGTTGCCCTAAATCTGGAACAACCTCAGAATCTATCCGCATTACTAGAAAAGTTACTACCAGAGTTTGCCCCTTTGACCTTAAATAGATGTTATGAAATTGCCAAATCTAACGGCGAAGTTACATTAGAAGAACAGGAAATATTGAGCCAGATCGCGATTAAATTTGACTTAGAGCTGTCAGCATTAGATAAATAATCCTAGCCCTACTAAAACGAACAACCGAAGAGTTTATCACTATATATCGATGCTTAATTTTTCCTACTTATTTTTAGGACAATCTACTAAACTTAATCGCTCCCGAAAATTCCCGTTAACTATTACTTTTTTCGCTGTTGTTACTCTATCACTGGGTACTGTTACTCTAGCTTTTGCTCAAGAAGAGGAAATTATTCCGATTCCTAGTAAATCAGAGTCAGCTATTATTCCTGGCGATGGATTATATTTTGCCGATGTGGTGGTGCGAAACCGTCCTTTATTTCAAATTGGTAGTTTACCCCAAATCGATGCTAGTGCTAGAGCTCAGATTATTAATCGTCGTTTAGCCAGTTTGTTGGCACAAAATGAAAATCCAGGCAAAGTAGAAATTGCCCCCGATGAACCTCGCAAAATCGCTACTTTACGTCTGAACAATCGTATCTTGATGACTGTTACCCAACAAGATGCCGAGGATTTTGGCTTAAGTACTGACGAACTAGCGGAAAAATGGGCAGAACAGCTTAATAATGCTTTTGCTCAACCCCCATTGGCGATCGATGTTACTCAGCGTCTTTATACAACTACCAGAGAACTACTGCGAGATCTAGTAGGTAATTTACCATCTCTAGTCGGCGCAATTATTGTTGTAGGTCTAACTTGGGCTGTTGCGAAGGGAGTACGCTATCTTGCTTTTACTTGGGCGCAACAAACTGAAGGAGATTCTAGCACCGAACTTTTGATCGGCAGACTCAGTTATGGTGCTGTTTGGGTAGTCGGTTTTATCATTGCTTTGGGCGTGATGGGTCTAGATTTTGGTGCTTTGTTAGGTGCTTTGGGACTAACCAGCGTCGCCATTGGTTTTAGTCTCAAAGATGTTTTAAGTAACTATATTTCTGGGGTGATTTTACTGGCAGCTCGTCCTTTTAGAATCCACGATCAGGTAGTGATTGACGATTATGAAGGAACTATCACCCAAATTCAGCTACGAGCTACTACGATGAAAACCTATGATGGGAGACTCGTTTATATTCCGAACCAAGAAGTGTTTCAAGCGAGCATTATTAACAATACGGCTTCTCCGAAAAGAAGAAGTTCAGTGATGGTGGGAATTGATTATGAAGAAGATATCGATAAGGCGATCGCAGTTATTCATCAGGCACTACAAAATCTTAAAGAAGTAGAAACCCAGCCCCAACCAGATATTTTAGTGAAGGAACTGGCTGCTAGTACAGTAAATTTAGAAGTTCGTTTTTGGGTCGATTCCCACAGAGCAGGTTTTTTGGCAACGACCTCTAAGGTTACTCAAGCGGTTAAAGAAGCTCTAGAGAAAGCCAATATTGATATGCCAACAGATATTTATACTTTAATTATGCGAGAATTACCTTCGCCAGTGACAGCTAATAAAATCAATTAAATTCTGCTCCTGCACTTTTGGGATCAAAGACACGAGGATAGGCTAATTTATGTTTCGTAAAAGCTGCTTTAGCTCTAACTGTTAAATCGGTTTTATAGACGAATTCATCCCGCGCATCGAGAGGATAGGATTTGAGTTTGAATAAACTTCCCCAGGGTTTTTCTTCCATCACAACTAGAATCGGCAATTTGAGAGCTGTATACTTACTAGTCTGAGCAACTCGATAAAGAATTTTTCTCACTAAATTAACATCTATATCATGGGCAAAATGAAACTCGGTAACTACCTGGGCTTCTAAAGCTCCTGTGTTGGCATTGGATATGGCTTCTGTCCAAATTTTATTATGGGGAATCGTGATTGTATTATCGTCAGGAGTTTGAATTTTTACCGCCCTAATACCATAGCTAATTACTTCACCATAAAACTCACCAATTTGAACGCGATCGCCAACACTGTAGGGAGCTTCAAATAAGCCAACGATCCCTGCAATAATCGAACTGGCATAATCTTTAAAGGCAAAACCCAAGGCTACTGCTACTGTTCCTGTTATCGCGATGATATTTTCTTGCGATAAATTCAGAAATAAATTCAGTAAAATTATAGTGGTCGCAGTTAACACCATCATCCGTAGGAAAGGCAGAAATTGCTTAACTCGCAACCGCCATTCCTTGGCAATCTTTTCAGAAATCCAGATAATGACTTTATCTATGACTCTTAAGATTATATAGGCAGCTAATACAACAAAAATCCCCTGAATAATTTTTTCTATAGTAATTTGAGATATAACTTCCGTTGTATCTTTCACTGTATCTTTCACTGTTTCCTCAGCAAGATTCTCTGAAGATTGCGCTAAAAGATAGATATGGGGTTGAATATTCATTATCAACAGGTAATAAGTTTAACGGGGCTTCGCCCTTGAAGGCAGAGGGCAGAGGGCAGAGGGCAGCGGTGAGACCCCGCGCCGAACCTCTCTAAATCTCTCCTGAAAGGAGAGACTATATTGTTCCCCTTCCTGTAGGAAGGGGTTAGGGGTAGGTGGCGCAAGGGAACGCTCACCAAGAGA
>NZ_ALVZ01000133.1 GCF_000332055.1 Xenococcus sp. PCC 7305 | reverse complement strand
AAATTGCTCAGCTTGATGCTTCAAGTTTCGTATTAGAACTCCCACTGCCACAGCAATAAATCAATTTGATTTATTTGTTGTCAGATGGCGATCGCGTGTGGACTGGCGATTACTTGCAAAGATAGAGGGGATTCTTTATATTATCTCTAATAATCAAGACAAAATCTAAAATAGTTTAAGAGCAACACCTTTGATTTTACTCAAACAAAAATAGTTAGCAACTCAGCTATTACAGGAGATTAAAGGGGTTAACTTCTTAAAAGGGCAGCTATTTCAGCATGCCTTCCCCCATGAACTTAAGTGATAATTCAGGCGAATGATTTCACCTATAATGTAAAGTTTCATTAATGGTATTATAGATGGGAATCAATCGTTACCCAAGTAAATACCATAAAATCTTTAAGCAGAAGCTAAGCTTGAAGACATCCAAAATTCAGTTTTAATCGGAGTTTTATTGCTATGAAAAAACAATGTGAGACGTCATCTGATCAGTTGGAGACGGGTTTAATGCCCTACCCAACTTTAGGTGCAATCCTTCTAATAACTTTGGCGGTAGTAGAGTATCTAGCTCTATTTCTCACAATGCGTCCTATTAGACTAATGATTTTTTAATGACTGTGCATAACAAGGGAAAGAAGCTCACCAGGATACTCACCCACAATTCACATTCCTGGTGGGAACTTTTTCAAGAAATTGAGGGGGATTATATTCCTGCTTCAAAAGCAGTCCCTTCATCAATAAAGTTAGGGAAGGTAGCCCGAATATTATCAGCTTCAGCACCTGCGGCATAAATATAAGTTCCCGGCGCCGAAGAATTTTGAAAACGATGGAAGGGGGTTGCAACCCCAGCACCCACTCCATGAGCATAAAAGGCAATTCCTTCTTCCGCAAAACTATTAGAGAAATTAGAATTGTTATTAATATTATTACGTTCTTGTTCTCCAACAAATATATAGGTACCTGGTCTTTGGATGCTTTGAAAACGGTATAAAGCAATTAATTCTTCATTAGATTCCACAGCTGCATTAAAAGCAAGACCTTCTTCATGAAAAGTATCGGCAAAATCTTGGTGAATACTTTGTCTTTCATTTTCGCCGACAAATAAATAGTTACCAGGTCTTTGACTACTTTGGAACCTATAGATAGGTTTACTTAGTAGGGGTTCGTCAACAGATAAAGTGAAAGTATCATCGACAGATTGTCCATTGGCAGTTGCCCGAACAGTGATGTCTGCGGTTCCAAATTGACCTTCTAGCAAAGCTAAATTCAAATTACTGCCATCTATAACAGCTGAAACTAAACCCTCATTGCTATTGTCTTGTACTGAATAAGTAAGCTCATCGCCATTGTCATCAATGAAAATAGTACTTAGATCGATGACTGGATCATCTGCCGTTTCTGACACTGCCAAATCTGCGATCGGAGCGATAGTACGAGGTGGAACATCTGTTATCTCAAATTCCCAACGACCAACAATTCCATCATCTAGATCTACAAAATAAAGATTTTCATCGGGCCCTTGGACGATTTGCACAACAATCTCAGCACCGTCGGCAAACACCTCAACATCACTGATAGCTCCTGAATCATCAAAACTGATATTACGGACAATTCCCTGACCGAGATCATTGAAGAATAAATCTCCTTGATATTCGACCGGAAAATTATTTCCTGTATACAAATCGCCCATCACAATGGCGTTGATATTATCCGTATTGTGATTTAAAGCTAAAATGGCAGTATTAACTTCTTGTCCGCTATTGTAAAATTCTTGGGCCTCAGGAAAAAATTCATATCCTGGAGCTGGAATATCGGTTCCATCGCCACCTTCATAATAGGGCCAACCAAAATTAGCTCCCGCCTCGCCAACATTGACTTCTTCCCAAGTACCCCAGCCCACATCGCCAATATAAAGTACTCCCGTTTCAGGATGAATATTGAAGCGGAAAGGATTACGCAAACCATATTGATAAATTTTCGAGCGATTGCTATTAGAATCCCCATCATAATAAGGATTATCTGTTAAAGCTTCACCCGTAATCGGATCAATCCGTAATATTTTTCCGGAAAGATTATGGAGATCTTGGACCCGGATTGTCCGAGGATCGACAACATTAAAAGAAGTACCATCTCCATTACTGACATACAAAGCCCCATCAGGCCCAAATTGTAATGCTCCAACCGAATGAGAAGTACTATCCGCGGCCAAAAAATCAGGTATTTGATCAAGAATGCCTTTGGCTGGGGGTTCGTCAATATCAACTGCACTATCAACAAACCCATTGAAATTCTCCCAAGTACTATTGCGACCCAAAATTACTTCTTCGCTATTTGGAACAATGGTTAAAGTTTCTACATCAACGGTGAATCGACCAACTCGCCCAGCTCGGTTGCCTGAACCATCAGGCCCAGCTAAATCATTATTTTCGTTATCAAAAACTTCTGGAGGGTCGTAGGTATAAGCCGCATAAAGATAGGGGCTGCCATTAAAAAAGTCCGGATGAACTGCAATATCTATCAAGCCTCGATCCAGAAAATCATTGACTTGAGAAGAAATATCAATCACTTCCTGCAATTGTCCATTAGAGAATGTTTTGACCACACCAGCTTTTTCGGCAATGAACATCGTGTTACCATCAGGAGCCCAATCTATAGCCGTAGGAAAAGTTAAACCAGTAACTATTGTTTTTCTTATTGGCTCTTTGCCGAATTCAATATTGCCTTTTGTGGGATTGCTTCCTCCAATCTCAATGATTCCTCGGAGAACATTTGTTCCTGATTCATCATCCCATTCCCCTGCACTATCAGGGAAAAAGTTCATTAAGCCAAAGTCTTGAATACCATCAAAATCATTTGGCTCTCCATCCGCCCAGTTCGTATAGGTAACGGGTTGGCCACTAGACCAATGAAACGTTCCTTCCGTATTAGAATCATTGATTCCAATCCAAAGTGGCTCAGTATCACTAAAGTTTTCTCTTAGCCAGACTTCTTCTACGCTATCGTTGATCGTCACTAGATTGCCACCCAAACTGGCTGCTTCGGCTTGAGATTCTTGCCAAGTCAAGTCTGTAGAAGTAAATAGATATTGATTGCCATTAAAAACCTTGGCTTCAGGGATAAAGTCATTATCTTCAATGGTGATAAAAGCAGTTCTGGGGGCAAGTAAACCTCCACCACCAGTGACGTTATCGATAGTAAAGTTAAAAGTTTCTACACCTTCTACCAAATTGTCTTCGAGAATTGGGATACTGATGGTTTGACTGAGTTCTCCATCGTTAAAAACGGCTGTGCCAGAAACGGAGATATAGTCTAAGTCTGCGGTTGAAGAATTTTCGACACTACGATAGTCTACTGTTATCGTCCCATCACTGCCTTGACTTCGGATAATTGTCACATCAACTGTCGAGCTGCCTTCATTGGCAAGAATCTGTGTCGAGTCTTGTTCGAGAGAAATGACGCCTGGGTTATTCATGATTGAATACTCCACAAATTAAGTTAATTGTTTGATAAGCTTTTCCGTACTCATAATTATGGCAAAAGAATCAAAAATAACTAATCCGAATAACTACGGAGATTATACTTAAATACTAGTGAATAGTTATTTATCATGCAGACATGCAGAGAAACTATCTGTGTTGTTGATTAAGAGTATTGGGATAGTCTTGTCCACAATTTTACTTAATAATTTTAGATTATTACAAGAGTAAAGAAACATTTCCCAAAATATCAGGGTCTAGTTTAAAGAGAAGTCAAGATTTTAAGTTATGAAGCACCGACATTTGTCTCATAGGGTTAGACCAACATCAAAATATTGATTAAACTGATTTTACACATGCCCTTATAAATAATAAAAACACTAAATATAGCTATCTTGAGGAACTGGAATTCATGATAAAATCTTTAATTCGTTGGAGTGCGGCGGCAAGTATATTTGCCGCAACTGTTTTGGGGACAGGAGGCAATCAGTTTAAGGCTCTTGCTTTACCTAATGAGCAAATCCTGGAGATCCTAAATCCTGTTCCTGTGTTTACAATTGCCAATAAGGAAGGGCAGCCAATTACGGTAACTCGTCAAGTCCCAAATGAAGAAGCTTCTGGCGAGAATAAGGAGCAAACTTTATTGTATGTTTTTATGAGTCCTAAAGATGCTGAGAACTATATTGAAACCGTAGTCAAAGAGCAAAATGCTGAACTGGCAACTGATGCGGTCGTTGTGACTCTTCCTTTGGGCTATATTTTTGAGGAAAGTCAAAAGGAAGAAAATCAGCAAAAAGGTTTACTCTTCACTTTCATTCCCACTCAGCAATCTCAAACTGCCGCTCAGGGAATTTTAGAGGGAGAAGAACAACAATATGAAGGAGGTGTGCCATTATTCTGGATCAAGGATAAAGAGAGTGGTCAGCCAATTCCTTCCTTTGAAAATGAAGACACCGCGAATCCAATTCTTCGTTTGTTTTTCGAGAAAGACAGGCTGGATAATGCTATCAAAGAAAGTGTCCAGGACGATGTGGATTTTGATGCCAATTTCAAGATCGAGGTCACTTTACTGGAGCAGATCATTGGGGCTTTGGTGCAAAAAGATGATGAATACCTCCAAAAGATTAGATTTGTAATTTCCGACGAATCTCAAGAGTTTATCCTGCAAAATGCAGCTAATGCTCCAGCTCCAGCAGGAGAAAATCAGCAGTAAGGAACAAGGAACGAGAAACAAAGAGAAAAGAGAAGATCTTGAAAATGAAAGAGTTCCCTTTTCTCTTCATAACTAGGAGTAATTATTGGCTCAAAAATTTTTAGTTTCGGGAGAAGAAGTGTTTTTGTGGCGGCGAGAGTCCTTGTCTGAAGCGATCGCCTCTGGGATACCTACTCAAGAATTAGATTGGTTGTTACAAGAAATGGCCGATCTCGATGCTTTGAGTTTGCGTTTGGCATCCTTTCGCGATCGCGATGTTGCTCTTACTTGTTCTTTCCTGGAACTGAAAATGCTTTGGGAGCGACGAATTCAAGAACGCGTTCCCGTCCAATATCTCGCCCAAGTTACTAGATGGCGTGACTTTAAGCTAATGGTCGCGCCTGGGGTTTTGATTCCTCGTCCCGAAACGGAGCTGATAATCGAAATTGCGCAACGGGCAACTTGCCCCGAATCTCCAAGAGCTCATTGGGTGGATTTGGGAACAGGAACAGGCGCGATCGCCCTAGGATTAACAAATATTTTTCCCCAAGCTGCCATCCATGCTGTGGATTCGAGTGAAGTGGCTTTGGCGATCGCGAAAGAAAATGCCCAACTTACAAAATTACAGAATAGAGTAACTTTTCATCATGGTAGTTGGTGGCAGCCGATCAGCCATTTGAAAGGTCAAATTACAGGAATGGTCTCGAATCCTCCCTACATCCCAACTCAAGAATTACCAACACTACAACCTGAAGTCTTCCAACATGAACCCCATTTAGCCCTTGACGGTGGTGATGATGGCCTTGATGCCATTCGTTATTTGGCGCAAAGTGCTCCTAACTATTTGGTATCTGGCGGAATCTGGCTAATTGAAATGATGGCGGGACAGGGAGCAAAAGTGGTAAATATATTATCGGAACAGAGAGATTATCGAGATATCAAAATCATTCAAGACTTATCTCAAATAGAACGCTTTGTCTTAGCATATCGGAAATAAGGAAGAAAGGAGATAAGTAAGAAAGGATGAGGGATGAGGGATGAGGATCAAAAGTTAAGACTGTTCAATGTTAAATATTAAGTTCTAAATGTTAGATGTTAAATGAATTACTCGCAGGTAAAGTAATTAGTTTCCCAACTGATACAGTTCCTGCCTTAGCGACCAAGCCAGAATTCGCTCAAGCCTTATTTGATATTAAAAAGCGACCGCCTACTAAACCACTGATTTTAATGGGGGCTGCGATCACAGATTTATTGCCTTACATTTCGGGCACCCCAAAAGAATTACAATTGTGGCAAGATTTGGCCACGCAGTATTTCCCTGGCGCTCTAACACTGGTTTTACCGGCATCAGATATTGTTCCGCCCCAGATGAATCCCACCAATTCCCAGACTATCGGGATTCGCATTCCTGATAGCTCAATTGCCTTGTCGATTTTAAAGCAAACAGGAGTTTTAGCGACAACCAGCGCTAACCTTTCAGGACAAGACCCCTTGCTGAGTATGGGAGAAATCGCCGAGGCTTTTCCTGAAGTTGTAGTCTACTCAGCTCAAGAATTAGATCCGCAAAAGCCGATGGGGAGTGGATTGCCCTCGACAGTTGTTCAATGGCAAAACCACAATTGGCAGATCCTGCGTCAAGGCGCGCTTAAGCTATCAAGAATTAAGAATGATTAATAATTAATGGTTAAAATTTTTTTGGTAGACTATTATTAACTTTCGGTAAAGTTGATAGTTTATTTTTTTATCGAGTAATTTTTATCCCCGACAAAGCTCGAACCACAAAATGAATGAGATTGAAGATCTAAAAGAGGAACTAAAACAAACTCAGCTAGCCTATCAAATGGCTGCGCAAATGAGTCAGTTTAAAGCAGGATTTTTAGCTCGAACGTCCCATGAATTGCGATCTCCTCTCAGTAGTTTAATTGGACTGCATCAGTTGATTTTGTCCGATCTTTGTGATAGTCCTGAAGAGCAAAAAGAGTTTATTGCCCAGGCTTACCGCTCAGCATTAAAACTAATGAAACTTATTGATGAGATTGTCGCTGTTGCTAAAACAGAATACGGTACCAATAAATTGCATCTAGAGAAACTACAACTAGCAGAAGTTTTTACTAGTATTTATAATTTGACCCATCTTCAAGCTGCGAATCGCAATCTTAAGCTGGAAGTAATTCCTCCAGAATATTCACTTTATATTAATGCAGATCGAGTACGCATCATCCAGTCAATTACTAATATCATAGACAGCGGAATCTCCCTTGTTGAATCAGGGACGATTAAAGTTATATCCTCTTGTCTTGCAGAACAAAATCTTGTCAAAATTGACATCTATTTTGATTGCTCTTCAAAGTTATGGCAAGCAGAAGAACAAAAATTAATAGATCCGACAAAGAGCAATAATTTGGAGGAAATCCGAGATTTCATTGAAGAAATTGGCCTATCCCCCAAAATGAAATTGCTACTATCTCAGACTTTAGTTGAGACAATGGGTGGTAGTTTAGAATTGTTTGATTCTTATTCTGAAAGTCGTCAAGAACCAATAGCCTGTATCTCTATAACCTATCAACAAGCCAAATTGTAGTTAATAATAATTAGTAGTTAATAATTAATCAATCACTAACTGATAACTGATAACTGATAACTGACTTAATGTAAATGATTGCTCTGGTGAGAACATTGTTGTTGCCAACATTTTTTCAGTAATTGGATTCGATATAAATACCAAAAGCGTTTTAAACTCCAAATAGATTGTTGATCACAAATATGTTGGTTGAGATATTGCCACGTGCCGCGAGTGATTAATGATAATTTCATATTTTTTGACCAAAAAAATTTCAAAGGGTGATTTGTGAGAGTTAAGTGTGTGTCTCCTGATACTAATCTGGCAGATCTCTACCCCAATCTTCTTGGTCGGAATTACCTAAAAATCATCGGTTAATCAACAAAAATCAAGTAGTTATACTATGGTATTTTTGAAATAATATGGTATGATTCAAACTAACTTCGGGTAATGTTTAAAGTTATTTTGCCTCCAAAATCGGGAATTGGAGCGGCAAGTTTGGATAATTTGAGTTGAACTTTTTCCACTTTATCTAAAGCTAGAATGGCATCTGCGATCGCATTGACCAATGTTTCGATGAGGGCAAACTTGGAAGTCTTAATAATTTCTTTGACAGTTGCGATCGCTTTTCGATAATCAAAAGTATCCTCAATCCCATCAGTTTTGGCCGCAGGAGCCAGATCTAGCCATAAAACAAGGTCTACTTCAAACCATTGCCCCAGAGTTTGTTCTTCTGGTAAATAGCCTGTATAACCGTAACAGCGAATTCCTGTAATTTCGATTGAATCCATGAAATAAGTTAAATTATAGAACGCGTTAACATTTTAGGACTATGCAAGGTATTTGGTTAGAAAAACAGCAGTTACAACTCAAAACCGATCTTCCAATTCCCGATTCCAGAACGGGAGAAGTAAAAGTAAGAGTTTTGCGAGCAGGCATCTGCAATACTGATTTAGAACTTTTGAGGGGATATTATCCTTATAAAGGAATTCTTGGTCATGAATTTGTCGGGGTTGTAGAGTCGGGCGAATCTAATTTAGTCAATAAAAGAGTTGTGGGAGAAATTAACGCAGCTTGTGGCAAATGTCATTTCTGTGTGACGAATCAACCCACTCATTGTGAAAATCGTACTGTATTGGGCATTATGAATCGCCATGGAGCTTTTGCCGAATATTTAACCTTGCCGGCGACTAATCTCCATCCTGTGCCTGAGCAGGTTACGACAGATGCGGCTACTTTTACTGAGCCTTTGGCCGCCGCTTTAGAAATCACCAAGCAGGTTAATATCCTACCTGAACATAAAGTATTAGTCGTAGGGGATGGCAAACTAGGGCAATTAGTTGCTCAAACCATTGCCTTAACTGGCTGCAATCTCTTGGTAATTGGCCGTCATCATGAAAAATTAGAGAGATTGGAGTCGAGAGGGATTCAAGTGGGGTTTGCAGATCTCGTCGCTCCCAGAAGTTTTGATGTTGCGATCGAATGTACGGGAAATCCTGATGGGTTTAACTTGGCCTTGTCTGGTTTACGCCCCAGGGGAACTTTGGTTTTAAAAAGTACTTATGCCGGGAAATTGACCTTGGATGCTTCGGCGCTAGTTGTAGACGAAATTACTGTTGTTGGTTCTCGTTGTGGCCCTTTTGCCAAGGCTTTAGATTTACTATCCGAGAACAAAGTAGATGTTACCTCTTTAATTGAAACTTGTTATCCCCTTAAAGAAGGATTAGCGGCCTTCGACCATGCTCAACGACGAGGGACTTTAAAAGTCTTATTGAATATGGAGTCGTAGATATAGCGCTACGCGCAAGTCAAGAGTCAAGAGTCAAGAGTCAAAAGTCCACCAGCCATAGGCTTGAATGTTTACTAATGTTCTAACCAAATTGCGTAGTGCTATATCTTTATCCTATAAAGCTCTAAAAAAATCTTGCAAATTCATTTGTTTTTTGTTGCGAGATAATTTGTCTTGAGTCTCCTGCATATTTGTCAAAGAAGCTTCCTTTTCGCGATCGCTTATTCCTTTCCCTCTTGTAGCAACATCTTCGCCGCCTCTTCCTCTAGGAGCCGCATCACTAGCGAGAGGAATATCCTTGACTACTGAAATATCTTGGCTTTTGTTTGCCTGCTGAGTCTCTTTCACTATGGCATTAATAATAAATGGCGTGCTAATCCCTGCATAAAAAGCAGCATAATTATTGGAGAGTTCTAAGATATGAGCCACAAAACCACCCAATAACATAAAGGGAATCGAAACTAATACATAACCCCAAGACCAATTAAGTCTAATTGATGATCTCAATTTATAAAGACGCAGGATCTCAGGCGCGATCGCACCAACACAGCCAATTAAGAACGAAGTAGAATTTACCATTACCAAAAAGGGCGCGACATTAGATATTAAGTGTTCTGATAGTTCCTAATCTCTAATATACCCGTTTTGCTGGAATTATCAAAAGAGTTGCGGACACGACTTGGCAATTCATGGTCTAGTGCTGCTGCGCGGAAGTAATAAGTAAGAAGTAATAAGTAATAAGTATTGATCTAGTGGCTTTTTGCTATTTATTGATAGGTAGCTTAATTTACGCCCACGTCTACTAGTCAAGATTGGGTTTTCTCTTCACTGTTCCCTATTCCCTATTCCCTATTCCCTATTCCCCAGCGCGTAGCGCTATTATAATTTCGCTAAATCTGGCAATAATTGAGCAAATGCCTTTCCTCGATGGCTAACTCGATTCTTGGTGACCGAAGACATCTGGGCAAAAGTTTGCTGACTCTCAGGGACATAAAATATTGGATCGTAGCCAAATCCACCCTCGCCTAAAGGTTGATCTGCAATCTCCCCTGGGCAGACTCCTTGAGTTTCTAAGGCAATAGTTCCATCAGGCCGCGCGATCGCGATCGCACAAACAAATTCTGCTTGCCGTTGAGTATGATTTTCTAAAGCATTTAGCAGCCTAGTAATTCTCTCTTGATCGCTCTTGCCATAACGAGCGGAGTAGATCCCCGGAGCCCCATTCAAAGCCTTTACTGCCAAACCAGAATCATCCGCGATCGCCCATTGGCCAAGTGCCTTGGCTACTTCACTAGCTTTGAGTCGAGCATTGGCAATAAAAGTCGTTCCTGTTTCAATAATGTCCAACTCTTGAGGTTTTAATTCCAATTGCCAATCTAACCCCGTGAGGTATTCTGCGATTTCTCGAAGTTTTCCTGGATTACTGGTCGCAACAATCAATTTTCTCATATAAGAGGTGTTAGGTTTTAGGTTTTAGGTTTTAGGTTTTAGGTTTTAGGTTAAAATCTCAACTATTAATTGCTACAAAAAGCTTTTACCGACTCCTCTGCTTCCAATTGTAGTTTCGCATCTGTTGCTATAGCCCCCAAAGATTCCAATTGTTCGTCTGTAATCTCAACGCCATAGTTGGTCAAAATTTGAGTCACTAAAGATTCCATTTCTGCCAAAGATGCTTGAGTGTCAGAATCGCTAGTGTCTCCGGCACAGGCCAAGGTTTTTAAAAAATCCAAATCGCCCTGACTAATACCTGTATCAAGAGTTTCTTGGGCATTTGCAACCATAGAAGCAGTTAAGCTAATAGTTAAGGCAATTACATATACTATTTTATTCATACTTAGTTTGTCCCTATAAAATCAAGTCTTTATAGGTTTTTGTAACACAGAATACAAAGATTAAACCTCAGTATTTAAAGTTAAAAATCAGACTCTATAGTCATTGCTAATTCCGTAATTACAAGGAGACCACATAAGTTTTTCAAGTTAAACTCCAGCAAACAACTCTTGCCAAGTTTGAGCATTAGAATCTGGTTGAGTGACTATTTCCACAATTTTGTTCTTCGCCTCATTATTAAATAAAGCCTCAACGCACACTTGTGCTACTTTCTGTCTCGGAATACTACCTTCAAACAAAGTGTCGGCAGACGACATCACAATATTTTCAGTGTTATCCTCATTTTTCAGTCCACCTGGTCTAACAATGGTATAGGTCAAACCACTTTGTTGGATGTAATTTTCTGCCTGTTGCTTCCAATAAAGAATTAGCCAAAATAAGTTGAGAGGATGAAAAAATTTGGAGACGCAAAGGGAAGAGACGAGAATAAAATGCTCTATGTTGTTGGCTTTTGCCAGATCAACCAAATTTTTGGTGCCTTGATAATCTACTTGAAACGGTCCAGTAAAATCGAAACTGGGGGCAGCCCCAGTCGCACAGATTAAAACACTGCAACGGGACATTGCCTCGGCGATAGTATCTGGTTGGGTGACATCTCCCAAGACAAAATTGACCTCCGAAGGTAATAATTCTTGAGCTTTTTCAAGATTTCTCACGATAGCGGTTACTGCAATATTGCGCTTTTTTAAATCTTCAACTATATGTTTTCCTGTTTGTCCTGTAGCCCCAACAACTAATACCTGCATAAGAATCTAAATCACACCTACTTTAATACAAACGTGTTTAACTAAAATTATTAGTCCTTTCATTGTAGAAAATTTCCCACCGAAAGGAAGTTTTATTTGGTAGCCTGGAAAAAAATATGCAGTTTAAATTTGTTCAAGCTCAACCCCATAGATTCTCAAAAGTGTCAACCAATCAGCCAATTATCTCTAAAAATGCGTTAGATACGAATAATCCTTTTTTGTTTCAAGGTAATTTTGTTGGCTATATGGATATGTATAGCGATGCCAATACAGTAGCAAACTATCTTGATGCTCATGAGCATTGGTTTGTTCAATGCGCCCATCCCATGAAGGTTGAACCCCTAGGAAATAATGGTTATACATTGATTGTGGGGCGTTTTTCATCTCTAGGTCATGAAGTGGAACCTAAAGTTGCGCTGGTTTTCCATCCTGCCCAAAACCGAGTGTATACAATGCACACCATCCCAGTTCCCAATTATGAATATCCTGGCTATGAAGTGCAATATAATGCGGTGATGGAACTACAAGAATTAGCGCCGGAAAAGATTTTAGGGGATAACATCACTAAGGTTTTTGCTAAAAATCAAGCGGTTCCTTCTGTAATGACCAGAATTGCTTGGCAGTTAGATTTGGTTGTAACAGTGGAGATGCCTCAGTTTATTCATAAATTACCAATTTCCTTTGTCCAAAAAGCTGGCGATCGCCTATTGTCGCAAATAGTTCGTCAGATATCTCCCCGTTTGACCTATAGAGTCCAAAAAGATTTTCATCTTCGCTGGGAGTTGCCAATTCCACCTAAAACTGGCAGAAAATTGCAACAAGCAAAAAAGTCCGCTAACCCCAACAGCGAACAAGCTGCTTAAATAGCCGCCAAATGGTCAATGGTCAATATTTTTAATGGTCAGTAGCCAATGTTAAAGAATAAGCAATAAAATTTGGCTCTATGCCCTTAAGTTGTAATGACTGAGGCTGAACCTCTTGATATTCTGGTAAGACGAGATTGTTCAGTACCGTATCAGAAACTAAAATTCTATTGGGAGCTGCGTTTTTTTGTAGTCTAGCTGCAATATTAACTACTTTGCCGATCGCGGTATAATCTTTTCTTTGTTGACCGCCAAACATTCCAACAATGGCGCTGCCTTGATGGATGCCGCAACGTAGTTGCAATGATGGCAGATGAGCATCGACGCCAATTCCTTGAACCTGCCATTTTTGATTTAAAGGCTGCAAATAACGATACATTGCCTGGGCTGTCGCGATCGCCCTTCGTGCTTGTTCTTGAGGAGATAAGGTTTCGGGGGCGCCAAAAAGAGCCATCACCGCATCTCCCAGAAATTTATCGATAGTGCCACCTTGCTCGAAGACAGCCTGAGCCATACCATCCAAATATTCATTGAGCAACTCTGATAGCAAATTGACTTCTAGTTGGCTAGATAAATTGGTAAAGCCCACTAAGTCACAAAATAGAACAGTTATCGACTGGGTTTCTGGCTCAAGATCAAGAGCCAGCTTCCCGACTGCTGCTTGATTGGCGATCGCCTCTGGCAGGAAACGTTTTAAAATCGACTCAGTGAGATAGTAATTTAGATCTTCAACTTTTTGGCGGCTAATTTGGAGTTGTTTAGCTTGTCGGCGAGTTTTGTCGTAGAGTCGGGCTTGCTTGACTGCGATCGCCGCTTGGGTCGCGACAGCTTGGGCTAATTGAATTTCCGATTGCTCCCATTGACGAGAAAGAGCAGATTGACGCAGAGTCAGACTGCCCATAATTTCTCCATTCATAATTAAAGGGACAATCAACAGAGCTTTGGATTTAGCACGCCAAGGCAAGTCATGCCTAGCCAGTTCCTTTTTGGCCGTAAGATCCTTAAAGACTAAGGGTTTGCGCTCTTGCAAAAGTTTTTGCAGAATCGGATTATCAGCAATTTGGACTGAAGAAATCTTAGAACGGGAATTTGGTTCTTGGGGATTGTAAAAAGCCATACAATGCATAAAGCGATCGCTCTCCTTCCACAGAGAAAGACTACAACCGTCTACCTGCAAAGCTGAACCTAATTCGGTGACAATGGCATTGAACATCACTTGAGGCTCTAAACTACCTCGAATAGCATTGATAATACGATTCAAGGTCGCTTCCCTTTGAGCAAGATTGCGCATATTTTCATAAGCCTCAATTTGTGCGATCGCCAAGCCAGCTTGAGCTGCCATCTTGCTTGCCAATTTTATTTCTTCAGGTTGCCAATGATCTTCTGATTGACAGCGATGTAAAGTCAGAGTCGCTTTGAGGTTATTTTGATCAGTAAGAGGAATGGAAAGACTCGATTTAACATTTATATTTTGGCAAGCATCATAAACTCGGGGGGTCAGGCACTTTCGCGCGTCGCCAAGACAATCCTGGTCAAAATTCTTCAATATAGTCATATTATTGGGAAATGGCACAGTTTTCTGCAAAGTCGCACCGTCAATACTTGGAATAGACTTTCCCTCAGCTTGATAAAAAAAACACTGAGGCTTATTTTCTAAAATACTTTTAGCACAGATAATAGAAACATCTGCATGTAAGACTATACCAATAGTCTCCACAATATTTTGACAAATAGTTTCCCAAGATAAATCTTCAAGTTTAGGGCAGGTAATTTCCACTATGATATTGGCTCGCTAGGCTGAAGCACTTTTTTATCATTCCCAATTTTCAACTCAAACAATAGATGTATCGAAATATATTAAATGATTTAAAATAAACAAATTTACCTAGAACAGTTTTTACTATATGTTTTTTGTTGCTTCAACTGCAAATGAAGATAAGTTTGAGATGACAGTTCGGATTGCCCAGATGAAAGATATTTCTGAACTAGCAAATACTATTGTCAGTTGTTTTTACGATTTTCCCCCCATTCTGAGTTGGGTTAATTCAGTTCTAAAATTGACTCTCTCCGAAGACTTGCGTTATCGCTTAAAAAAATCGCCTTCGCTTTATTGCTGTTTTGTTGCCATTAAAAAGTCAGAAATTGCTGGGGCAGTTGAGATTTCTCTTCAGAAACCCTGGTGGTCTATAACAACTCAATTTCCTTATATTTCTAACTTAGCTGTGAAAAATATCTATCGTCGACAAGGAATCGCTACCAAAATGCTAACTCACTGTGAACATGTATCCCGCAGTTGGGGTTATCAGGAAATTCGCCTGCATGTCTTATCAGATAATCATGCTGCCAAAAAACTTTATCTTGGCTTGGGTTATAAAATTATCCCCGAAGAAATGAATTGGTATTGTTGGTTACCCCATTATTCTTCTCGCTTATTAATGAAGAAAGAGTTGGGGAATCTTTCGTAAAAATCTACCAAGCCGACTCATATGTTCTAAAATCTTAAGGAAAATATAAAACTATAAAATTTTGTTAAGGGGAGATAGGGTATGTATATTGTGCAAATTGCCTCAGAATGCGCTCCTGTGATCAAGGCTGGTGGCTTGGGGGATGTGGTCTATGGACTAAGTCGAGAACTGGAAAATCGCGGTCATTGTGTCGAACTGATTCTCCCCATGTACGATTGCATGAGATACGACCAAATTTGGGGTCTTCACGAAGCCTATCGTGGTCTTAATGTGCCTTGGTATGGTGGGGTCATCAGTTGCAATGTTTATTGCGGTTGGGTTCATGGAAGATTATGTTTCTTTATTCAACCCTATTCAGGCGATAATTTCTTCAATCGAGGTTATTACTATGGTGGCAAAGACGACAATATGCGTTTTGCTTTCTTTAGTAAAGCTGCTTTAGAATTTTTGCTGGTCAGCAATAAACGTCCTCATGTCATTCACTGTCACGATTGGCAAACTGGTTTAATTCCTGTAATGCTATATGAAATATATCAGCACAATGGATTGGGAGGACAGAGAGTTTGCTACACAATTCATAACTTCAAACATCAAGGGATTGCTGGAGCCGATATTCTTTGGGCAACTGGGCTCAATCGTGAAGGCTATTATTTCCATTATGATCGCCTCAGAGACAATTTCAATCCTTTTGCCCTAAATTGCATGAAAGGGGGAATTGTTTATTCTAATTACGTTAATACGGTTTCTCCCCATCATGCTTGGGAAGCTCGTTATCAAGATGTTGGCTATGGCCTAGGTCATACTTTAGAAATTCATCAAAGTAAGTTTGGTGGCATTCTCAATGGTGTTGACTATAGTATTTGGGGTCCCGAGAGCGATCGCAATATTCCCTATCAATATTCTCTTGATGATATGAGTGGTAAAGCTTTGAACCAGAAAGCTTTAAGAGAAAGATTATTACTACAGGATGTGGACAAACCGATAATTGCTTATATTGGCAGATTAGATCAGCAAAAAGGTGTGCATTTAGTCCATCATGCGATGTATTATGCTCTCAATAGAGGTGCACAGTTTGTTTTATTGGGTTCTGCTACCGAATCTAGTATTAATGATTGGTTCTGGCATGAAAAAAATCATCTCAATAATAATCCTGATGTTCATCTAGAGATTGGGTTTAATGGGGAATTGGCTCATTTGATTTATGCAGGAGCCGACATGATGGTAGTTCCCAGTAATTACGAACCTTGTGGTCTCACTCAGCTGATTAGTTTGAAATACGGCACTGTCCCCATTGTCAGAGGCGTGGGAGGGTTGGTGAGTACTGTTTTTGACCGCGATTATGATCAAAATCATGCTGAGGAAAAACGCAATGGTTATGTATTCTATGAAACTGACAACCATGCGCTAGAGTCTTCTATGGAAAGAGCGATCGGACTTTACAAAAAATTCCCCAAAGAGTTTGAACAACTAAGGCAACAAGGGATGGAATATGATTATTCCTGGACGAATTCAGGTGGTAATTACGAGAATATTTACGAGTTTATCAAAGCCTTTTAGGGATAAGGATAAAGGATAAAGGATGAGGGATGAGGAAAAATTTTAGTCAATATTAACTAGAAATTCCTTTATTCTCTGTTCTTTTAAAGTTTTTAATATTAATAGAGGTTAATTAATGCGTGTTTTGGTGATGGGTGGAACCCGTTTTATTGGAGTTTACTTAACGAAAGTTTTAGTGGCTCAAGGTCATGAGGTTGTTTTGTTCAATCGGGGAAATAAACCCGCACCTGTTGAGGGAGTCACGCAAATTCATGGCGATCGCAAAGATGCTGCTCAACTCAAGGAAAAGTTATCAGGGGAAAGCTTTGATGTTGTTTTTGACAATAATGGTCGTGAATTGAGCGATACTCAACCTTTAGTCGAAATTTTTCAGGGAAAGGTTCAACATTTTGTTTATGTAAGTTCTGCTGGTGTTTACCTCAAATCTGACCAGATGCCCCATCGCGAAGGGGACGCAGTTGATCCAAAGAGTCGCCATAAGGGCAAGCATCAAACGGAAGCTTATTTAGCTGCTTCGGGAATTCCGTGGACTTCGATTCGTCCGACCTACATTTATGGGCCTCAAAATTATAATGACCTCGAAGCTTGGTTTTTTGATCGCATTGTTCGTGAGCGACCGATTTTAATTCCCGGAAATGGTAAGCATCTAACTCAGTTGGGGCACATTCAAGATTTGGTTAAGGCCATGGCTGCGGTGGTTGGCAATGAAAAAGCCGTGGGGCAAATTTATAATATTTCTGGCGATCGCTATGTGACATTTGATGGCTTGGCCAGAGCCTGCGCGATCGCGGCTGGTAAATCACCTGAAGACATCAAGATTATTCATTACGATCCGAGTCAATTTGATTTTGGCAAACGCAAAGCTTTTCCGATGCGAGTTCAACATTTCTTTGCGAGCGTGAATAAAGCAATGCAAGATCTCGATTGGCAGCCAGAATATGATTTGGTTGCAGGGCTTAAAGATTCTTTAAATCATGATTATTTGGCTTCGGGAAGAGACACGGCAGAAATTGATTTTTCTTTAGATCAACAAATCCTGGAAAAATTTGGATAATGTAGGTCTGACCAGCCTACTGAAGTTATTAGTTATCAGTGTCAAAGACATAAATCAATCCAGAAACCACTGTTACGACTACCGACAACCAGAAAACAATTAATCCTGAGATATCCCAAGGATCAGCTAAAGGCGCAATCAAAAGTGCGATCGCAATAATTTGGGTCACCGTTTTCAATTTACCCCAAATATTAGCGCCACTAATCGTACTGCTCCCAGTCAACTTGGGATTCACTCGCCATCCTGCGATCGCCAATTCTCTGGCCAAGATAATGCAGACTCCCCAAGCAGGAACCAATCGCAATTCAATTAAGGCCAGTAAACTGCCCAGCACTAGTAATTTATCCACCAGAGGATCAAGAAACTTACCTAATTCCGTGACCAAATCCAGTTTGCGAGCCAGATAACCATCTAACCAGTCTGTCCCTGCTGCCACCACAAAAATACCCACTGCCAACCAACGATGGTCAACAGTGGGGTTTGCCAAGAGATAGAGAATAAAAGGTAGTCCGCAAAGACGAGATAGAGTAATCCAGGTAGGAAGATTCATTTATTAATATTAATACTTAATAGGCTCCTTTACGGGCTAAAACCACAAATACAGTTCTTAAAATCAGATTTATATCATATCCGACAGACCATCTACGTTGATAATCTAGATCCATTTCGACAATCCTTTCAAAATCTGACACATTGGAACGACCTCTTACTTGCCATTCACCAGTAATCCCTGGTTTAACCAACAGGCGTCGGCAATGCTTTTGATTGTAATTAGCAACTTCATCAGGAGTGGGAGGTCGAGTTCCGACCAAACTCATATCTCCAGTCAGAACGTTCCAGAATTGAGGAAATTCATCGAGACTAGTGCGACGTAAAAAAGCTCCTACACGAGTGATTCGAGGATCATTATCATTTTTAAAAATATGACCTTGGGCTTTATTTTCTACTAAATGCTTTTGTTGCTCTGCATTAACAATCATAGACCGAAATTTCCAAATTCGGAATTTCTTACCATTTAAACCGCAACGAATTTGGCCATATAGTACTGGGCCAGGACTATCTAACTGCATTGCGATCGCAATAGGCACAGCCAACAAAAGAGTGATTGCTAAACCAACTAGACCACCTACAATATCGAGAAAGCGCTTTGCGGGACTTGGGACAGAAGGATGTACCCATCTTTGATTGTCTGATAATGTGAGGGCGAAAGAAAATGGAGAATTCATCAGTTAACTTATTTTTTTCGAGAGATTAAAGGACTTCCTAAACTTAGGTTCAAGTTCATAAAAATATGTAAGTTTTAAAAACTTATCCCGCAATTCTAGAAAAATATTCTCTCGGTGTTTGTACGTAGCAGTTAACTTCATCAAATCTTCATGAGAATGAAACACTTGATTAATTTTTTGATTAAGTATGCTCCATAGTCTTTGCTAAATCTTAACATTCTGCTAAGGCAACCCATTTTACTAGTATTTTATTCCTTTATTCCCCGTTATTCATAGCTTAATAACTCATTCGGGATTCTTGACCCCTGTTGCCTATCTTATTTTTGATGATAAAAAGGAGATATCCTTTAGCCACACAGTAATCATTAGATGGAAGAACAATCTGGTTATCTAGAGCACAACCTTGGTATCGAAGAGCTAACAAAGTCAATTCCTTTTTTTTCCGGTTTATCCTTAGACAATCAAAATAAACTCAGAAATCATTTTGTAAGCCTTTCCCACCCTGCCAATCAACTGGTACTTCTAGAAAATGATTGGGGCGGGTCTGTCTATTTTATTTTGGAAGGATGGGTAAAAATTCGGACTCATAATCTCGATGGCAAAGAAGTTACCCTAAATATTCTAGGGAAAGGTGAACTATTTGGAGAAATGGCCGCATTAGATAAAAAACCCCGTTCTACTGATGCTATTACTTTAACTTCCACCATTATTGGCAGGATTCCCGCAGAGGATTTCGTGGATATTCTAAACACTGAACCCATAATCGGAGTTCGTTTATCACAATTGATGGCCAGAAGGCTACGTCAAATCAATCGTAGATTACAATTAAGAGAAGCAAACAGTACTTCTCGGGTGGCCGATGCTATTTTGTTTTTAGTTGAAGGACAAGGAAAAGAAACCGCTGGGGGCAAAGAAATTCCCAATCTACCCCATCGAGAAATTAGCAGCTTAAGTGGCCTGGCTCGGGAAACGGTAACCAGAGTGTTAACTAAGCTGGAAAAGAAAGGTTTGATTCAAAGGGATACAGATTGGCTAAGGGTTCCTGATGTTTTAGCTTTAGAAAATTCTATTAGTAGTATTTAGATACTAAGATATAGTATTTGAATGTCAAATACACTCAAAGCAAGATAATTCTTCTTAATCCTTTTTTATGTCAAAAGAAAAGCCCGACAATCAATTATCATCTTTTTCTAAATTGCCCCTGGATGATCAGAATTGGATTGATGAAGAGGAAGCTGACTTTGACTCTCAAGCAAGGTATACCAATCAAGTAAAAACCCGAAAAACCTTGTCTACTAAAACTGTGGTTATGGTTGAGACGGCTTTTTTAGCGAGCACGGCTAGCTTAATTTGGTTGATTAATTATTATTTTCCTTTGGGGCCATTACTTAAGTTGTTTTTTCCGATTCCGATCGCTTTAATTTATCTTAGGCGAGGTAATCGTGCAGGTTGGATGTCGGCTTGGGTGTCAATGCTGTTATTGTCTGTCTTAATGGGTCCTGTGCGCAGCATTGTGTTTATTATCCCCTATGGCTTAATTGGCATCCAATTAGGGGCTTGTTGGGTTCGTCGAGTCCATTGGGCATTATCTGTACTTTTAGGGGCATTAATTGGCAGCTTGGGCCTATTCTTCCGATTTTGGCTGTTTTCAATTCTTTTAGGTGAAGATCTTTGGGTTTATGTCATGACCCAAATTACCCAGCTTGCAGATTGGTTATTTCTGAAAATAGGGATTTTAGCCCAACCAGATATTATCCTGATTCAGATTTTGGCTCTTGTGATGATTATCCTCAATAATTTGATTTATTTATTTGCTGTCCATTTAGTAGCTCTGATACTTTTTGATCGTTTGGGAAATCCCATTCCCCGCCCTCCTGAATGGGTACAGGTTTTGTTGGACTACTAATGATTTTTCTTTACACCCAACTGCAACAGGGACAAGACTGGCTCAGAAGATATCAGGGAAAACAAGGCAGCTTTGCTTGTATTTTGGGATTTACCGCCACAGGTCTGATTCGGGGGATTTCCGCCGCTGGTGCCACGCCTCAAGATCGTGAGTACACAGCGATCGCCGATGCCGAATTTTTACTAACAGGAGCCCAATCTAATCCCCAATATCCATTGCCTTATCTCTACACGGGAGTTTCTCCTGTCTTTATTTCCCGAGCCATCATTGAATCTTTAGCAATGCCCAATTATATTTTCAACGCGGGCCTCCTGCATCAACCGCCTCTAGGGACCATAGATTTGGGCGGGGTGATGGCAAACTGCCTTTCTTCTGGACAGGCCATGACCATTAAGAATGTACAAGCTCTTTTCCAGCAAGGTTGGCAATGGGGAGAGAAAATCGCTACGACCACAGATTATTTAATTATCGGGGAATGTGTAGTGGGAGGAACTACCACAGCTCTGGGACTACTTATGGGGCTGGGCATCGAAGCTGGGGGGATGGTCAATAGCAGTCATCCTCAATGCAATCATGCTCAAAAACTAAGTCTGGTTGAGGAAGGATTAAGTAAAGCAAAATTGATTAAAACTGCTCAAGGTCTTGATCCTTTGTCTGTGGTAGCGGCAATGGGAGATCCGATGCAAATTACGGCGGCGGGAATGGCTATGGCAGCTAGTCTTTGTGGAGGAGTGATCTTAGCTGGAGGGACTCAAATGCTAGCAGTTTACGCTCTAATCAAGGCGATCGCAGACTATCATGCCCTAGAAGTAAACCTGAATGAAATTGTTGTGGGTACTACCCGATGGGTTGCAGAAGATCGAACGGGTAACACTATCAACTTGGCCAGATTAATTGGAGGAGTCCCACTACTTGCCACTGGACTTAATTTTTACACTTCGAGATATCCCAGTTTTCGCGCCTATGAACAAGGATATGTAAAAGAAGGGGTGGGGGCAGGAGGCTGTGCAATTTCAGCTCACCTCTCACAAGGCTGGACTCCAATTCAACTAGTAACTATCATTGAGAATTTGTTGTTTAAATATCGGAATTTAAGAGGGAATTCTGTAGGTCAATAATTGCTCTTCTAAAGCAGCAATCCGGTTGTAAGCAGCCGTTAATTGAGCTGTTAGGCGACGAATTTGAATCTCGGTGGATAATTCCGCATCATTGTTAGAGGAGCTACCTCCAGTTTCACTATCTTCATCCATAATGATGTCTTTATGGTGAGTCAGAGAATAGGCATTGTCTTTTTCCTTGGCGATTGAAGTATTTCTTGAATAATTAGCAGACAATGAATAGGCAGCAGGGGTTGCTGATTTTCCTTTGTCTAAAGTGTTAACCTGCTCACCAATTCTTTCAACTAGTTTGCGAAGACTATCTATTTTTTCTTCAAGTTGTGTTATCTGAATTTGTAACGTACTCATATTTTTATATTATTAACATCTAGCTTAATACTAAGAGCATTGAGTCGGGAGCAGGGAACTATTCTCTATTTATTTAATAATTGGTTGTTTAATTTGCTTGTTAATTATTACTAATGTATCAATTATTACTCAATAATACCTCCTCCAAGCAATCTTTCTTCGTCATACCAAACTGCGGCTTGACCTGGAGTTACTCCAAATTGTGGTTCCTCAAAAATTAAACGAGCACGATTATTGTCTAAAGGGATAACATTAACGCTCACTGGTCGAGAACGATAGCGAATTTGGACTTCAGTGCGGATCGGAGCTGTTGGTGGAGCTATAGAAACCCAATTGATTCGGCTTACATTACATTCTAAACGACCTCCCGCATGGCGATCGCCAACAATCACCCGATTCATAACCGCATCCAATTTCACAACATATAAAGGTTCAGCTGCCGCAATTCCTAAACCCTTTCTTTGGCCAATAGTATAATGGTGAATTCCTTGATGTTTTCCTAATATTTTTCCTTCAAGATTTACAATATCACCTTCTTTTTGATTGATATATTTGTCCAAAAAAGTTTTCATCGAACCGTGAGCTTCAATTAAACAGAGATCTTGACTTTCGGGTTTGTCGGCAGTGGAAAGATTAAATTCTGTAGCAATTTTACGAGTCTGTTCTTTAGTTTGCTCCCCTAATGGAAAAACTGTTCCTGCTAATAATTCTTGAGCTAGATCATAAAGAAAATAGGATTGATCTTTTTGGCGATCTACAGCTCTTAATAGTTGATAGCGATCGCTATTGGGATCGTAATGAATCCGAGCATAATGTCCCGTTGCTATTTGTTCAATACCCAATTCTTCCTGAGCATATTTGAGCATCGGGCCAAATTTAACAGCACGATTACATTGAGAACAAGGTAGTGGAGTAACACCAGCCTCATACCCTGATACTAAGTAATCAATGATATTCTCCTTGAATAGTTCCCTACTATCAACAATATGATGGGGAATCCCTAATTGTTCACAAATACTCGCCGCATCCACCATTCCTTCCGAACAGCATTGCCCTTTACCCTTCATCAACCAGAGAGTAATCCCCACGACTTCATAATTTTGGTGATGTAGCGCCGCCGCTGCGACAGAACTATCAACCCCACCAGATAAACCAACTACAATTTTCTTCATACTTCTTTACATAAAAAAACTTCTTTACAGGAGAGAGAAAGGGAACATTAAAATCTGTAAATATTGTCAATATAAAAATACGTATCTTTTATCGTAAATTTACTCTAACTAACTATTATGACAATTAAGGCTTTTTTTCTCAATCGCTTATTGATCCATAAACCCAACACGCTATTATTTGTGAGCTGTTGGGCGTTAGGAAACATGATTTTTTCCAACAGTTGCCTTGCCAATGCTACAAGTCCGAAAAGATCCTATCTAGGCGTCTCAGCCCATAAAGAATCAGGACTAGTTTTACAGCAAAATTATTTGACAACTCAAAATAATTCTTCTCAGCCCAGCAACATTCTTCCCCCACCTCCGCCTCTATCCCCTCCCAACAGAATCATCAAAACGAAAGAAAGTCTCTCGGCACCCAATAGTATTGAGCCGCCCCGTAGCCTTGTGCAAAACTCCCAGGAAGAGTATATTTTCAGTGCCCCAAACTCGACAAAGACTAGTTACAGAATAGAGGTATTTGGCAGAAGTAATGTAACTTTGCAACAAGTCAGACAGGTTGAACCAAAAGCCTTTATCAAAGGAAATATTATTCAAGTTGGAATTTTTAGCCAAGAAGAAAATGCCATGGACTTAGTAAAACAGCTAACGTTAAAGGGGCTGTGGGCTAGAGTCGTCGTTCAATGATAAAGGAATATTAACGACAATCTGACATCCTTTGCCATACTCACTAATCACCATAAAATTACCATTCAAAGCTTCCGTCCGCTCCTGCATTCCCTGCAACCCAAAACCCGTAGTGTTCTCCGTGGGATTAAAACCGCAACCATTATCTTTAATCGAGAGCTGGATTTTGACTGCTGTTTCTTGTAAATCTAGTTCGACAATAGTCGCGTTGCTATGTTTAGTAATATTGGTAAAAGCTTCTTGAACAATTCGATAAAAAGCAGTTGTGACTTCAGTAGCCAAAGGATTAACCAACTCAAATTTAGAAGTAATCGTAATATCAGTATTGAGTTTAAAATCAGTGATTAATCGCTCCAAAATAGTTTCTAGCGATCGCTCTTGTAAAGGATTTTTCCTTAAAGTTGCCACAGAAGCTCGAATATTTTCCAGAGCTTCCTTCCCCAACTTCCTCGCCTTAGCCAAATGATTGTCCGCCTTTTCCGGCTCTTGCATCAAAAATAAAGCTGTATTCTCCAACTGAATACTTTGGGCAGTGAGATAATGACCCACCGAATCATGGATTTCTCGGGCAATGCGGTTTCTCTCCTGCAAAATTGCCTGATTTTCTATTTGTAGAGCATAGTCTCGCAAACGACGATGGGCCGTAACTAATTTATTTCTACTGTCATGCTCAGCCAAAACTGCACCAACAAGCAACAGGACAAAGGCCAAAACAAAAGCAAATAACAATGCCGAATTAAAGGCAAAACTAAACAAAACCCTTTGCAACTCTTCTGGTGGCAAACGCCTTAAAAATCTTGGCAATGGTCGAGTGAGCCCGATTCCCAGAGGATTAAATCTCATCAATGACATAATCTGGATCGAGAAAAAGGAAAAATAAGCCACCACGGCCACAAAAATCCTGCCTCGCCAGGGAAATAATAAACAAGCACGAATAACTACAATTAATAGTAAAGCGGGAAAGACCCTTTCTCCTCTCCCTACTAGTAATGCCACTAACCAGCTCAGGCCCAATCCGACCGTGATATAGACTACCTTGATGATTTTATTAGAGTTGAAAGGTAGTTTTAAACCCATGATCCCTAAGGCTACAATTCCGAGAATTGCCCCCAGATTAAATAAAGGGGGATGGGATACCAAATGATGACGAGAATTAGGAATGACAAAAGAAAGCGTGGAGAGCAAAGCGATTCCCAACAAGACCCACTCTACATATAGCAGTAAGCGGAAAGGATGTTTAGTCATTTTTTAAGGGATGAGGGATGAGGAA
>NZ_ALVZ01000132.1 GCF_000332055.1 Xenococcus sp. PCC 7305 | reverse complement strand
ACCTGAAAACAAGTGTCGCAAACCTTATAATCCCAAGTACGGGACTGAAACACTAAAGACAGAAAGCAACGACGAATTTTCCTTTTGATTATATTTCCCAAGTTGAACAACGAAGTAATAGGCTTTTCCCTAGTGGACGCGGGCGTAAATAAGCTATCTATCAACGAAGTGCTGATGTATCAAGACTTATTACTTATTACTCATTACTTATTACTTCCGCACAATAATCCGACAAGACCCGCAACCCCGATAACTTCTGACCTTTTGGCAATTGTGGCGGGAATGGGATTTCGAGTGCTCGATGAAAATCTTCTTGAACGGTACGAGTCAGTCGTTGTGATACCTGTCGTAAGACCTGCACTAGAATACGATCGCCTGTCGTCCGAATTAAATTGGTGGGCAATTTCTGAATAAAGCCAGGTAAGTTAAGCCAAACGCCTAAATCTAATTCCCAGGTTAGATGACATGCAACATTGGGCACTCCATCTATTGTAATTTCTCCGCTTTCGTCAGTTTGAGGGATCTCCAAGAGCGAGAGTAAAGCCTTAAAATCAACTGAATAAAGAGTTGGTGCAGGTCCAGGAATGGGTACTGTTTCAATCCGATAGACTCCATAGTTTTGGGGCACCAGTTCTAGACCAATCTTGGGATCGACATAAAAACCAAAGGCACCATAACGACCTACGCCCAGGGTATAACCCATATCTCCCAATGCTTCGACTTTCATGGGTCGAGCACAGCGCCGAAACCATTCTTGATGGGTATCAAGATACTGTTGAACAACAGGGATAGGTGCATACATTGCCATCCATCCGCTGAAATAATGGTGAAACTTCCCAAGATCTTCCTTGTCCTGAACAGTTTTCTCTAAATTAAGCTGTTTGTTTTCGGATGTTGTCATGTTTGTTGCCCTCTTAAAATTATCCTATTAACTTATTTAGTTGCCAATTCCAAAAAAGATGAGTTTTTCCCTGTGATTGCAATATCAATTCAGAGCCCTGAGTCATTTCCCCCACGACGGCACAAGTAATATTTTGTTGTGCGAATTTTTCTTGTACTGTATCTATATGTTCTGGACGAATACTTAGTAAAAAACCATAACTGGGAAAACATGACAACCAAGTCTCTTCGCAAATATCTGGAGGACAAAAAACCTGATCTAAATCTAGAATGGCACCACAATGAGAAGCCTCAATTAACATTAATAAGGTGCCGACAATGCCTCCCATACTAATATCCTTACCTGCATAGCAAAGACCGTTTTCTGCTAAATAAGGCAAAATTTGCAGGTTTTGTTGTAATCGCAGAGGATCGGCTTGGGTTGCGGCGTTCCAAAAAGGAAATTGCGGGTGCATTGTGCCCTGAAGATCGATCGCGACTATTAGCAAATCCCCAGGTTGGGCAGTAAAACTACTAATGAGTTTCTGGGCTCGCCCTAAAATAGCGACAGACAAGGCATTATAAGCTGATTTTAAATTGGTATGTCCACCGACAATTGGAACCTTGAAAGCTTGAGCTGCGGCTTTCATCCCGTCTAGCAATGGTGTGGCCTTCTCCCGATCCTCAGTCCAAATTGTATCGACAACAGCGATCGCTCTGCCTCCCATGGCCGCAATATCGCTCACATTTACCATTACGGCACACCAGCCAGCAAACCAAGGATCGCTTGCTACTAAAACATCCCAGATTCCTTCTGCGGCCAAAAGTAAATAACCATCACTGTCGGGAATTGCGGCACAATCATCACCAAAGGCGATCGTGCTATCCTTTGTTAAGCCTAAAATCTGACTGGGGATTTGAATATCTTGTTTGTGAACAATGCCTAATGACTTTCTGAGTTTTGCGGCTAATTCTTTTAGTTCTAAATCTTTCATCTTATCTTGCTACTCAACTGACCAATAACGGAGCAGCGGAAAGTAACTTCTGAGTATAGGGATGGTTCGGGTGATCGAAAATTTGCTTAGTTGTTCCTATTTCAACGATTTTACCGCCATTCATCACGGCAATGCGATCGCAGAAAAAGCGGGCAACCCAAAGGTCATGGGTGATAAAAAGATAAGTTAATTGAAATTCTGCTTTAAGCGCTAGCATTAATTCTAGAACCTGGGTTTGTACTGTCGCATCTAACATACTCACTGGTTCATCACAGATTACTAGCTGAGGATTCGTAATCAAGGCTCTGGCGATCGCAACTCTCTGTTGTTGCCCTCCCGATAATTCTGCGGGATAACGATGATAATAGTCGGATGTAGGAGTCAAACCAACTTTTTCTAACATAGTTACTACTTGCTTCTTGGCTTCTGAAGGACTAGCAACTTTATGAATTAATAGCGGATCGGCAATACTTTCGCCTACGCTCATCAGCGGATTGAGACAGGCATGGGGATCTTGAAAGATCATTTGAATCTGACGGCGCATTTCCCGCAATTGGTGAACAGGTAGCTGAGTTAGATCTTTGCCCAAAAATTTCACTGTTCCCGAAGTCGGTTTTAATAATTGCAAAATTGTGCGAGAAAGCGTACTTTTACCGCAACCTGATTCTCCTACTAGTCCCAGGGTTTCCCCTTCATGGAGCTCAAAATTGATGCCGTCTACCGCTTTAATGACGGATTTTTTTCCGCCAAATAATTGTTTGATTAAATTACTCTCTAACGTAAAATGCTGCTGAAGTTCTTTAACTTGTAGGATCGGTGCTTGCTGAGTTTGATGATCCTTGGCGGTGACCGCTTGGATTTTTAAAGCAGCTTGTAGAAGGGATTGGGTATATTCATGCTGGGGATGATAGAGAATTGACTTGACCGGCCCTGATTCGACCATCTTGCCTTGATACATGACCCCAATGCGATCGCAATATTCCCCGACCATTGCCAAATCATGGGAAATTAATAACAAAGCCATATCTCGTTCACTACATAAACGAGTCAGCTCTTCTAAGATCTCGGCTGAAACTGTAACATCTAAACTAGTAGTCGGTTCATCTGCCACAATCATCTTAGGATTAAGTAGCAAGGCTAAGGCGATCGCAACTCTTTGTCTCATGCCGCCACTAAATTCATGGGGATATTGCCCCCAACGATTAGCAGGAATTCTCACCGAATCCAGAGCTTCTACTGCTTTTTGTTTGGCTGCTTGACGAGATAATTCTGGTTGATGAGCTTTGAGGGTTTCTAAGCAATGATCTCCAATGGTCATCAGAGGATCGAGGCGGGTCATGGGGTCTTGAAACACTAACGCCACGACTTCACCACGAAATTGGCGTAATTCTTCTTGAGCCAATTCGGCAATAGATTTACCCTGAAAATCAATAATTCCTTCTACCTGACTGCCTTCTGGGAGTAATTTCATAATACTTCTCCCCAGAGTGGATTTGCCGCATCCCGACTCTCCGACTAATCCCATTCTTTCCCCAGGGTTTAGGGTAAAGGAGACATCATCCACTGCCCAGATAATTTCGGCTTGCGATTGATGGGGATAGGCCACTCTGAGGTTGCTTATTTCCAGTAGAGTCATAGATTGATCAAGATAATTAAATGAGGGCGGAGGGCAGCGGTGCGACCCCGCGCCTTTGCAAGGCGCTAGGGAAAGCGCACCAAGACAGATGGCAGATGGCAGAAGGAAGGGTTAAGCCCTCTTTCCTGATCTTTCCTTAATTCGAGCTCAATTCATCTCCTAAGTTACGAGCCAATCTGCGACAACCTGCACAATCACAACCATAGAGACTAATTGCTTTTTCTCCTTCACGATCTTGTAATGCTTTCATGGCTGGATCATATTCACTACAGCTACAGTCAAAGAAAGGATAGTCTTCGCTACTAGCCGGAATTTCTGGAAAGTTAGTATCAGCAATTGGCGCTGTAAAAACATATTCAGAAGAACTATTGGCCTCAGCTGGATTAGTAGAGAGTAGCGTTAAGGCGAGGGAACTGGAACAACCTAAAACAGTTAATAATTGACGATTCATGACTATTATTATTTTAAGAGTGAGCAGTAATTAAAGACCCACTATAGCAAACTTGATTTTTACCTGTTGTCATTTTCCCTGGGGTTAAATATCTTGAGACAATTTCTCTTGGGAGCGGTAATTCGTTAAAATGGGCAATACTAAATTGTGCCGACAAAGATTATGGTTGCCTTTGATATTGCTTCTGATTCTCTAGGAGAAATCGCTCGAAAAACTCGCCAAGCGGCAGGTAAGCTTGCTGTGTTGACGGCAAACGATCGCAATGATGCTTTAGATGCGATCGCCAAAGCCTTAACTAACGCTGCACCAGAGATTATGGCGGCGAATATTGCTGATTGCCAAGCAGCGGAAAAAGAGGGTATTTCCCCGGCACTCTATGCCAGATTGAAATTGGGTGAAAGCAAGCTCAAGAGCGCGATCGCAGGAATTAGAGATCTAGCTCAGTTAGCCGACCCTGTGGGCACAGTGCAAATTCATCGCGAATTGGATCAAGGATTGGTGCTCAAGCGGGTGAGCTGTCCTTTGGGCGTATTGGGCATTATTTTTGAGGCACGACCAGAGGCTTTGATTCAAATTACTAGTTTGGCGATTAAATCGGGCAATGGCGTAATTCTCAAAGGTGGCAAGGAAGCTATTAATTCTTGTCGGGCTTTGGTCAAAGTAATTCACGAGGCATTGGTAACAACCAAAATAGATCCTGATGCGGTGCAACTATTAACGACCAGAGAAGAGATTAAACAATTATTAGAATTGGATCAATATGTGGATTTAATTATTCCCAGGGGTTCTAATTCTTTTGTGAAGTATGTTCAAGATAATACTCGGATTCCTGTGTTGGGTCATGCTGATGGTATTTGTCATCTATATATAGATAAAGCTGCCGATCTAGAAAAGGCGGTGACGATTACCGTGGATGCTAAGACTCATTATCCTGCGGCTTGTAATGCGATCGAGACTTTATTGGTTCATCAGGATATTGCCCGTCAGGTTTTACCCAAAATTGTGGCAGCCATGCCAAATGTCGAGTTGCGCGGTGACTTGGCGACCAGCGAAATTATCCCTGTGAATCCGGTAACAGAAGAGGATTGGAGGACCGAATATAGTGATTTGGTTTTAGCGATCAAGATTGTGGATTCTTTAGATCGCGCGATCGCCCATATTAATAATTATGGTTCGAAACATACCGATGCGATCGCAACCGAGGATGCCCAGGCTGCGGAGATTTTTCAGAATCAGGTGGATGCAGCTGGGGTGTATCACAATTGTTCGACTCGTTTTGCCGATGGTTTTCGTTATGGGTTTGGTGCGGAAGTGGGTATTAGCACTCAACAAATGCCACCTCGGGGGCCAGTTGGATTGGAGGGCCTAGTTACCTACAAGTATCAGGTAACGGGGAATGGCCATATTGCCGCAACTTATACTGGTGAAGATGCGAGGTCTTTTACCCATAAGGATTTGACAAGTTAATAAATAATTTCTGGCGTTGCTGAATCCAGATATGAATTCGTTTCGCGCAAAGGCGCAAAGACGCAAAGAAAGAAGCAAAGAAGATTAGTCCAAAATTCTTTCATGTTTTAAATCAGCAACGCC
>NZ_ALVZ01000131.1 GCF_000332055.1 Xenococcus sp. PCC 7305 | reverse complement strand
ACGTGAGTTCGACGAATTTTCCTTTTGATTAAATTTCCCAAGTTGAACCACGAAGTAATAGGCTTTTCCCTAGATCCCCAAATCCCTAAATCCCCAAGTCTTTATTCAGAACTAGTAAATTTTGTACTCATCGAACCCAGGTTAAATAAGTTGATTAATTAAATTGGCTACTTTCTCCTTGATTTCATCTCTGACACGATGAAAGGTCGCGATCGCCTGGCCGTCAGGATCTTCTAATTCCCAATCTTCAAAAACTTCCTGGGTTACCCATTCAACAGGTAAATTGACACCACAACCACACATAGAAATTACCGCATCATATTCTTCCGCCTTAAAATTGCTCAAAGGATCAGAAGTTTGCTCCCTCAGATCAATACCAACTTCCGACATTACTGCGATCGCCGTCGGATGCACGCGACTAGCTTCTAATCCTGAAGAAGTGACTTCAATTTTTCCTTTGCCCAATGTTCTCGCAAACCCTTCTGCCATTTGAGAACGACAAGAATTTCTTTTACAAACAAACATGACTTTTTTCATGGCTTTTATTCTCTAAAATTATTGATTGTGGGCTTAATTTTTGTCTTTTTCTTGGGCTTTTCTTTCGCTATGACGATTAGTTAGATAATCAACCTGATCTCGTAACAGCAAGGTGAATTTATATAATTCTTCCATAACATCGATCACGCGATCGCGATAAGGTGAATCCTTCATTGTGCCGTCTTCATGAAACTCCTGATAAGCTTTTGCCACAGAGGATTGATTGGGAATTGTAAACATTCGCATCCAGCGCCCCAAAATTCGCAGAGTATTAACCGCATTAAAAGATTGTGAACCCCCACTAACTTGCATAACGGCCAAAGTTTTGCCTTGAGTTGGCCGCACTGAGCCAATCTTCAAAGGTATCCAATCAATCTGATTTTTAAGAATACCCGTAACATTGCCATGCATTTCGGGGGAAGACCAGACTTGACCTTCAGACCATTGGCTTAACTCCCGCAGCTCTTGGACTTTGGGATGAGTTTCTGGCACTTGTCCTCGCAATGGCAATTCATGGGGATGAAAAAACCTAACTTCTGCGCCCATATCTGCAATAATTCGGGCGGCCTCTTCTGCCACTAGACGACTATAGGAACGCTCCCGTAAAGAGCCGTATAAGAATAAAATTCTTGGTGGATGGTCAAAATTGCTCATTGTTACTTTCCTAATATTAAATAAAAACTACTGATAAGGGCTTGCGCAACGAGGATCGAGCAAAGTCGCCTTCTCGGGATGCCGAGGAAACCAATTAGCAGTCTGCTTACAAAATTCCACCAACATCAACATTACTGGTACTTCAATCAACACACCCACTACAGTTGCTAAAGCAGCACCTGAGTTTAAGCCAAACAAAATGACCGCAGTGGCGATCGCGACTTCAAAATGATTACTCGCTCCAATTAAGGCCGCAGGTGCCGCATCTTCATAATCAAGACCTAATTTTAGTCCCGCGACATAGGTGATCAGGAAAATAAAATTGGTTTGCAAAAATAAGGGAATTGCGATCAATAGAATATGGAGCGGGTTTTTGACGATTAGTTCTCCTTTGAAGGCAAACAGCAAAACTAAGGTGAGCAGTAAGGCTGCGATCGCAATGGGAGAAAGATAATGCAAAAACTCTTCTTCAAACCAACGCTGTCCCTTATGCTTAAAAATCCAATAGCGACTAAACACTCCTGCGATTAACGGCAAGCCTACATAGACCACAACCGACAACATAATAGTCTGCCAAGGAACCGTCAGATTATTCGCCGACAGCAACCATTTGCCCAATGGTGCATAGAGAAACAACATCGCCAGAGAATTAACTGCTACCATCACCAAAGTATGACCTTGATTACTGTAGGACAAATAGCCCCACATCAAAACCATTGCTGTGCAAGGAGCAATTCCCAATAAAATCGCCCCTGCAATATAGGAATTAGCCAAACTAACTTCGACACCCCGAATCATCTCAGTTTCCGGTAACCAAGACTGGAATAATCCCCCCAGGAAAAACTGGGCAAATACTACCATTGTAAAAGGCTTAATCAGCCAATTAATCACTAGAGTTAAAACTACAGGCTTGGGGGTTTTCGCTGCCTTCACCGCCTGGGAAAAGTCAATTTTCACCATGATCGGATACATCATGAAAAACAGACAAACTGCGATCGGTAAGGAAACGTTATAAACACTCATCGCATCCAGCGATTGGGCAACCCCAGGAAAAGTTCTTCCCAGACCAATACCGATGACAATGCAGAGAGCGACCCAGAGGGTCAGATATTTCTCAAAAAAACTTAGTTGGCTGCCAGCTTTGACTGCTTTGGCATTGATTGGTGGATTTTCTGAATTCATGAATAGTACTCTTTATTCTACTAATCAAATAACTATTGTTATTTGTACTTATCAATTTTTCCTGATGCTATTGCCCGAGAAATTAGAAGCTAAGAAACAACCCAAAAGAGATTAATTTTATTCCTGTAATCAATAAATAAGAATATAAAAGGGATTTTATTCATCTTTTGCTTTATATCAAAAATTTAGGAGTGACTTCATCTTACATCAAAAAATCTTGATGTATTGAATAATTTTTGAGTAATGTTGGGACACAAAAGAGGGTTCTATAAGTATTTATTTATTCGCAACTCTCAGACACAGACTTTGGTTATGATTGACGTAAAATTGATGGCTCTATTAGCAATTAGCCATTAGCAATCAGCAATTAGCAATTAGCCAAATGATAAAAACCTATAGTGAATACAATTTAGATCCCCAAACATTTCCTTTTTTAAAAAGCTTTCAAGATAATTGGCAAGAGATCAGAGACGAGTTTATCAAATTCAGAGAGCACTCATCTGAGGAAGAATTAAGCTTAACCTCCAATGTAATGGGGCCAAAAACCAAAACTATTAAAACTAAAGGTGACAAAAGATACAGTGCCTTTGGGATTTTATTTCAAGGAGACTTTATCGAGGAATATATTCAAAAATACCAAATAGATTATCCTGACTATGGGTCTGCGATCGCAGCAACCAAAGCTTTAGAGCTCAGAAACAAATATTTTCCCACTTTGGCTGAGGTAATTACCCAAGTCAATTCTCGTAACAATAACATTGCTAGAAATGTTTATTTCGGGACTTTTCATCCAGGGTTAGATATCAAACTTCATGTCAATTATAATCCTCATATGAATCGAGGCTATTTAGGTTTGATTGTGCCGAAAGGAGATGTGGCAATGCAAATCTGTCATGAGAAGCTTTATTGGCGTGAAGGAGAATTTATGATTCTCGATCATAGTTATCCCCATTGCCCTCATAACTATACTGACTTTGACAGAACAGTTTTGATTGTCGATTTTTTTAAAACGGATCAGCCCCGAGATGCAGTAAGGCAATTTGAGCAAAAATTAGTTAGTCAAAGAATGCAGGATAATCCCTATAGCCTGGGAGTTTTCGGCAAGAGCGATCGCGTGAAACGAGAAGACTTTATCAAATATGGTTTAGCTCATCAATTAGAATGGGACCAAGGTTTGTAAATTATCTAATCCAAATTATTTGAAAGCATCGGAAAGATATTCCGCAGTGGTTTCTACTAGGGTTATTGTGTTGTCATAAAGCATTCTTGTGGGGCCAATCACCCCTACGCTTCCCACTGGAGTATCATCAATGCAATAATTTGCCGAGATTAAGGTGCAGGCTCGCATCGGCTCCAAGGGATTTTCGGCACCAATTTTAATTGTAATTTTCTTGTCAGTATGCTCATGATCTGGAAGGGCAAAAATCACTGACCATAATTGCTTTTGTTCTTCTTCTAATAAATATAATAAAGTCTGGACTTGTTTTAACTGGGAAAATTCTGGTTGGCGTAGAGCTTCAGCAATGCCATGAACTACTATTGGTTTATCATCAGAAGGCTTGAGGTGAGAGTTAATTTTTTGAGAAAGTATTTGTAAAAAGTCTGTATAATGCTCAAATTCTCGATCAATTTCTTGCCAATTGAGACTCGCGATCGCGGAGAGAGCTTTTCCTTTTAATTTGTGGTTCAAAAAGTTAGAAAGAATTTGTAATTCTTCTGTGATCATCTCATCATCCAGTTGATCTTGTTCGGCAATAAAGGATGATGACTCGATAAGAATTGATTCTGTTTGATAGGAGTCGGTGACCAGAATAAGCATGATTTGTCCTGAGGCCACTTGCACCAACTGAATATGTCGTAAAGTGTCACTAGGACTTTGGGGAAAAGTGATTAAAGCAATATAGCCACTGAGAGCCGAAAGTATTTTGGTAGATCTTTGAATCAAGGTTTCAAAGCTGCTAACTTTTTCCTTGGGAAGTTTTTGTTGTAGAGATTGTTCTAATTTTTTGGCGATAGTTTCATTATGAATTAGCAGGCGATCGACATAGAGCCGATAACCAAAATCTGAAGGAATTCTACCCGCTGAAGTATGGGGTTGATATAGTAAGCCTGCTGCCTCCAAGCGTCCCATCACATTACGAATAGTTGAAGAGCTAACATTTAAATTATATCCCTGGGCAATTACCTTAGAACCAACAGGCTCTGCTGTGGCAATATAATGTTCTATGGTTGCTTTCAGTATACTTTGATGTCTTTTAGTTAAATTTGGCTTAGCAGACATTTAGCTGTGAGTTAATGAATAATTTGCCAGTTTGACTTCGTTAAATTTAAGTATAATCTTTACTGTAGTACTGTCACAACAACTACATACTTATATTAGTACTTAGGAACATTTGGATCAATCATTACTGAATAAGAATTGATTCCTCCAGAAACATTTTTGACATTACTAAAACCTTGACTAATTAACCATTGACACATTTGAGCTGATCGCATCCCATAATGGCATAGGACAATAGTTTCCGTCTCCAGATCAAAACGAGTGCTTATTGCCCCACCCCATTCAGCAAATTGACTTAATGGTAAAACCTGAAACTCTGGAATGCTTGCGATCGCAACTTCTCCTGGTTCCCTCACATCGATGAATTGTCGTGGAGTCTCTTGGTCTGCCATGAGTTGGGCTAATTCGGTCACAGAGATTTCGGGAATCGAAGAATAGGTCATGGTTTTTGCGATGGATTTGTAATTTATGTTCCAGAATATTTTAAACGAATGCTGAGGCCGGAAGCGTCCATGAGGCTCAGATATTGAAATTCAGATGGAGGTTTTTTAATTTTCGATGATCACAATTACTTGCAAAGACAAAATATTTACTGATATTGAGGCAATATTTTTTGATAAGGATGGCACAATCGAAGACTCCCGCCTTTATTTGCATCAGCTAGCAACCGAACGCCTAGATTTACTAGCTTCCCATCATATGGAGATTGCCAGCTATTTGTCCCAAGCATTTGGCATTGATTTGGAAAAAATTGATCCTAAAGGATTAATGGCCGTCGGTAGTCGCCAGGAAAATGAACTGGCAGCAGCAGCTTATATTGCTAGTAGTGGTTGTGGATGGTATCAAGCTCAAGAAATTGCCTATCAAGCCTTTGAATCAGCTGCCAACAATATTATCCCCACCAAAAAAACTTCCCCCATCTTTCCTGGGGCTTTGGGCTTATTCGAGCAGCTAATCACCGCACAATGCCAATTAGGAATTATTTCTGCTGATTCACTATCGGGAATCAAAAAATTTGTAGCACGAGAGAAAATTCAAGACTACTTTAAAGTCTTGATCGGTAGCGATCGCAATATTCAGAAACCAGATCCTAAGCTATATCTCAAAGCTTGCCAAAGTCTAAACGTTCAACCCCAAAATACTCTGATGGTAGGAGATTCTGTTGGAGATATTATCATGGCACAGCAAGCAGGTGCGGCGGGAACTATTGGAATTTGTTGGGAAAATATCGATACAGAGCATTTATCTCAGGCAAATGTTACGATAACTCATTTAGAAGATATTAAGATTTTGGACAAACCAAGTAATTATTTGATAGTTTGAAGTCACCATTTTTCCACCGGCTGATTTACCTTAAACCTGCATAGATTTTATGGTCAAGACCTAAGATATATTTCCAGTATGTCTTCAATGTTCTAAAAAGATTGATGTCTATCAGCTTACTTAAATATTTAAGAGAGGATTAAATAAAATTGTCTAGTCGTTACTTGTTTACATCCGAATCCGTTACAGAAGGTCATCCCGACAAAATTTGTGACCAGATTTCTGACACTATTTTAGATGCTTTGTTGGCTCAAGATCCTCTAAGCCGAGTTGCAGCAGAAGTGGTTGTCAACACGGGCTTGGTCTTAGTTACAGGGGAAATCACATCCCAGGCAGAAGTTAATTATGTCAAATTGGTCAGAAATAAAATAGCTGAGATTGGTTATACTCACGCAGAAAATGGCTTTTCTGCCGATAGTTGCTCAGTTTTAATTGCTTTGGATGAGCAGTCTCCTGATATTTCTCAAGGTGTTAGTTCTGCCCAAGAACAGCGTAGTGAACTCAGCGATGATGAGTTGGACAAAATCGGTGCAGGCGACCAGGGACTTATGTTTGGTTATGCCTGTAACGAAACTCCTGAACTAATGCCAATGCCTATTAGTTTGGCTCATCGGATTTCTCGTAGTTTGACTGCGGCCCGTAAAGTAGGTGGGTTGTCCTATCTCCGGCCTGATGGCAAAACTCAAGTTTCTGTGGTTTATGAAGATGGCAAGCCTGTCGGTATTGACACAATCTTGATCTCCACGCAACATACTGCCACTATTGGAGATTTGACAGAAAATGATGATGTTCAGCAAAAAATCAAAGAAGATCTTTGGGTCAAAGTAGTTAAGCCCGTCTTTGAAGATATTGATTTGCAACCTGATGACAATACTCGTTTCTTGGTGAATCCTACAGGTAAATTTGTTGTTGGTGGGCCTCAAGGGGATTCTGGTTTAACAGGAAGAAAAATCATTGTCGATACCTACGGTGGTTATTCCCGTCATGGTGGTGGAGCTTTTTCGGGTAAAGATCCCACAAAAGTTGACCGTAGCGCTTGCTATGCTTGCCGTTATGTAGCCAAAAACATTGTTGCTGCTGGCCTAGCAGATAAATGCGAAGTGCAAGTGAGTTATGCGATCGGAGTTGCAAAACCCGTTAGTGTGTTCCTCGAAACTTTTGGCACTGCTAAAATTGCTGAGGATAAGTTATTAGAAATTGTTCTAAAACATTTTGAGCTTCGTCCTGCAGGTATTTTGCAGACTCTTAAGTTGCGTGAGCTACCCAAAGAAAGAGGTGGTCGTTTCTATCAAGAAGTAGCGGCCTACGGACATTTCGGCAGAACTGATTTAGATTTGCCTTGGGAGCAGCTAGATAAGGTTGAAGCTTTAAAAGAGTATCGCCTAGTTGAGGCAACCGTCTAGAAATAAGGGACAAGGCAGGGATGAAGGATGAGGGATGAGGGATGAGGAAAAAAGTTCTCCTTGTCTCCCTTTCCCTCTTTGTCTCTTTGGCTCGAATACTCTCGTAAATAAACTTTTAATGTTCACTAATTACTGATTTGACACCTTCAATAGTAGAAAGCATGCTACTAGGGTCGAGGAACATTACTTTACTACTATCGCTATTGCCGATTTCTTTACCCATTTCCAGGTAGTTTTGTGCGAGTAGGTATTGTAGGGCCTCTTGTGCTTTGGGGTCTTGTGCGAGTTTTTCAACCACAATCTCTAATGCTGCTGCGGTCCCTTTGGCGTTCATAATTTGTTCTTCTTTTTCGGCTTCGGCTTTGAGAAGAATTGCTTGTTTTTGGGCTTCTGCTCTAAGGATTTCGGCTGTTTTCATCGCTTCAGCTTCTAATATTTTAGATTCGGCCTGACCTTGGGCTGAGTTGATTGCCGATTGTCTTTCCCCTTCCGAAGTCAGAATGGCTGCGCGTTTTTGTCTTTCTGCTGCCATTTGCAATTCCATCGAGTCTTGGACTGCTTTAGAAGGCATAATATCTCGAAGTTCCACTCTAGTTACTTTAACTCCCCAGGGATCTGTGGAAACGTCTAGTTCTCGAAGCAAAATCTCGTTGATTTCTGTGCGAGCCGTAAAGGTTTGGTCTAGTTCTAGTTTTCCCATCTCAGAACGGATTTGGGTAAGGACTAAGTTGACCATGGCATCTCTAAGGTTTTCGACTTTATAAAATGCTTTGTACATATCCATGATTCGCCAGTACACTACTGCATCAACGGAAATGGATACGTTATCACGGGTAATGCAGGATTGGGCAGGAACGTCGAGAACTTTTTCGCGGACAGTGTCCTTGTAGGTAATTTTATCGATAAAAGGAACAGTAAAATTTAAGCCTGGTTCTAAGGTTTTTTTATAACTCCCTAAGCTTTCTACAAGATATTCTTCTTTTTCTTTAACTATTTTCACAGAGCTTAAGAGCCCTGACCCAAGGAAAAATAAGATTACTAAAGTAAAAAAATTACCCATTTTCTAAATCCTCTTTATAAGGTGTTTTTGATTGGCAAATGCCGCTTCAATCCTATCCCTTTTTTTCATTAAGTCACCATTTCATCAAGTATGAGAATTTAATGAGAGGTGCGGTGTCTAAGCCAACAATTTTGCCCTGTAGTGGTTTTAGCCATTCCATGAGCTACGCTCTTGATCCACATATTCCTGAGCATCAATACCCTGCCAGATATCTTTTCCCAATCCTTCCAATTCCATAATGCTGGATTTCTGTTTTGACTGATTGCGATCAGTGAGGCTCGCACTTCTGTGATCACTTACTGGATTATCCTGCCATCCTTCTATAAGCTTAGACGCATTTAAATGACATTAACTGAATTGCCTTTATTTTTTAGCTTCCTACTCCAATCAATAATTAATTCTCCTTCATTACATTATAGCGATCGCTATTAATAATTGCTCAATATTTAACAAAAAACCAGTCCTACTAAAGACTGGCATAAGTCAAAGGATTAAAGGATAACCGTCGTTTAAATTAACCACCATAGGCAATCCCACGATATTTTCTGAGACCTAATTGAGAATTAGAAGTTTGAACAGGACGACGGGGAGTGTAGCTTTGTCCAAGGAAACGAGCTGTTTGTTCAGTAGCGACAGTTCTAATTTGATTATTGTCGGTAGAGTAAGCTTGACCTAAAAAACGTAATTGCATTTTTGATACTCCTTTAGAGCTAATGTAATGTGATTTGCTTTGTTAATTTCTAATAGGTCTTAGAGCCAAAAATATGCATAGAAGAGAAAAGCGATCGCAATTAATATTGTTTCAAGACAGGCGATCGCTATTAAACAAAAAACTCGTTTTGAATATTTAAAGCTTCTGAAGCAAACTCTCCCAATATCTCTTGAGCAGAAGCTGTAATATGAAGTTGATCCCAAAACAAATATTCATCAGTTTGAGCGCAGACCCCCAAATTCATGATCTCTTCTTCTGTCAAATCAATAGGATTAGCATTGAGACAAGGTTCAGAAATGTTGGTGAATCCAAATTCGTCAGGATTGGCAACAATATTATCAAATAGTTCATCAACTTCAAGCGGTATGATATTGATGCCAGTTAAATCATCACTCAACTCATCTAGCGTTTCCTCTAACAATAAATTATGCTGTTGAGATAAATTAGTAAGTTGATCGGGCAAGACGGGACGATTTGGGGTTTGAGCAATTGGTGTTTGACCTAAATCTGGCAAATTAGGAACCAGAAAATTACGACCGCCAAGTTCAAAAAGAGATTCGATCGCAGTTTCTAAATTATCAACTACTATTTCCGGGTCAGCATCAGGAACCGTTTGGTAATCATTAGGACCAGCCCAGATAATATAAAGAGCTTCTGAGTCAGCTAACTGCTCAGCTTCTTGATGATCATCAATGAAGAATTGAACTTGAGCTAGTACTCCTGGGATAAAATTACCCAAGTCGCCAGCACCATCTGCTCCTGTTTGGGCTCCGCCATAGGCAAAATTAACACTTTGAGTCGTTGTAGCGCCGTTAAAACTTGAAGTAAAAAATGGTTCTTGAAGACTAAAGGTAGATAATTCAGTAGAAGGAGTAATCGTTAATCCCAAATCTGTGGCCAAATTTTCTACCCAAACTGGTCCATCAGAAAAGCGCCCTTCAAAATAGGGAGAGCTAGGAACTACGGGAATATCCAAATTGAATAAACTTTCAAAGGGCTGTGCAGAACTCGTTAGATTAAAAACATTACCCTGATCTGAGAGGCTATCACCAAAAACATATAGTTTACTGAAATCCAAACTAGGATCATTTTTGCTCATTCTTGTTTTGTATCGCATTTTTCGTCTATTCATTACCTTCAATCGGTGCAAAACCTTGGCGCTGAATATTCTCCGTGACAACACGAGGTTCCAAAAACTGTAATAAATAATCCGCTCCTCCTGCCTTAGAACCGACTCCAGAAAGCTTGAATCCCCCAAAAGGTTGACGGGCTACGATCGCACCTGTAATGCTGCGGTTTATATAAAGATTCCCCACTTCAAATTCTCTCCCAACTCTGGCTATATGCTCAGGAGTCCGCGAATATAAACCTCCAGTCAAAGCATAATCGGTATTATTCGCGATCGCTAAAGCCTGATCAAAATTACTAGCTTTGATGACAGCTAAGACAGGGCCAAAAATTTCCTCTTGGGCGATCGCAGCTTGTGGGGACACATCAGTAAAAATCGTCAGCGGCACAAAATAACCTCCTGTCGGCACAGGCATCGAAAGAGCCAGATTAGATTCTTTTTCTCCCAAAGCAATATATTCTAAAATGCGATCGCGTGCCGTACTATCAATCACTGGCCCAATTTGGCTACTGGGTAAATCAGTTTCCCCAATATTTAGAGACTTAGTCGCTTCAACCAATCTTTCCACCAAAGCATCGTAAACAGTCTCAACCACAATGACCCGCGAACAAGCCGAGCATTTTTGTCCCGTATAACCAAATGCCGAGTAAACTACCCCCGCGACCGCTTGATCCAAATCAGCACTTTCATCAATGATGATGGCATTTTTGCCCCCCATTTCGGCAATCACCTTTTTGAGATGTTTTTGTCCTGGTTGCAATATCGCGGCATCGGCATAGATCCGACAGCCCACTTCCCGTGAACCAGTAAAAGCAATCACATGGGTAGCAGGATGTTTCACCATATAAGCCCCAACTACAGAACCTTTGCCCGGGACAAATTGCAAAACGCCTTTGGGGATACCCGCTGCGATTAAAATTTCGACTATTTTGGCCGCAATTACCGAAGAAGTTTCTGCTGGTTTGAGAAGAGTACAGTTCCCTGTGACTAAGGCCGCTACGGTCATGCCAGTTGCGATCGCAAAGGGAAAATTCCAAGGAGAAATCACCACTGCAATTCCTTTAGGCTGATAGAAATAACGGTTGGTTTCACCCATTACATCATAGTTATAACCCTCATCCAGCCTGATCATTTCCGCTGCATAGTAACGGCAAAAATCGATCGCCTCAGAAACTTCTCCATCGGCCTGGGGCAATATTTTGCCTACTTCTAAGCAAATCCAAGCATTCAACTCATGTCGTCTCGACTCCATGATATCGGCCGCTTTTTGGAGAATATTGGCTCTCTCGACAGCGGGAGTATTTTTCCAGAGGGTAAAAGCTGATTTGGCCGCTTGTAAAGCCTGTTCTGCCTGTTCAACCGAAATCAAGCCAATTTTACCAATCAGTTCCCGTTCTCGAGAAGGATTGACCGAACTGATATATTCAGTTGTTTCCACATATTCACCGTTAATCAAGGGTAAATAGGTTTTTCCTAAACTATTGCTAACCTCTTTTAATGCTTGCTGCGATTTAGTTCTTAATTCCTCATCTGCATAGTCTGTATCTGCTGAATTCTGGAAGAGGGCGTGGAAATCTTCCCCCGCCTTTGAGGAGGGGGTTAGGGGAAGCTTAGGTGGAGAAATTAAGTCTTCTACCGACTTCTCTGCCAAATTCTGCCGCAAAAAAGAACTATTAGCCGTATTTTCTAGCAAACGACGTATTAAATAGGCCATGCCTGGTAAGAGCTTGCCATAGGGAGCATAAACTCTGACGCGATGTCCTCTTTTTACTAAAGCTTTGGCCAGTTGATCTCCCATGCCATAGAGAACTTGCATCTCGAAGCGACGAGGGGGAATCTGGAGACTCTCGGCGATCGCACAAGCCACAGCCTGCGATCGCGTATTATGACTACCAATAGCGCCATAGAGATGCTGATGATTTTCGAGCAATAGTCGAGTCATCCGCTCAAAATTGATATCAGTAGCCGCTTTTTGACTATATACAGGTTTTTGCCAATGGTTTTGCTCAGCCTTAATAGTCTCACTATCCCAATAAGCGCCTTTGACTAATCGCACAGTGATGGGGTTGCCCCTTTCTTTAGCCCAGGCAATTAATTGTTCTAAATCCCGATAGGAATCTTGCAGATAGGCTTGTAAGGTCATGCCAATATCAGTGCGATCGCGATATTCTGGCTCTAGTAGTAATTCTTTGAGAATAGCTAGAGTCAAGTCTTTATATTGGTACTGTTCCATATCGAAATGAACTGCCGCACCTAATTCTTGCGCCTTAGCCAATAAAATCTTAATGCGATCGCGTACCTTGGCCTTGCTGCCGACCGGGTCTAAAGGATCGAATTGGGAATAAAATGCTGTTAACTTAACCGAAACCTGTACTTGGGGCAAAGTTTCGTCACCCACTAAATCAATACCTTCTTGTCTTTTCCAAGTTTGGGCTTTGGCAGATAATTGTTCAATGAGCTCTAAATATTTCCCTAGATAGGAATGGGCTTCTTGCTCGGTGATAACCGCTTCTCCTAGCAAATCGATAGTAAATCCGATGCCATCTTTGCGAGCTTTTTCAATAGCTTTAATAACTTCTGTAATGGTTTCTCCTGAAATATATTTGTAGGCCAAACTTTCCACCGCTTTGATCATCGTGGCAGCTGCGGTTTGGGCGGGGAAAGAATTAGCCTCAGTAAAGTTGAGAATTCCTTTGAGAGTAGCTGGCAACTCTACAGATTCATCACTCATATATTGCTGCAAGTGACGGGCAATTTCCGTTTTGCTCTGTAGTGCCGGAATTGTGTCAATCAAGCGAAATAACTGGACTCGTAAGCCAGGGTTACTCATTGCCCAATCGAGAACTTTATCATCCCAACGCATTTGCTCTTGCATCCGAGCCAGAATGTTTTTTTTGCTTCTGGTCGAGGCAATTAATTCTTGAGCAATTTCCTGCGTTTTTACTTCGTAACTATTTGATTGGACAACCACAATTCACTAACTCCTTTAAGGACAAGAGATTATTTAACAATCATTTTTTCTGGCTTTACTTTCAAAGTAACGAATCGTAAACAAAGTTTGTTTTGCCCTTATTGTATTGTTATCAATCTTTACCAAAAAGAAGTTATAGCAGTTTTTATACTCGCGAGGTAGGAAAGATTTGAGCTTTTGGGAACGGGGAATAGGGAACGGGGAACGGAGGAACAAGAAAATGTGCCTGCCTTATGACCTTGGTCAATGGTCAATGTTCACTGTTGCATAGCCAAAGGTGACATTAAACTGGCGACACCAAATAGCTACAGCAGCATATTCACTAAGATCTACGTCGTCAGGAATTAAATAGCGCTGTGTACCACTAAAACTTTCTAGAGGTGCAATTTCAATGTAATCACTCTCACTGATGCGAGAACTGACAGATGGTTTGCGGTGCAAAATCACTTTCAAGTCAGGGCCTTGATCCGTGACGAAAGACTGGTCAAATTCGATATATTTTTGACCGTTCTCATCAGTAGCAATCTCGATTTGTCCCTTAGTTGTTTTACGGCCAACGGAAACAAAATTATTATTTTCTGTCGCTTGAGCTATTACTATGGGCGAATTGAGAAGGGTTGATGATTCTGCCTTAAGCTCCAGTGCATTACCAAAAGAGCCAATCGTGGTCACTAATAGTACGGAAGCTAAACTAAATGTTCTTAAGTTTGGAAAGTTCATAATTCTCGATCTTGTAGTTAGTTATTCAGACAATAACTACTATAAAAATCCAAGATAAATGTCAAATGATGATTTTCTGAGATTCCCCTGGGAAAATAGCGAAATTAACCTCAGAATTTATTTATTATGCAATTAAATTTATTTATTATGCAATTAGAGAATATACCAAAAGATTTACCTAGTACTTTGGTAGCAAAATATACAAGCGCTTCGATAACGAACTTCTAATCTATAGATTACTTCAGCCATAACATCATTATTAAAATCCCCGATGTAATTGGCAATTGCAATCTGGAAGCTAGTAAATGAAAAAACACTACTCCGTAATAGTTGTAGGAGGAGGTCAAGCTGGTCTTTCTATCGGCTATGGTTTAAAGAATAAAGGCATTGACCATATGATCTTTGAGAAAAATCAAATTGGTCATTCTTGGCAAGAAAAGCGCTGGGATAGTTTTTGTTTGGTTACACCCAATTGGCAATGTACCCTCCCTGGCTACCATTATTCGGGAGATGATCCTAATGGGTTTATGGAAAAGGCTCAGATAGTCCAATATATTAGGGATTATGCCCAGTCTTTTAATCCCTCTATTCAAGAAAGAGTTGCGGTTTTAAAGGTCAAAAAAAACCAAATGCAGGGACTATTTGAGTTGACTACATCCCTGGGTGACTATACTGCCGACCAAGTCGTAATTGCTACTGGTAGCTACCATTTGCCTAAAATACCGAGGATGGCGGAAAGGCTGCCCTCAAATATTTTGCAATTGCATTCGTCTGAGTACAAAAATCCGCGATCGCTGCCCGAGGGCGAAATATTGGTTGTGGGTACGGGTCAGTCGGGTTGTCAAATTGCTGAAGACTTGCATTTGATGGGCAGAAAAGTACATCTTTGTGTGGGTGGCGCACCGCGATCGCCTCGTAACTATCGAGGTAAAGATGTGGTGGATTGGTTGGATCAATTGGGTTATTACGATCTGACTATTGATAACCATCCTGATAGGGACAATGTCCGAACCAAGACAAACCATTATGTGACTGGGCGCAATGGCGGTCATGAAATCGATCTGAGGACTTTCGCTTTAGAAGGCATGCAACTGTATGGTTCTCTAACAGATATTGTTGGCGATCGCTTGAAGTTTGAGTCTAATCTCAAGCAGAACCTTGATCGCGCTGATGAGGTGGCCGAGAGTATTAAAATGACTATCGATGAGTATATTGATAGGAATCAAATAACCGCACCTTTTGAGGAACCCTATCAGCCAGTATGGCAGCCGGAAACAGAAGTTTTAGACCTTGATTACAAGCAGGCCAATATTGCTGCTGTTATTTGGTCTATTGGCTATCAAGCCGACTTTAGCTGGATCGAAGTCCCGGTCTTTGATGGTAAGGGTTATCCCAGTCATGATCGCGGAGTAACAAGTGTCAAAGGTTTATATTTCCTGGGTCTTCCTTGGCAATATACCTGGGGTTCGGGAAGATTTTCGGGGATAGCTAGGGATGCGGCCTATATCTGCGATCATATTTTATCCAAAATGAAATATGCCTATCCAGGAACATTGTTGGCGGTCAATGAAGCCGCGATTGGCTCTTGACATTGAAGATTAAGCATTGACGAGCGACCCTGCGCCGACCGAGCAAGGGAACGCGCGAGTTTGACCATTTATCAGAATATTAAGAGGAACAGAAATTATGCCTGAAGTTACGACTCCTGCACATAAAGCTGGTGATTTTTTTGTTGATTATGAGGAAAAAGTATTTCCTGATGTGCAAGCTGATCCTGGAGAAAAAGCGTTAGTTACTTTTCATACTGTGGCTTTCGAAGGTTCTATTGGGCTAGTAAATTTACTGCAAGCTACTCGTCTAATTCGCAAGGGCTTTGAGACTTCCATCTTGCTTTATGGTCCTGGGGTTACCTTGGGCTTGCAGCGAGGCTTCCCGAAAATTGGCGATGAATCTTTCCCTGGGCATCAGGCGATGAATAATCAATTAATCAAGATTATGGATGAAGGTGGTAAGGTCTATGCTTGTCGCTTTGCTTTGCAAGCTTTATATGGCCATGGTGAGCCTTCTTTGATTCCTGGAATTACACCGATTAATCCCCTAGATGTTTTAGATATTGTTCTGCTACACCGCAAAGAAGGTGCTTTCATTCTCGATACTTGGACAACTTAAATCTAGGGATGAAGGATAAAGGATGAAGGATAAGGAAAAATTCATCGTATTTAGTCTTGATCTAAAAAAGAATCAATGCAAAATATCAACTGCTCTCCTCATCCCTCATAATTCATCCCTCATCCTTTATTCATCTCTCATTCCTTAAAAAATGGATTATTCACCTATTGTCAAAGCTGCTGCTGTACAGATTTCCCCTGTCTTGTATAGCCGAGAAGGTACAACGGAAAAGGTTTTGCAGGCGATCGCAGATGCTGCGAAGGAAGGAGTACAATTAATTGTTTTTCCTGAAACTTTTATTCCCTACTATCCCTATTTTTCTTTCGTACTACCGCCGGTCTTGATGGGCCAAGAACATATGCGTTTGTATGAGGAAGCAGTGGAAGTTCCTGGTCCTGTCACGGAATCAGTTAGTAAAGCCGCAAAGGCCAATAATATGGTCGTTGTCCTGGGAGTGAATGAACGCGATGGCGGTTCGCTGTACAATACTCAGTTGATTTTTGATGCGGACGGCAGCTTGCTGCTCAAGCGACGCAAGATTACTCCTACCTATCATGAAAGAATGGTTTGGGGACAGGGCGATGGTTCGGGATTACAAGTATCGGAGACGGCTGTTGGTAAATTGGGTGCTTTAGCTTGTTGGGAACATTATAATCCCCTGGCTAGATATAGCTTGATGGCACAGCAGGAGCAAATCCACTGTGCTCAGTTTCCAGGCTCTATGGTGGGTCAAGTCTTTAGCGATCAAACAGAAGTCACGATTCGGCATCATGCTTTAGAAGCCGGTTGTTTTGTGGTCAATGCTACTGGTTGGTTAACTCCTGAACAAAGAGCTAAAATCTGCCCTGATGAAAATTTACAAAGGGTTTTAACTGGTGGTTGCTACACAACAATTATTTCCCCTGAAGGGGTTCCTCTTTGTGAACCGATAACGGAAGGCGAGGGCATGGCGATCGCAGATCTGGATTTTTCTTTGATTACCAAACGCAAACGGATGATGGACTCGGTGGGACATTATTCTCGCCCCGATTTACTGCAACTGCAATTAAATACTGATAAGCGAAGTGTTTGGTATCAAACCGAAATTCACAAGTTCAATGTCTCGGAAATTGAACATTCTACAGAGGCGATTGATTCGGCCAATGGGCAATCATCAGCAATTCAAACATAAAGGAATGGACAAACGAAAATTAATCACAGAATTACAATCTCAAGGTTTAAAACTAGTCAAGGCAGATACTGGTGTTTCGGGAAGAAAAGGTGGTGCCGGGCCATCGGATCATAAGGCCATAACTCTAGATGGCACGACGGTGATGATCCCTGTCTATAATGATGTTGCCGCTAAATCACCCTATAGCATAGAGACCAGCCAAGACAGAGTGCTCCAGGAAAACGGCAGCGCGATCGCAGAGATCTCCTTGCCTCAACAACCAAAATTTTACGCTCTCAAAACAGCCGCAGGAATACCTTATAGTCAGATTGCCCTACTACATAGTCATAATGTACTGGCGACCACTGTTTTACAAACCTGCATTCGCTATGGCAATCGCAATAGTTCTTGTCAGTTTTGTGCGATCGGACAATCTTTAGCCGCAGGGAAAACCATCGCCCAAAAAACTCCCGCCCAATTGGCTGAAGTCGCAGAAGCTGCTGTGCGATTGGATGGTGTGGAGCATTTGGTGATGACGACAGGAACCCCCAATGTTACGGATCGAGGAGCTGCCTATTTAAGCGAATGTGCCGCCGCAGTCAAAGCCCGAGTTGATTTACCAATTCAAGCGCAATGTGAACCGCCTGACGATTTTAGTTGGTTTGCCAAAATGAAAGCTGCGGGTATCGATAGCTTGGGGATGCATCTGGAGGTTATTGAGCCGGAAGTTCGCGATCGCATCATGCCAGGGAAGGCTCAAGTATCTCTTGATTATTATTTTCAAGCTTTTGAGGCTGCTGTCGAAGTCTTTGGTTGGGGACAAGTAAATACTTATATTTTGGCTGGTTTAGGAGATAGCCAAGAGACAATCATCACTACTTGTGATCGCTTGATTAACTTGGGAGTTTATCCTTTTGTGGTTCCTTTTGTCCCGATTACAGGGACGCCCTTGGCAAATCACCAACCACCTAGCAGTGAGTTTATGTATGCCATTTACGAAAAAGTGGGTGCGATGCTGAGCAATGCGGGTATGTCTTCTCGCGATATTAAAGCCGGTTGTGCTAAATGCGGAGCTTGTTCGGCATTATCGGTTTTTGAAAATACTAATCACTAATCACGAATGACTAAAAATAACTTGTAAGTACCGAGGCAAAAGTATTGCTCTGTTCCCTGTTCCCTGTTCCCTGTTCCCTGTTCCCTGTTCCCTGTTCCCGATTCCCTGTTCCCGATTCCCGATTCCCGATTCCCGATTCCCTTTCTCTTGCATAACCGATCCAATCACGAATGACTAAATACACATTCAAACTAGCTTTATCACCAACAGAAATCGCTGCTTATTTTTTATTAAGACAACAAATATTCTGCCAAGAACAAGGAATTTTTCAAACTAGCGATCGCGATCAGAATGATGCTCGTGCCTATCCGATTATTGCGGTGAATGACGAGTATAAAGTTGTCGGGGTTGTCAGGATTTATGAACCAGAGCCAGGATTATGGTACGGAGGGAGATTGGGAGTTCATCAGGATTTTCGTCGTGGAGGAAGGATTGGCAAAGGGCTGATTAAAAAGGCTGTGACGACAGCTAATACTTGGGGATGCGATCGCTTTTTAGCTACGGTTCAATTACCCAATGTGAAATTCTTTCAGCGTCTTCATTGGACTTCTCTAGAGGAAGTTACTATCTGCGATCGGCCACATCATCTTATGGAAGCCCAGTTGGATTTTTATCCCCCGAGTAATGAGTCTCGACCTTCTTTACAGTTAATGACTTTTTTTCCCTAAAACCGAACACCAGTCCTGACTAGACCATAAAATTGCCAAGTCGTGTGACGAACCTAAGCGCGGGTGTAATCCCTGGGAGGTTCAACAAAACGCTATAACTCAGGCCAATTAATAATTTCGGCAATTCCATTTTTGTATTATGCGTATTTCATTTTCTTATTTTCAGTCAAAAATTGGAGGTTTGACAATTTTGTTAATTGAGAGCTATGTTTGTCTGGGTTAC
>NZ_ALVZ01000130.1 GCF_000332055.1 Xenococcus sp. PCC 7305 | reverse complement strand
CAAGCTAAAGGCCGAAATAGACAAACTAAAAGACTGTTTCAGTCCCGTAGTTGGGATTATAAGGTTTGCGACGCCAATGCCTGCAACCCAGACAAACATAGCTCTCAATTAACAAAATTGTCAAACCTCTAATTTTTGACTGAAAATCAGAAAATGAAATACGCATAATACAAAAATGAAATTGCCGAAATCATTAATTTGCCTGAGCTATAGTATTTTGTCGAGCCCCCTGGGAATTACAACCGCGCTTAGGTTCGTCAAAAAATATCTGATAACTGCAAACTAAAATTTATAAAATAATCGTTTTTTCCTGTTGTGGTAGTTGGGAGCCATAGGCGATCGCTTTTTTAATAGCATTAGCATCTAATACATAAATTCTTACCGAATCTGTTTCAAGTTCAATCAAATTCTCAATCTGCTGTTGTAGTTTAACAAACTGCATCTTAGTGAGAAAACATTCAAAAACACTATACTGTGTCCATTTGCCATAACCACATAACATATTGTGTAGACGAGTACGCCTTTTATTACCAGGCTTCGTATTAGGCAAATCGTAAATAATTAAATATAGTAGTTGACTCATTCTTCCAAAGAAATTCTGATGACTGTTAACTGTTACCTGAGTGTTAATGGTTTGTAAGGAACTTCTTCTTGTAGATGACGACCAAGAAGACGAACCTGTAATTCGATCGCGCGACGATAGGAACAACGATAGCCAAATACAGGATGTTTAAATTCATCATTCATTTTCCGTTCAAAAGCCTGAAGAAATTTCTTCCGACCGACCTCCGATAGACGATAGGCGCCTAAACTTTCTGTAAACTCCTCTTGCTTTATTTCTCGGTTATTAATAATTGAGATTACTAAACTATCGGCTACTAGAGGTCGAAACTCTTCCATCAAATCCAAAACCATCGCAGGTTGACCATGATGCACCTCGTGAAGATAGCCAATATAGGGATCTAAGCCAACAATGTGAACTGCCGCTGTAACTTGAACTCGTAATAATCCATAGGCAAAACCTAGCAAAGCATTTACCCGATCGCTAGGAGGACGACGTTTACGACCAGGAAAAGTCCAGCCATGTTTGAGTATATTATTCCAACAAGCAAAATATTCTCTGGCTGCCAATCCTTCTATTCCTCTGATTTGGTCTAAAGTTTGCTGTTCCGATACTTGGGATTTGCGTAACTTTAGAGGATTATCTGTTTGCCCATGACGATAGAGAATCGACCTTTGATTATGGATTTTAACAGTAATAATCGCTTTTACTAGTTCTAAACGCTTGACTATATCTTGATGTAATTGAAACTGGGCTAATCTTAATTGACCATTACGGGAATAGCCAGGTAAAGCAGAACCGAGATATTTGCCAAAATAGCTCAAATAATGAACTGGCATTCCTAAATCTAATGCATAGACCAGAGCATCTCCTGTAATCTGAGGATTACCCATTAAAACTATTTGTTCGATGGTTTGCGCTGGTAGCGATCGCTTTTGCCAGGTGCCATCTTCTTGTTTGAGAGATACTTTAAATGCTTCTTGCGATTTTTTAATAACCGCATCGGGTTGGGTTATATATAAAACAGACATAATTCAGTTATCAGTTGTGAGATTTTTCTTGGAGTAAATATTTAACTTCTTGGGGTAAGCAGATATTCTTAAGGCTGCAAGCCTGGCATTTTTTGCTGTTATTGATAGGTGGAGGCATTTTCCTTTTCGTAGTGGCCTGGGCCGATAGGATCGCCTGTTCGGTCATATGGCGTAACTGAGGCGTAAATTCTACTTTTTGTCTGCGTCGATTGCCGTAATAGAAAATTTCACCATAGGAGATAGTTTGACTTGTTCTTTCTTCGAGGCATAAAGCCGCTGCACAAAGTTGAAAATGATCGTTGAGATGTCTTCCTTGCCGACCTTTTTTGTATTCGAGAGGGATTAATTCGCCATCTTTTTCTTCTACTGCATCGATTACACCATTTACTTTTAGGCGATCGCTCCACACCCATTGATGGCGATGAACGGTAATATCTTCTGCTTGGTGTGTGCCTTCAATATCAATATTGCGATGAATATAGCGTCCTTGGAGAATATATTCGTTGTCTGCCATCTCACCGAGTTCATATTCGATGTAAAAACGACGCGGACAATATTCCCAAGCATTGAGATATGCCAGAGGCAAATAATTTTCATTCATGGTTTTTTAAATTTGAATTTTAAATTTTAGGTTTAAACTGAACTCTTCCCATACCTAATGCCATTTTGCGCCCGATTCCTGAGAAGTTGGCAAAGTTAGCAAGTATGGTAGCGATTCTGGCTTGTTCGTCATTCTTAAATTCGTACCGAACACAACCAACAGAACCTATTTCTGTAACTTCTTTTTTGATAGCTTTGGTTTTAAGATCGTAAGCTGCGGTCATTCCTTGCCAGTCAACCTTGGGGAAGTGGTATTCTTTTGGTGCAAAGGTGTTCCAACGACGCAGTAGATTACTAAAAACTAATTCTGGTAAGGGAAAAGGTTGAATACAGTTGTTTTGTTTAAAGCTAGTTGGGGAATAAAACCGAAAGCTAATGGTATTTTCAGGGGTTTTGTTGAATATATTTTTATAGCTGGTGGTATTCTCTAAATCAATTTGGGGCTTTAACAGACAAGGAATTTTCGCGATCGCAATTTTTTGACCCAAGTCTTGGCTCATACCCAATAACAGAGGTGAAAGTAACTCACGAGTTAAAAGCGTAATTCGGATTTCTAAGCAGTTATCTCGCAAAATTCTATTAGAGATAGTCAGAGGTAAATTGTTAGAGTCATGGAGGATTTTTGCCAGCTGAGAACTTGCATTGTCTATCCATTGCCAGAATAAAGCGTGAATTGCCCTATTTGGATATTTCGGTAAAGGGGAATCTGGTTGCAGAGTTAGTCTGAGATCGTAAAGATCATCGGTGTCCACTTCTACGCCGCTAATTTCATAGTAGCGATCACCTTGTTGAATAGTGGTTTGATTGCCTAGCTGTTGACAAATAGATTGCAACAGTAAAGGATAATTTTGCGTTTCGGATAACACTGGTATTGCTTTACTGACTCCTTGTTGGGGAAGCAGTTGAATCCAGGTAGGGGATAGATCGAATTCTGATAACCAGTCTTTTAGGTGAATTGACGAACTAAAATTGGTAGTGGGTTTGAGGACAACTCGAACAGCTGCTGGACTATTCTGGGTCTTGGTCAGTGGTTCTTGTGTATAGGTCATAGCGTGTGCTGGTAGCTGTGAGCTTGAGAGGTAGGAATCCAGGTTGAATAATGCGATCTCGTTTTAGGGTTGCTTTCTCGGAGGAATAGGGATTAATACGATTAAAGGTAGACTTCCTACCCAATTTATCCATTGGCTGCACCGTAAAGCTATTAGTCATATCGGTTTGATATTGGGGTTGTTCTGTCTTTTGAGTTTCATTGGGAAGATATTGAAAGAAACAACCTTTTTTCCCAAAAAAGTTTATCAAAGAGAAAAGCTTTTCTAGTTCATCAAGTTTTTCGGTTTCTCCACAACAGATACTGAGATTTCCCTGCATATATATCCATTCTCGAAAAACAAAACCTCCTTGCATCGGCATTATGTTTGGTGGTTGCTTATTGTTAGCTTTACGATAGTCTTTATCTGCTTGCTGATTCCAATAGCGCAGTTTGTAACCATTACGGTTAACTATTAGTTGTTTTGGTGGTTGGATATATATGTCTAAATCCTTTATCCACTTAAATTCCGACTCAATCCATTCCTCAAAATCTTCTTTATGCTCATTTCCCTGACTTTCTATCAATACCTTCAACAAAGCCATTTGAATTGAATAGGGAGTAGGCACAAGGTTAGACTTTGCAGCCATGCTGGTAGCATCAGAGCGTTTGAGAGAAAATAAACTCACAGGTTGATAGTGAACAGTTAGCCATTTATTCGATTGCTTCGGCATGATCGCTCTCCCAAGGTTGCGCCCTTTCAATGATTTCTTTAATGCGATCAGCAAACTGTGCCATTGTTTCGAATTCAAAGGTATGAATAGTATCTGCGCCGTTCATCTCGTTCAAAGTATCTTTAAGACTGTCTATCTGCTGTAAATAGCAATTTTCGCCAATTGCCAGAGGACTAACCATCGGTGCCGGACAGCGACGGGTACTAATTGTAATTACTCCTTCAAAATAGTCGGGGTGGGGTAAGTTGGTGTTGCGTTTTGCCCCATTGGGTTGCATATAGGTATACAAAACACTTTTGAGTAAGGCATCAAGGCGTTTTTTGCGTTCGTCTTTATCTATAGCGTAATCAAAACTATGGGGATTATAACCGATGCGAAAAGCTTCGAGGTTTAAAACCGTGGCATACAAACCCGAACTAACTTGAGTATTGTAGGGAGTAGGATTATCTTTGCCATATTTGGCGTGAAAATAACTTTGAGTTTTGACCAAATCTGGAATACCGACAACTGCACCAAACTCAATTACTGATTCTCTTTTCAAAGTTTGTCCACCTTTAACGGTCACCATAAAACCTTCAAGATCACTAATGGTACAGTCATTTAAAACTTTTGCTGTTTGTGTTTCCAAAGAATCTTCTTTTTCTGAAAAGTAAGGCTTATCTTTAGTAGCTTTTTCGATGTCATAACCAATGCGATCGGGATTAAACTCTTTACCACCCTCTGAAAGACTCAGATTTTCATCTGTGGCAATTCGGTGTAAATGTTCGGCTTGAATATGTTTGAGCATATCCCCAGAAACGCCATTAACGTATTTCAGTGGTTCGGGATTTTCCTTTTTAGTAATGAAATCTCGGCGATCAACAATATAGTAGCGACGGGTTAAAGTTTGATTCCCTTCGTTTCCTTCGTTGTTAAGAGCATGTAGTTGCCAAGACAGTATGCCACTAATCGATATGGAATAAACAGGAAAACTATTATTTTTATTCATTTTATTGATGTCTCCTTAATTTTTTAGCGATCGCGATTATCATCGGTTGACCTGTTATTTTTTCTGTCCCAATAACAATGACCGTAAGCAATTAAAAGATTCGGGATTAAACTGGAATTAGTCCCCCAATTCAAAATTAGTTCTGTAACTCTATCTAAATCGGTAACATTGACATCAGATAAAATCATTATTTCTCCTTTGCCCAACTTATTTTTAAGCCTTAAATACTCACTTTTGTATTCAGTAATAAAAGCTGCAAGTTCGCCCAAAAATTCTTCTCTTGAAGATGTTCTACTTCCAAGCCGTTGGGCTAAACCATAAAATCTTTTAAATTCAAAATCCTTTTTAGGATACGGTTGACCATCTTTTTCCTTTTTGACTAAGATTTGTCCAGCTCTTACCGTGGCATAATTAATTGCCTTGGCAATTCTTTCAAACCCTTCATCATAAATAACATTTTCGATGTTAATTGTTTCTTGGTTTTCTTTTGGCTCGTTGTTCGAGCTTAGAAGGCTTTTGATCATAATGTCTAATCCTGTTCGCGAAAATAATCTGGCATATTCTTCTTTTGCTATTCTTTTTGCACAATAATCTGCATATAACAATTGAAAAGGAAAGAAAAGTTTTAATTGTGAACCTGTAATAAAATCTCGATAAGCAGCTAAGATTTCTGTGTGTTTTTCATCTAAAGACTTCACTACTGATAAATGCTCTGCCAAGACTTTATGAAAAGTGATCGCTTTCCTAATTTCATTAGAACTAACCTTCATCCAATCTGGTAAGCCTAAGCTAAAAACATCTTTGAGCCCGTAAACTTGACCTTTTGAGCCAAAATGACTACCTTTAAATTTATTTACTAACTTTGGCTTTCGGCCAGTTTGACAAGATAAGTTGAGCATCTCTTGACTAAATCTAAGAACTAGTTCGGCATCAAATCTAGCAATACCATAACCGCTTCCTGGTGGATTTAGTTTTTTTAGATCGCTAAGAACAGAACGATAATGACTCAGAGAAATATCTTTCGGTTCTAAAACAACAACACGCCAATCAAAAGTATTTTCTGCAACTTTGACTCTTTCTGATAGAGCAAAATCAAATAATCCTTTAGCAATTAACCAAAGATTGAGCCATGAATCTTTTTGACTACTAGATCCAATTCCATCAGCTAAAATTCGATTCACCCCTTGAATAGAAGATGGCATATAGATTTTTACTGCACTGGCTTGGGTTGGTAATTTAGCATTTGTTCTTTGCTTAAAACGTTTCGCAATTGTATCAACGGCTGAACCTTGAACTAAGATATTGTGATTGCTGAAAACCTCTAAAATAGTGCTTACTAAATCACCAAAATGCTCTCGAAGATTCCAAGCTCCTTCCCATAATCCGTTATGATTGCGATCATGACGCATTGAGGTTAATATCGTTCCATTTTGAGTTCTGCGATCAGGAGGATCAGGAGCATCTTCACGCCACTTTTCCTTACCTTTGGTTTCTATACGCCAATTTTTATAAAGCGATCGCGCTTGAGAGTTTTCAACTGTACGAAAATAACCAACTTCTTCAGGAATTTTCTTAGTATCTGTTTTTGCTCCCACTACAATCGGAAAAAGATCGAAATAAGTAACAGCTTCAATCTTGCTTAAATCCATTGTTGTATTGAGATGAATTTGATAATAAATCCCTTCGTCAATTAGTTGTATTCTCTGTTTTTGTTCTGTCGCCCCTAAAGCATATTCAGCCAAACAAGCCAAACCCAACATCAAGCAAGTATCAGAATAAGTCCCGTAACTTTTAGGTACATAAAGATTCTCGATCATAAAATTCTTTATCGATTACATTTAGTAGGGTGGGCAATGCCCACCCTTACATTTTGTTAATTGTGAAATAATCACAAAATATATCTAGGAATCAAACTCACATTCCATTTATATCTCCCAGACTCCTTTCTTCCCGAACACGAGATTTTTAAAAGTCCTTCAGAGTAAGAAATTGTATCTGTACTTTCTTCTTGTCCTAATCGTCGAATTTCAGCACTAGAAAAACTTTTTTGTGTTAAGTCTTGCAGGATATTGCCGACTTCTCGCGTAGTTTTATTAGTTGCACAAATAACTTCTATCCGATCAACATTTAGCTTTGACTGAGCTTGATTGGAATGTATCATGGTCTTATGTTTTTATTTTCTAGGATCGTCATCAAGGCGATCTGTTCTTTACCATTTTATAGTAACGTTGTATAAGCGTATTGTCTTAACAAAATTGAGTTGTTTTGCGATATTATAGATAAGGCAGGCAAAATTTAATAATCCCAATTGCGGGACTGAAACTAAGCTTATTGGCTAAAAATCAGATAACTCATTTAACTTGTCTGCCATATATCAAAGTCTTCCTCATAATGTGCTACTCCTCACTTGCTAAAGCGAGACCGCCTCACTCAATATTTTTTCTCTAATTCGCTCTTTCAAAGCTCCTTCGGTAGCCAGATCTACCTTGTGATTGAGCAATTTTTCCAAATCTAGTTTTAAACCCGCAGGAAACCAAGGACTAATATCATCAAGGGAATAATCAACTAAGAAATCAATATCACTATCTTGATCAGCTTCGTTACGGGCAACAGAACCAAAAATCCGCACATTAAAAGCTCCGTGTTTAGCTGCGATCGCAATAATTTCATCACGTTTATCTTGTAATAAATCAGCAAGTTTATCGGAATTATTCATAATCACTTTTTAAATTCAATTAGTTGTACAGATCGCATATCGCAAATTCTCAAAGCCCTAACGACCAAAGCGTATAGTTGTTGATATTCTAGAGAATCGGAATCGAAGAAATTAAGATCGATCACTCCAGCATCATAAATAGTTTGCTTTAATTCAAAAGGCTCAGATGATAAAGATAAAGATATAGAGTCAGGTAACTTCAAATTTTTAACTAACTTTTGCCAACTATCCGCGATCGCATCATTAGCATTCTCCACTAACTCAATAGTTTCATTCCTTGCCACATCCGAAAGCTTCCAACCCCTTGCCCAAGCTGAATGATGTCTTCCTGCTGCCATTTGAATTACACCAAAGATATTCTCAATTTGTTCCTCATCAGCATCAAAACTATCTTCCAAAATAGGTTGCAGATGAATTTCTAAAAGTTCTGTCATCAAGAATGCACTTTCAACAGCATGAGGAGGACGCTTGTTTTCGGCCATATATTTTTTGTATTCAGCTTTAAGTTCTGGAATACTTGGCTTATGGTCTGTATGAGCCAGTAAAAGGTCTTTTGGATTGCTGGCATTAAAATCATCGATATTCTCAGATTTTTTGTAAGCGATTTCCTGCCAACCCCGCATAACCTCTTGCCATTTCACCTGTAATTTTCCTAAATCGTGAGTCAAAATTACGAACATCACTAATAATTCAAATAAAGCTTCTGCTTTTTCCTTGCTAGCTTGAGTAAAGATTTTGGCTCGGATAAATCTTCCTCCGGCTTGAAGCAATTCCTCTCTAATGCTGGTATAGGTTAACTTGTCTTCTGCGGCTTGGGGCGGAAATTGATTATGCCAGCAATCCCACATCATTTTTAGATGTTGAGCATAAGTATCCATGTAATATTCATACTCATCTTTATATGGTTTTTCCGAGTTATCTGGTTTAGGGATATCCTGTTTTTGTTCGGGAGGATTTGTGACATTAATTTCTAAGCCAATATCTTTAGAGTAACCAACGTATTTACGATTAATAATCAATCTAAAACTAGCAACCACCTCTTTTGCCGAATTCACCTTTTCAGATGTAATCGTTATTTTCTTTGCTCCAGGCTTTTTATAGGTTTCTGCCTTGTCTGCTTGGGGGTTTTCCACTCGTTTAAAAAGCCAATCTAATTTATTTTCGTTAAATTCTTTTAATGCTTTTAACAGAGATGTTTTGGGGACAGAGAAAACTGATAACTTACTAAGATCGACCCCTTCCCCATCTTCCTGGGAACTTCCATCAAGAACCATTGCATTATCTGTGGAAATATTGGAAACATAGATAGTGCGATTATCAACAAAACGGATTAGTTGTCTGGCAGTAGAGCGATCGCCCTCAAAAATAGCATCCCGAAACTTATTCTCGAACTCTAAGCGATTATTTTGCCGACGTTTCTTTTGCAATTCAGATTCATCTTGATGTACCTTCTGAATCCAATCATCTTCGGTTTCAAAACCTACTGATTTTTGAGCGTCATGTTGTGTTTCCAGAATCTCCGATGTTTTCTCACAGACATCATCGCTATAGGGTAAAAACCGTCTCTTCTTCTCCGGTTGGTTGTGAATTAACTCTGTTTCTGCATCGTCTGTGTCAGCTTCAGCTAATTCTTGATTATTTTCCTCGATCGCAACATTTTTGTATACTCTTACTTCTCCAGTTTCACCCTGAAATCTGGCACAACGCCCAGCCCTTTGTAATAGAGAACTCATGGGACATAACTGAACATGCATCACCTGAGAAGTAATGTTAATCCCAACTTCAATTACCTGTGTAGAAATTAGAACATAACATTTACCATCATCTCTCCATCCCTTACCAAATATAGTTTCTAGATTACTTTCTTTCTTTTTGCGATCACCTGGTAAAAACCGAGAATGCAAAAGCGTCACATCAATCTTATTCGGGTCAATAATTTCCTCTAAATCTCTAAACAAACCCTGAGAAACCGAGACAGTATTACAAATAACAATGACTCGTTTGCGATCGCGTTTTTCTATATCATCCAAAATTAACTTCGCTGATAAAGGTTGATCTATAGCTTTAAAAGTACGCTGGCGATCGCCTTGAATATTATCTAAATCTTCTTTTTCTACTTTGACCTCTTTGATACTTCCTCCAGCAGCAGACATAATTTCATCAACCAACTGCTTAGTAAGAGTCGCAGTCATCAACAAAAAGGGAGAAATACCTTTAGCCTGTTCTAAAACCTTTAAAACCGTGGCAAAAGAACGCTCTGGATCGAGAAGATGTAACTCATCGAACACCAAATAAGACGCAAAAATTGCCCCTGCATTAACATTTGCCGAACCTCGCCCGACAGAATAGGGAATATTGAGAAAACTACTCAACATCTGATCGATAGTACAGAAGATAATATCTCCCTCAAATCTGGGATCTTCTGGGTTTTCTCCTGTTTGTAGAGTTACAACGATGTCCTTGATATTTTTGGTCTTAGATTGCTCGTTCCATTTTTCAATATATTGAAAAATATATTGTTGAGTTCTAGTTCTTAGACTGTTAGCCAAAGTTCTTAAGGGCACGACATAAATTAACTTATTAGGAAAATCTAGATCGTGTAATTTGGCAAATAAAAAAGGTGCGATCGCAGTTTCCGTTTTCCCCGAGCCTGTCGGTGCTTTGAGAATGGTATTAATTGGTTTAGGCTGATTCAGCAAATTAGCGATCGCTTCTCGTTGAAAACCTCGCGGTGTAAATGTCGTGAGCTGCTTAAAATATTTATCTATTATTTCTGGCGTAAAATTCATAAGTCTGATTACTGTTTACTGAAAAAGACTGTTTACTGATTTAATATTTTTGATACATTTCCGAAATATCTTCTTTAATCATCTCCACTAACTCTGGTGGACTCTTGATAATTGCACCCTTACCATAATAAAGAACCCATCGCTTAACCTCTTGTAAGCCTCGCGCGACAAAATTCAAAGTCAAAGAACCATCGTCATGTTCTTCAATTTGTTGCGACGGATGCCAGCGACGCTCGCGGATATATGGCGCGGTAACGGGATCAAACCAGATAGCAATAGCGGTAGGGATTCCTCCTGCTTCGTGTTGAAACACATCGGCAAAATGGGCTTCGCGGTCAAAGTCAGGATCTTCAAAAGTTTCTTGCAATAGTTCCAAAGACTGAATGCGATCTACTCGAAACCAACGTGGTTCTTTTCTGTTGTGGCAATAT
>NZ_ALVZ01000129.1 GCF_000332055.1 Xenococcus sp. PCC 7305 | reverse complement strand
TTGTTAATTCTGTAACTCCTGCCACATCTCTCCACAGCAACGTCAAGACGGCTGCTACCATCAAGGGTAAATTTAGTATCCGATCTCTGAGGCCTAATTGACGATAATAATTTTCTTGAGCAGTAATCGCCGGAGTCAGTAATGCTTCAAGTTGATTGGCAATTACTTCATCTTCTGCCATCGGGCGTTGGGTTCTCTTCGCGTGATCTCGGTTTAGTTTTCGGTTGTTACTCATGGGCAACTGCAATCGCTCAACTCTTCTTCTGTTAGAAGTTTCACCCGATTTTTGTTGCCTCTTGACAAATTCCCGAATTCCTTAACTTGTGACTAATGTCCAATATCTGTGAAGAAATTTTGGTTTTAAGTTGCTTGATCGTTGTAGATTGACTTACTTCATCAAATAGAGATGATATTTGAAACCCTAACGATATTCATCAGCCGAACAATCGCTCTTTAAACCCATAAATAAAAAGTCTGGTTTTGAGAGGTTTAAAAAAATATTTTTGAAGTTTTTTTTGAAGGGTTCCTAGCAAGTAGAGGCTTAAAACCATTTAATTAATATCCAAACATTGTTTTAATACAGCTAGTTAAAAACCAATAGCTATTATATTGCTTGAAACAACATTTCGAATTTTATGTAGCTAGTGCGGCAATTTGTTTTTTAATCCAAATATTATAAGGCAGAGATAAAATCACTCCCAGAATCAAATAAGCAGCCAGGATAGGTATTGCGATCGTTGCCCCATTAGCAATAGCGATAAATAGAGCCAAACCCACATTACGGGCAACAGTAGCAGTTGCTAAAGTGGAACGAGTGTCTAGACGTTGCTCGATACCACCTAGTAAATGGCCGATAATTAAACCTGGAGGAATGATTAGCGCAATTATTCCAGCAGCCTGCCAACCAGCTAGGGGAATAAGATTAAAACTAATAAATATTGCGAAGAGTACCATAACAAAAAATAGAGTATTCGCAATATTAAATAATAGGTTGCTAATTTCTTCTGCCAACTCAGCAGAAATCTCGCGAATTATTAAACCAAGAGATAAAGGCAATAATTGGACTATAGCTATCTGTTTGGCAACTAATAAAAAATTAATATTTCCTTGATAACCAGGAATTAGTTGGGCAAAAATAAACAATATCAAGGGTGTAAAAATTACAGCTGACAAAGATAAAATAACTTGTAAACTAGCGCCAAAATTCATCCGCCCACCTGCCATCATAGCCCTTTTCGTTAGCAGTGGAGGCCCAGGGGAAGCAGCTAGAATAATCAAGGCGATCGCTGTGGCTTTATTAGTAGGAAATACTAATAAGATCAAGAAAACTATTAGGGGAAATAAAACTAAAACTGACAATAAAGATTTAGCCAAAAATTTAGGATGATTTTTCACAGAAGCGAAATCGGTTAAAGGTATTTTGGCTCCCATGGTTAACATAATAGTAAAAATAGTCAGAGCAATTAAATTTTTGATAACTTGACTATCAAGAGTGAAAATATCGGTGAGATTGAAGTTATCCGCAACTAAAGGAATAAATGCTGCTGATCCTATAAAGAGCAGAATAGTTCCGACTATAAACCCCAAAGACCAATTGGGAATATATTTAAAGTCTTTTTTCTGGATATTCTTCAGGGTAAACCAGTGCGAAATCAAAGCAACAATTAAAGCAAAAATCCCTAAAACCATTAAACTTAAACCCAAAAGACGTCCCTCGGCTGACGCATTAATATTTCTTCCAGTTTCAGTTTTTTCTAAATATTCAAAAAAGCGACTAATTCCAAAACCAAAGGCAAGCATCGATAAAGAAGTACGAATCCAGGCCATTAAAGTTCGCTCTTGGGCGGCACGGGTGCGCTCTCGCGCCAATTCTGTTCTTTCTTCGGCTAGAGCAATACGGTGTTGAGCGAATTCTGTGAGCTCAATCGCCAGTTCGTTACTGTTAGGGAATTGTTCTTCAGACATGATTTTAGTTAGGGCAAAATTTTCACCCGGCAAAAAACTTCTTAAATGTTCTTAACTAAACGAAAACCTATATGAGTGGTTCCCGTATCTGGTGACTGAGACTCCCTTGCCGCTGGACGATAACGACTACAATAATTGGGAGCACAAAGGTGAGAACCGCCTTTAATTACATGAGAATTACGTTCAAAAGGTTTCTTGGGATCGTAGCCAATTTTGGGACCTTGAGGATTACTTTTGTAAGCCATCGGCTTCCGTAAAACTTGGTAATAATCCTGAGTCCATTCCCAGACATTTCCAGCCATATCGGATAAACCATAACCGTTAGGAGGAAACGAGCCTACAGGAGCAGTCCCCAAGTAACCATCAGCTTTGGTATTGAAAAAGGGAAATAATCCTTGCCAAGTATTGGCATTGGTTGCGGAATACTCATCACCCCAGGTGTACTCTTTACCTTCAAGTCCACCTCGCGCTGCATATTCCCATTGAGCCTCTGTGGGCAACTGCTTATTAGACCATTTTGCATAGGCTAAAGCATCAAAATAAGCAATATGGACTACAGGATGATTTTCTTTTCCCTGAATATTACTTTCTGGACCATAGGGATGTTGCCAATTAGCGCCCGTGACCCAATGCCACCAGCCCATATAGGCTATCTGTTCCAATCCTGCTTCTGGAGGTTCAAATACCATCGAGCCTGGTTTTCTTGCCGATTCCGGCAAGTCAGGAAATTCTTGTACCGATAAAGGACGTTCCGCAATGGTTAGGTAACCAGTTTTTTGGACAAATTTAGCAAACTCGGCGTTAGTCACCTCATGGGTATCTATACAAAAGCTATCGATTTTAACCTTCGCGATCGCATTTTCCTCTACAAATTCAGGATGATCTGAACCCATGTGGAAAGTTCCACCGGGGATCAAAACCATATTTTCAGGACAGGAAGGAGATGCGGCAAGACTAGGAACGGGATTGAATATTAAAGTGAAAATAAATATTAGAACGAAGAAACAATATTTCATTTTGTGATAGAGGGCTGGGCTGGGTTTAATCAGCCCTTGGTAAAAATTTGAGAGTTAGAAGTAGCATCTATCTTGGTTGTGATAGTTGAATACTTGAGTCTATATCTAAGATTTTCTCTCTCAAACTATGAAGACATCCAATTAATTAAAAGCTGGATGAATTTTGCAAAGCATCTAAGGCTTCGTCTATGGTAAAGCTAGCAGCCTTCTGACGAGGAGGAAACTCTTGAAATGTTGAGAGAAAATCCCCAACAAAAGTTTGAGCAGGTAGTAGTAAAAAAACATGATCTAAATACCAATCCCAATAGGTATTAGAAGTTATACTAGCCCTTTCGTAGGGGTCAGTCCGAAGATTATACAGCCAAGGAATACGGGTTTTGACAAATGGTTCACCCCAGAGAGCAATAGTTCCCTCTTTGCGTTGTTGCGCAAAATGGACTTTCCAATTGTCATAACGCATAGCTAATAAGTCACCATCATCGGAAAAATAGAAAAATTCTTGGCGAGGAGCTTTATCTGTTGTTCCTGTGAGATAGGGCAAGAAATTATAGCCATCAAGATGTACTTTATAGCCGAGATAACCTTGGAGTAACTTATCTTTAACATCAGGTTCGCCCGCAGCTGCGACTAAGGTGGGCATCCAATCCAAATTGGACATAATATCATTAGACACTGTCCCAGCCTGAATATGACCTGGCCAACGTATCATGCAAGGAGTTCTAAAACCCCCTTCCCAACCAGTATTTTTCTCCCCTCGAAAAGGAGTCATTGCCGCATCTGGCCAGGTGTTCATGTGAGGCCCATTGTCAGTACCATAAATGACGATAGTATTGTTCGTTAATCCCGCTTCATCTAAAGCAACTAAAATTTGACCGACATTTTTGTCATGATCGATCATCGTGTCATGGTAGGGAGATTGCCAACGTCCCGCTTGACCCAGACTTTCTGGTTTGGTGTGGGTGCGGAAGTGCATATGAGTGAAGTTGGTCCAGAGAAAAAATGGTTTATCTGTGGCTGCTTGTTTTTTGATATATGCCACGGAACGCTCGGCAATATCATCATCAATAGTTTCCATCCGTTTTTTAGTTAATGGCCCAGTATCGATAATTCTGCCATCGGCAAAACTATGAATTACGCCCCGAGGACCAAATCGTTCCTGAAAATTAGGAAAGTCCTCAGGGGAAGGATAGTCGGGTAATTCTGGTTCTTCTTCCGCGTTGAGGTGATAGAGATTACCGTAAAACTCGTCAAAACCATGGTTAGTGGGTAGAAACTCATCCTTATCTCCTAGGTGATTTTTCCCAAATTGGGCAGTCGCATAACCCAATGGTTTCAACATTTCGGCAATTGTTGGGTCTTTATCGCTCAGTCCGAGATCTGCACCTGGCAAGCCAACCTTACTTAAACCAGTTCTAAAAACACTTTGGCCAGTGATAAAGGCCGAACGACCGGCGGTGCAGCTTTGTTCGGCATAATAGTCGGTAAATAACATGCCTTCTTGGGCAAGACGATCAATATTGGGGGTCTGAAAACCCATCATCCCTTTGGTAAAAACACTGAGGTCGCTTTGCCCAATATCGTCACCCCAGATGACCACAATATTAGGTTTTTGGCTGGAAATAGTGTTTGAAGTTGCTGCTAAGACACCATTACAAGGTATCAGCAGACCAAAGATAGTAAATACAATGGTTATTAATAGTAGTTGAAAATACTTCATATCCTGTTTGGCCGGACTATGATTAACGATTAACTATGATTTATTTCTAATTAAGAAATGTTCTTGAATAAGCAATAAGTCATAAGCAGCATACATTAATCAGGAGTTGGCTGAACTTGAATTTATTTTAAGTTTAGTGAAGCAAGTTAATGTTATGAAACGCCAACTTTTTTAGTGCAAAAACCATTCTATGCTAATCATGATACGAACTAAATACATCTAAAGTTAGGTGAGGTAATTTCATGGCTAATTTAACAGTTTGGAAATTCAGTGATGCTGAGGGAGCACAAAGGGCTCTAGAAATCATGGCAAAACTTCGAAAAGAGCATCTGATAGAGATATTAGATGCAGCAACTGTTTCCTGGCCTCAAGGGAAGAAAAACCCCAGAACTAGGCAGGCCGTAGATTTAGTCAAGATAGGTACTCTTGATGGTGCATTTTGGGGTATGTTGTTTGGTCTGATTTTCTTTTGCCCTCTATTGGGGGTTGCAGTTGGTGCTTTAACTGGAGCGCTTTCTGGTCACTTCAAAGATTACGGCATTAATGACGATTTTATTAAAGAAGTCCAAGACAAGGTCACAGAGGGAACCTCCGCTTTGTTTTTGCTTACTGGACAGGTGACTTTGGATAAAGTTGAGGACGCTCTCGCAGGAGAAGAAATGGAGCTAATTACATCCAATTTATCAAAGAAGCAAGAAGACACTCTAAGAGAACATTTCAGCGTTGCTTGATTGATATTACCGTTTCATTTACAGTGGTTGTCATAATTCTTAATTTATATGTTTAACCGATTATCCAATACGCTACGTAGTCCCAGCCAAATTGCACGTACTTTTCGTCGTTTGGGTTGGATAGGCTTTTGGTCGCAAATCATATTGGGCTTGATTCCAATTGTCCTGATGATATTCCAAGGGATTTTCTCCTCTAAGTCTCAGCTAACAGGTGTTCCGGATTCGGGGAATATTTTAAGCTTTATTGACATCCTGACTCTTCTTTTTACTATTTACTGGTGTTTTCGCTACACTCGATTGGCTAGTAAATTAGAGAACTCCAACCAACTTCCCCCCAAAGTAAGGGTCACTAGAGAAGTTTGGATTGGCATAATTGCCAACTTGGGAGTTATCCTCCTTGCTGTTTTAATTGGCATGATCACGGTGGGTGGTTTGCTGTATGTCATACTATCACTCCCCCCAGGTGCCGCAACAATTTTGCAGCCGGCTCCAGGAGGCGCCTTGATTAACCCAGGTCCAATAATTGTGCCTATGGACATACTGGGTCTGTTAGCCATAATGAATGTGATTTTGGCAGGACTGATTGGTGTCATCGTCAGCTTGCGCTTGCTATCCTGCCTATGAGTATGACAAAAAACGACCTAACTGAAATTCCCAAGTTATATAACCCTAATGATAATTTGTGATGATTTTGTTGTTGCTAATTTTTTCATGGTTTGAGACTAATGCCTTTTCGTCAAGCTTGACTTTGACTTTTAAAATGTCGATAAGGAACTACATTCACATTGATTTCAACGGGCTGATTCACTGTTTTACTTAACGCTTGAGAAGTCGCATCAATTCTTTCTTGTATCTTATTCATCTCCTGAGAAGGAGCTTCAACCTCGGCCCGAATCTGTATTAAATTATCCTCCCGATAACTAGTATTTATTGAGCGAAATCTAATCGTTCGAGGAAAGAGATCCGGTTGATTTTGTCTTAATTCGAATACGGTTAGCATCACGTTGGAATTAAGATAAAGACTCTTGAGAGAATAGGCTAGCGGTTGCAGCAACATTAGTAACCCTAATAGGGCGACAATTAAACCAAATGCTGCTTTTTTAAGACTACCGTATCTTTGAAATAGAAAAATTAAACTACCACTAAAGACAATTCCTACTAAATTGGTGAGAAACAATATAAATGAACCGGCTGCGATACTTGCATCTACACCCCAAGACGCAGCAATTTCAGTTCCCAATTCACCTAAGCACAAACCAATTCCTACAACAGCTAATGGTGGCACTAAGGCTACAGAGATAGCTACTCCAGGAAGGGTATTCGCAATGCTACGACGAGTGTTGGCAAAAGCAGCCGCCATCCCAGCTGCTACTGCGACCCCTAAATCCAGGGAATTGGGCTGAGTCCGGCTCAGGATTTCTGAACCCACCACCCTTAACCCCAAAAGCTCGGTAGTCAAGTAGCTAATGACAATGACTAAAATAATTCCTGTACAAAGTGTTAAGATAGCTCTTTCGAGTAATTTCGGACTGAAAACTACCAGAGCATAAGCTAGGCTAATTATAGGATTCATCAGTGGGGCAATAATCATTGCACCGATAATTGTCGCCGCACTATTAGTCAATAAGCCAAAAGTAGCAATCATTGAGGCTAAAGCAAGTAGTAAATAGAAGTTTACTGCTGGTAGTGATGCTTGCAATAAAGTTTGATTTAATTCACTTGCGGGAATAGGAACTTCTCGCAGTAATTCCCAATCATGGTTAAGACTCTGCCAAGATTGCTGTAAATATTGTCTGATGCCACGTTGCCAAGTCATAGGTTAAAAAAATTGATTTTTATTTTTATCCTTTGAGATCATGAGTTAAAAACCCTGCTTTAAAAAAAATTTAATAGAGCTCCATATCAGTATTTCACTAAAATCTGCATCATAGACAAATAAGACCATAAAACAGCTCAGAGGATTTAAATTCAGATTTTACCCCAACTTATCTCAAAAACTAGACTTGACAAAAACCTTTGGTTGTAAGCAATATGCTTACCCTAAGATCCTGCAGAAAATTTTTGGTTCTCAATCAATTAATTTAGGAAGGTTCCCAGATCGTTATGTCGGCAAAGGAATTCCCGCTCAGAGTTAAGATAAAGATATTGAATCCATATCCTTACCTACTGCGATTAATGCTCCTCAGCTTCCTCTCTATCTGTTGGCTCAAGATAAATATGGCTCGGATGCTAATTTTTCTCCGCTGCGCTGCGGCTTTTAGTTTATTACTAATGACAACCGGTTGCAGCTCCTGGAGAACGCGATTCTCAAGAACCACTGCTGATTGGACACATCGCTCTGCCGAAATCGCCTGTTACTCTGGAGGTCAACTTATTTATTCAGGCAGGACTGATGGGAAGGTCTTCTCGGAATCTAATTCCGATGGGTATACTTTTATTTCAGCAGATGATGGAAAACTCAAGGAGGTTTCTGGCGACTGTATAATCAAGTATGATTAAGTGTTAGATAAATAGGGCAGTAGCATCCATATTATTGAAAGCAAAATAGAAAAGCGCGACGCTCAACTAAGTAAGCGATTATTAAAATATAATGATTTCAAGAGATAAAATATTGCAATTATGGTGTTGTGCAGACACCAAAGGCGATATTACCTACGAGGTCTCCTGAAGCAGTCATAACCATATATCCTGTATCTTCCATAACAGCTACTGTCCAGCCAAATCCATCTTGGACATCTTCTCTACCTTGTTCCGCACCCTGAAGCATCAGTTTGTTATCAACTACTTTAACCTGATCTATATTGCTTATCCGAGACTCATCTGCTTCTTTCTTGCTTTGGATAGTCTTTTTTCTTGTGTCAATCCACAGGTACCTTGGCAGATTGATCTCTTCAGCAGTTACCTCTTTACACCCTCCCCCCATGATGCATTCGGTAACATCAATTACGGTGCATACAAAAGGTTCAGAGCTGTCAAAATCAGCGGCCGCTACTCTAAGTGAGGTTGTGGGGATACAGAATAGAGCCATGATAAACATGAATGTCTTGTTCATTTTATTTTCCTATTTCCTATTTTTCAGTGATGATTAAAAATTGACTGTATACCCCTTGCCTTGTAGGCAGGTTTGGAACGCCAGGTTGAATCGCTCTCGATCCCTAAATTGTTCGGCTTCTTGTTGCTGAGCCCATTGTCTCTGGGCTGTTTGTTCTCTGACCGCTTGATCCGATCTTCTCATGCCTCCCATTAAGGCTCCAGTGGCCGCCCCAGTGGCTGCACCTCTGCCGGCATCACCTCCGATGGCTCCTGCTACTGCGCCAAGAGCACCTCCGCGTAATCCGCCTCTTAATAGTCCTCCTTGGGATGCTTCTCTAGATGGTGGAGGAGTTGTGGCTGTGGGCGTTGCTAAGGGGTCAAACCCAGTTTGCTGCCTGGCCCAAATTTGACATTCAACCTTATCTCGCTCCATCTGCTCCTCGCTTTGTCCTTGGCTGGGAAAAACAAATAAATCCTGTGCCAAAGCTGCCTGCGCGGATGAAGATAAAATGGCAAAGGGAATAAAAATTAGAGGAATAGACTTCATAAATTATTTTTTTATTCAGATTTTAGGGCAACTTACAAAATAATCTCACTCTTTGTAGCATCGTTCAAGCCCGAGCATATTTACGCTTATTATCTGCTAAATACTTTTAAATACTTTTTGTGACAATACTCTCATTTCCGGTTCTTTTATGGAGACTTGCGATCGCTAAAACAGGCATTCGCGATCGCTATATTCGGTATATTCTGTTCAACCCCAGGTTCTCTTATTGGGACATACCTAAAATTATTGTCAAAAATGAAATCCAAACCCGACCCAAATACCCTGCTCTTGATTAAAAAAGTCGAAGTCACCAGTATTACTTAGGACGTCTCCATCGACTTTGATATCACCATCATCGGCGTTAATCTCTTCGAGTAGATAGGCTAATCTTAGTTCAAAAGTTTTTGACAGCATCCATTCTAAGCCAGCGACCAGGTTCCAGGTTAAATCAGTAGGATTAATCCCAATATCTAAACCGGAAACATCACCACGAACAGCGAAAGTAACCCTTTCGGAAGCCTGCAATCCCAGTCTCCCCCCCAATAAAGGTTCGGCATAGAACTCATCTACACTGATATCAGGACCAGGATCTAGTTCAACATCAATGTCAAAAAAGCCAAGTCTCACACCCGCAATTGGTTCAAAAAATAAAATAGGATAGTTTTTTATTTCTTTACCTTTTCCCGTATCAACTAAGCGATAAGAGGCAGCTAAATCAAAAAAACCGTTTTTGAATACAAATTCGCTTTCAACATCAACTTCTAGATTTAGGTCTATCGTTCTATTATTGCGAGTAGTTATATTATTGGCTTCGAGCGTGACATCCCCACCTGTTTTAACTCTGGTGTATTGTGCATCAAAGATCAGAATTACAGGGCCTTTGCTGGCTTCAAAACGCCCTGAGAGCCTTAATACACTATCAAGACCAGTAATATCACTGAAGTCTAGATCATACTCTATTGAACTGAATGCAGAGCCTTGGGGGAATATAGTACCGAGTTGAGCGTCGTTAGTAGTAACCCCAGAGGGCAGGAATTCAGCAATATTAATTCCTCTAAATCCCACATCACTGAGGTTTAGGTTCTCTAAACCAGAAAAATCAAAAACTCCGTCAATTTGAACTTCTCCTCTAACTCGAAATGGAATTAAAAGAGTTGGTTGAATTTTAAAACGCCAGGATTCATTATCCTCGATGACACTTTCTGGTTTTTGTTGACTCAAGTTTGGGGTTTCAAGCGCTTGTCCAATATGAAAATATTGAGTTTCTTGAGAAGTTGTTGGGCTATAGATTGGGTACAGAGCGCTAGCGTTAGTGCTTAAATTGCGGATTTGATTGACTCTTATCGTATGTTCTTGAATATTGTGTTCTGAAGCCGTTTCCTGAGAATAAGCTACTTTAATAGGTAGAAATAGCCAAACGAAAGTAAAAATAAATTTGTAAAAATTCAATCCTATGTGGTGTGACATTAAGCACAGTAAAATAGTATTTCATTAAAAGGAATGTTGGCCATATTTGATTTTTGCCAGACAGACCTTGGAATTTGCTTAATAAGAGTTTACACCTGGCTTTCTATTTTACGATCATTAAAATTGACAGATGAGTCGGGAATATTTCTTCTCGACTCATTTTAATAAATACAACTATATTAATTAATTACCAGCTTTTTGTAACTCTTGAGGTTTTAAGGTTAACTTTTGAGTTTGTACTCCCCTTTTCACAGTAATATTCAAAGGCTTATCAATCTGACTTTGCTCGATCGCTTCCTGTAGTTGCTCGGCTGTTGCAATCTCAGTTCCAGCAATGTTTGTAATCACATCGCCTCGACGCAAACCTCCTTGAGCAGCAGGACTTTCCGGAACTACTCTCACGATTAGTACACCTTTGCTTTCGGGAATTTCCATCAAAGAGTTAGGATCTTTATTCAGCCTTTGGGCAACTTCGGGCGTTAGAGTCAACAGCTGAACGCCAATGTAGGGATGGGGAATGCTTTCGCCACGAGCTAGTCGATCTTTAATTTCCTTGGCTTTATCAATAGGAATCGCAAAGCCAATCCCTTCTGCATCAGCCCGAATAGCAGTGTTGATGCCGATTACCTCTCCACGATCATTTAACAAAGGGCCACCAGAGTTACCAGGATTAATCGCAGTGTCGGTTTGAATAAAATCAAGACGTTTATCGGGAATACCAACTTGGGCGCTGGAGCGCTTGAGAGTGCTAATAATTCCTAAGGTTACGGTGTTATCTAGTCCCAAAGGATTGCCAACTGCGATCGCCCAATCGCCTACTTGTGTTTGGCTAGAATCGCCCAAGGTAGCAACGGGTAAATTATCTCCTTGAATTTTAACTACGGCTAAGTCGGAAGGTTCATCAACTCCTAAAACTTCCCCCTGAAAAGTCCGCCCGTCTCTTAATCGTATAGTTACTTTATCGGCATCATTAACAACATGGGCATTGGTGAGAAGAATCCCTGTTTTGTCGATAATAAATCCTGAGCCCTGACCCTGCTGACGATATTCTTGAGGTAACTGGGGAAAAACATCTCTACCAAAAAAATTGCGGAAAAAAGGATCTTCGAAAAAGGGACTTTGAACTTGATTTTTTACAGTCCGCTCGACATCAATACGAACTACGGCATCGCCAACACGATTTACAGCAGCGGCGACAAAATTACGAGGTTGATTATCTAAGGGTTCAGTTACTTCGGAGGGGATAACTGCTACTTCTGCTGATTTCTCCCCAACTGAAACTATAGACGACAAGCGAGGAGATGCCCGCAACGAACCGAGAGTCAAAGCGATGCTAGCTGATGCAACAATGGCATAGATTCCGGCTTGGCGTAAAGATTTATAAGTCGATTTACCCATCACAAATTTATTCCTCCTTAAAGAGATTGAACATTCAAAAATATAATGATTCATTATTGATTTATTTTGTTCCCAGCAAAATTCAAAGCCAAGTTTATCAAATTACTATTACAGCTTAATTAAGCAATTCTAATGTCATGGACAATCCCTTAATCTCCAGTCTTGTCACAATTACGATTTTCACGCTGATGCTGGCGATCGGAGTTAATTTATCTTCTGCGAAACTACTTGCGCTCTGGCGCAGACCTGCTATCTTGCTGCGTGCTCTTCTAGCTGTTGTGGTGTTGGTTCCTTTGATAGTTATCGTTTTACTGCACTTGTTCGATTTACCACCAGGAGTTGCTTCTGGACTAGCATTGTTAGCTGCTGCACCTGGTGCTCCTCTGACGACCAAACGTTCTCAAATGGCGGGAGGAAATTTTCCCTATTCTGTTACTCTTCAGTTAACCCTGGCCTTGCTAGCTGTATTGATTATCCCGTTTACCTTGGGAATTTTTTATAGCTTGTTCGATTTAGAAATAGAGAGCGTTACAATTTCACAGGTTTTTCATCAGGTGGCAAGAGTCCAATTCTTCCCAGTTATTCTTGGCTTGCTAATCCAAAAATTGAGCCCTAAAATTACGTCTGCGATCGCTAAGCCAATTATCATGATAGCTAATAGCTTATTTTTGCTATTGATTATTCTCCTGATAATTCCCAGTTTTCGCCTAATGGTTCAAATCGGCGCTTTCCCACTGGTAGCAATTGTGCTCATGGTAATTTTTTCTTTAGCAATTGGGCATATCTTTGGAGAAGCTGAAGTTGGCAAGCGTTCGGCTCTAGCTATTGCCTGTGTCGCCCGTAATGTAGGTCTAGCAATTTATATCGCTTACTTAAGCAATGCACAAGAGATGGTCAAGGTTGTCCCGACCCTAATATCCTATGTTATTTTGGGTGCACTGATCGCGATTCCCTATTCTCAATGGAGTAAGCGACAATTGACATGAATCTGTATATTATTAAGCATAAAACAGGATGCGCACTGGGAAACAGATTTATTCGAGATCGCCACAAACTTCAACTTTTATCAAAATGTATTAACTGCGGTTCTTTATTTCCTATTTCAGCTTTGTTTCAGTCTCTTACTTGGGATTATGAGGTTTGCGACCTGAATACCTGTCCAGGATTGTCCAGGACTCAATATAGTTTCAGTCCCGTACTTGGGATTATAAGGTTTGCGACCTCGGTGGTATGTTGAAGGATTAAGCGACCCATATACGTTTCAGTCCCGTAGTTGGGATTATAAGGTTTGCGACTGCTGATATTGATATTCAAGTCCGCTACAAACCGCAAATGTTTCAGTCCCGTAGTTGGGATTATAAGGTTTGCGACTTCGATTAACGGTAATCTTGCCGATATCTTCGCTTTCTCCGTTTCAGTCCCGTAGTTGGGATTATAAGGTTTGCGACACCATTGCCGATAATTTGCGTTTGATATTTGGTATGTTTCAGTCCCGTAGTTGGGATTATAAGGTTTGCGAC
>NZ_ALVZ01000128.1 GCF_000332055.1 Xenococcus sp. PCC 7305 | reverse complement strand
AGAGAGCTTTAATTGAAACAGTCAATGACCAACTCAAAAATATTTCTCAAATAGAGCATTCAAGACACAGGAGTATCTGGAATTTTCTGGTGAATCTTCTGGCTGGATTAGTAGCTTACTCTTATTTCCCGCAGAAACCTTCTCTTGATCTAGAGCCCAAAGCTTTATCGGCTCTCCCTCCTACTGTTTTTTAACCCTGATTCAGCAGCTAGAAGATAGAGCCTAATCCATTTTAAATCTCATGACGCACAAAGCGCCAAGCTTTGCTGAGCGCAATTTATTTTTTAGCGATCGCGTATGGTCTTGGTTTCATCTTGTCGAACTCAGGTTAAACAAGATTTAACGCTTCTTCTGGATAATCCGAAACTGGGTTCTCAAGCAATTCGTCAGCGTTTAGCAGCGATGGATCGCGATACTCTGGTTCAGCTATTAGCTCAACGCCAAGATTTAAGCGAAACCGATGTTAATCAGATCATTGATAATGTTCAGTCAACTTTGCGGAGCATTGCCAAAGCGCCCCGTCGCCTGGCGGTGCGTACTCAGGAAAAAGTACAAGATTTTCAAAGCGCGATCGCCGATTATTTACGTGCGACCGATAAAGAAGAATTAAATCCTGCTGGCATCGAGCGAGATCTCAATTTATTACTCAATGACCCTCGTGCGGGAGCGGAAAATCTTCAAGAGCGGCTAGCGCAATTCGATAGATCTACTTTAGTAGCATTACTCAGCCAAAGAGAAGATATTTCCGAAGCTGATGTGAACCGAGTCGTAGACCAGATCCTCGAAGTCAGAGATCAAATCTTGAGCCAATTACAAATAGTACAGGAAAAAGTTCAATCCCTACTTGATAGTATTTTGCAAAAAATCAAAGACTATCTCAATAGTCTAGAGCGACCCGAACTCGCCTATGAAGGCATTAAACGAGACCTTCAAACCCTATTTGATGATCCGCAGGCTGGTTTTGAGGTTCTCAAAGATCGTTTCTCGAAGATTGACCGCCAAACCTTGATCGCTATTATGAGTTCTCGCGATGATATTTCTCAAGCTGATGCCGAGCGTCTAATTAGTCAAATTGAACGAAATCGCGATCGCGTTTTACAAAGAGCGGAACGGATTCAAAATGAAGCAGCAATCCAGTTAGAAAAAGCTAAACTCTATGCTGCTCAACATATGGAGGAAACTCGTAAAGCAGCTGCTACAGCCTCCTGGTGGCTATTTTTTACCGCTTTAATTTCTGCCGTTGCCTCAGCGACTGCTGGTGTAATAGGTGTGATTAATTAATTATTGTCTTAAAGGAATAGTAGTCACTAAACTAAACAGTCGTTAATTACAAAAAACTAAAAACAACCAACCATGAACCACTACGATCTTATTATCATTGGTGCGGGAGCAGGAGGCGGCACTGTTGCTTACGCCTTAGCACCTACGGGAAAACGGATTTTAATTCTTGAAAGAGGAGGATATATTCCTCAAGAAGAGGAAAATTGGAATCCTGATGCCATCTTTCAGGGTAGAAAATATCAAGTGCAGGAAAAATGGCTTGATAAAAATGATGAAAGTTTTTTACCCCAGGCTTTTTATAATGTAGGAGGAAATACCAAAGTTTACGGCGCAGCTTTGCAGAGAATGCGAGCAGAAGATTTTCAAGAGGTAAAACATTTAGAAGGAATCTCTCCTGCTTGGGAATTAAGCTATCAAGACTTTGAACCTTATTACACCCGCGCCGAGAGTATTTTTAAAATTCATGGACAAAAAGGAGAAGATATTAGCGAACCTCCTATGTCTGTGGAATATACTTTTCCTGCGATACCTCACGAACCTAGACTACAAGAAGTGGCAGAAGATTTAGGGCAATTGGGTTTACATCCGCATCATCTTACTTTAGCAATCGATCGTAACGTGGCAGATCCCGAAACTAGCCCTTGTATTCGCTGTGCTACTTGTGATCCCTATCCTTGTAAAATTGACGCTAAGATGGACGCTCAAAAAGCCTGCATTGACCGCGCTTTAGAATATGCCAATGTGGAGTTAAAAATCAACGCCAAAGTTAATAAACTAATTACCGACAAGACAGGTCAACGAGTGAGCGCGGCAGTAGTGGAGATTGATGGCGATATTGTAGAATTTTCTGCCGATACCTTTATTCTTGCTGCTGGTTCGATTAATTCTGCTGCTTTGTTACTAAAATCTGCTAACGAACAACATCCTCATGGATTGGCAAACTCCTCGGGAATGGTAGGACGTAACTTGATGTTACACAATCATTCCGCCATGTTTGCGATCGCGGATAAACCTAACCCCACCAAATTTCAAAAAACTTTGGGCTTTAACGATTTTTACTTTGGGAGCCAAGACCATAATTACCCCCTAGGACAAATTCAGATGACAGGAAAATCGCAGTGGAATCGACTAGCTATCTTCTCTGCTAATTCTGTACCTAAAGCGACTTTAGAATATATGGCGGAATACGCTGTCGATTGGTGGTTGACTAGTGAAGACTTACCCGACCCTAACAACCGCATTAGTCTAACTAACGATGGACAAATCAAAGTAGATTTTACCCGCAATAATCTCAAAGCCCATCAAGATTTTGTCGATATGTGGCAAGGCTATTTACGTCAGATTGGCTTTTATTTTTTTATTGTTAAACAAGTCCCCCTCTCAGCAGTTTGGCTTTTATTTTTTTATTGTTAAACAAGTCCCCCTCTCAGCAGTTTGGCATCAGGTAGGTACTTGTAAGTTTGGTTTAGATCCTCAGACTACTGTTCTCGATCTCAATTGCCGTACTCATGATGTCGAAAATCTTTATGTGGTTGATGGTAGTTTCTTCCCCTCTATGGGAGCAGTCAATCCTACTCTGACAATCATTGCTAATGCTTTACGCGTAAGCGATCGCCTGAAAAATAATTACGAAAGCTAAAATCCTCATAATATTTATTTAACAAATATGACTCAAACAGCTGAAATTCCTGTGGCGAGAAAGAGTCGTTTTAATGATACGATCGCTGACCCTGAAGGTAGAGTCTATTCGGGGATTATGGCAACTGAAACCAACGACGGATATCTTTATCGGATTGATCGCGATGGCTCTTATCATTTAATGGCAGAAGGTTTTTTAATTCCTAATGGAATGGGGTTTGATGCTGAATTCGAACATCTGTACATAACGGACTCAGATCGCTATCTCATTTACCAATTTGACTACGATCTCGCTACGGGAAATCTTAGTAATCAAAAACCTTTTATTACAGTTCCTGAAGGGTCAGGAGTCCCCGATGGGTTAACTATCGACACCAAAGGTTATCTCTGGTCGGCAAGATGGGGCGGAAATCGAGTTGTTCGCTACAATCGAGAAGGCGAAGAGGTCATGAAAATAGATTTACCTGTACAGAGAGTTAGCTGTGTTACTTTCGGGGGGCTAAATTACGACACTCTTTATATTTCTACTGCCCAAGGAGATAAAGCAACAACTGATGTTCGAGATCGCCGCTCGGAAATATCTGCGGGAAATATTTTCTATCTTGATGTAACATTCACGGGCAAACCTGAATTACTATCTAATATTTTGCTTGATTAGTAAACAAGTCATATTTTTTCCAACTCAAGACAGAGGTCTAAAATCAGATTAAATGTCACATTAAATTCAATAATGTTTACTTCCCGCCTTGAGCGTAACGACAAGATAGGGAAGCAAAGAATTAATAATTTGAGGTTTAATCAATACCATGGACTACGATTTTTTAATTATAGGTGCGGGAACAGGTGGTATGGCAGCAGCTAAGAAAGCTGCCAGCTATGGAGCCAAGGTTGCTCTTATTGAAAAAGAAAAAGTAGGAGGAACTTGTGTCAATCGCGGTTGTACTCCCAAAAAGTTGATGGTTTATGCAGCAGATTTCGCCCTCAAAGAACCTTTAGCAGGTAGCTACGCTTGGCAAGAATGTAACCGCCAGCTTGATTGGTCTTTGCTAATGAAAAAGATCCACACTCGTTTGGAGAATATTAATAATTCTTTTAAAAAAACCTTTGCCGAAAAAGGGATTGACTTAATCTATGGCGAAGCCAAATTTACAGGTAAACAAAGCGTCAAAGTAAAAGATCGCGAAATTACTGCTGATAAAATTTTAATTGCTGTGGGAGGACATCCGATTAAACCAGATTTTCCTGGTAGTGATTTGGCGATAACCTCTCGCGAAATGTTTCAATTAGAGCGTGTCCCCGAAAAGATTGCGATCGTAGGTGGCGGCTATATCGGTGTGGAGTTTGCCAGTATTATGAACGCTTTCGGCGCAGAAGTTGTATTCATGGATACTAGCAAGTTGATTTTATCGGGATTTGATAAAACGTTACGCCAAGAAGTTCAGCAAGGATTGATTAATCGCGGAATTGAATTTATCGCCGAAACTACTGCTGAGAAAATCGAATCAGAAGAAGATAAATTCAAGCTATATTTGGACAATGATCGTAATATCATCGCCGATAAGGTTTTATTAGCTACAGGGCGCGCACCTAACACCAAAAATCTTGATTTAGATAAAGCAGACGTAGAAACAGGGGATAAAGAAGAAATTAAAGTAGATGAATATTATCGCACTAAAAATCAACATATATATGCAGTAGGTGATTGTATTGATCGTATTCCTCTGACTCCTATCGCAAAGGCAGAAGCTCTTGCCGTAGTAGAAACTCTCTATGGCAAAAAACCTCAATCTATCGATTACGATTATGTTGCTTCCGCAGTATTTTCCCGTCCCGAGGCAGCGACAGTCGGCATGAGTGAATCTTCCGCTAGAGATAAATATGGCGATCAGGTTCAATACTATTACAATAGCACTACTTCAATGCTTTATTCTTTAGCTGATGATGCTATTCAAGAACAGATAGTTATTAAGTTGGTTACTGTAGGTATAGAAGAAAAAATTGTCGGCGCGCATATGGTGGGAGAACATGCTGCTGATATGATTCAATGCTTGGGTGTGGCAATTCGCCAAGAAATTACGAAAGACGATTTGGATAATTCTTTTGGTATTCATCCCACAATTGGAGAAGAGTTTATGAGTATGTATTGAGGGAAAAATTGGGTAAGAAAATAAGATGTTAGCAGCAGCGAAAATCATTGATCGCCAAACGAGAGAATTTTTAAATTTAGAGCCCAAAGAATCGGCTCAGATTGCTGGTCTACGCTATGTTAGAGCAGATACTCTGCAAATAAAGCGTAAAAAGGTAGGACGAGGTTTTAGTTATTTAGATGCTAATGGAGATCGCATTACAGATAAGGCGGCATTAACCCGTATAAAAGCTTTGGCTATACCGCCAGCCTTAACCGAGGTAAAAATTTGTCATCTAGCTAATGGACATTTACAGGCAACTGGTAGAGATGGCAAACGGCGTAAACAATATTTTTATCATCCTCAATGGCGTAAGATTCGCTCTCAGCATAAGTTTAATCGAATGTTGTTGTTTGGCGCATATTTACCCCAGATTCGCCAAACGGCTGCTCGACATCTTCGCAAACATGGCTTACCAAAAGAAAAAGTCCTAGCTACTGTAGTGCGATTATTAGAAACTACTTTGATTAGAGTTGGTAACGATCACTACGCTAGGAAGAATGATTCTTTTGGCTTAACGACTCTGCGAGATCGTCATGTGGATATCAATGGTAGTAAAGTAAGATTCGAGTTTAGGGGGAAAAGTGGTGTTGACCACGAAATAGAATTGAGTGATCGCCGATTAGCAACTATTATTAAACGCTGTCAGGAAATCCCTGGTTATGAAATTTTTAAATATTATGATTGCTCTGGCGATCGCCATTTTATTAATTCCGAAGATGTCAATCAATATCTGCAAGATATTACGAAACAAGAATTTACCGCTAAAGACTTTCGTACTTGGGCTGGTACTTTGCTAGCAGCTACGGAATTACAGAAGTTGGGCGATTTTGATTCTGAGCAACAAGCGCAAAGTAATATTGCCACAGCGGTGAAAAAAGCAGCAAAACGCTTAGGAAATCGCCCTGCAACCTGTCGTAAATATTACATTCATCCAGTGATAATCGAGGCGTATCAAAATGGTCTTTTATTAAATTTATTCTCCCAAAAAACCAAGATCCCGTTACATAACGAGCAATTGAATCCAGAAGAAGCAATAATTCTTCAAGTAATCAAAAAGGATCTGGCGTTGCTGAATCAAAATGATTAATATCAATTTCTCAAAGAGATCGCAAAATTGCCCTTGCCAAACCACCATCACCATTTTTTAATTTAATTGGTAGACAAATCAACTCATATTCTCCTGGTTTGACTTGAGATAGATTTAAGCCTTCAATTGCCCAAATACCAGAACCTAATAAGGCTTGATGGACTTCTATCACATTTCCTTGATAACCGCCAACGGAAAGATAATCTACTCCAACTGTGCGAACTTTTTTTTCGGCCAAATAATAGGCTGCTTCTGTAGATATATACACGAAATCCTCAACAAAATCGGGAGAATTGAGGGCATAAGTGCTATTTTTGGTTTTAAATAAAATTCTTTCTCCTGCTTGAATATCATGGGATTCGATTTCAGCGACCCTAATTTGTTTGGGATCTTTAATCTCAATTACTCTAGCTTTGCCAATAGTTGCATCTAAGGGCATTTTATCAACACCCATGCCGCCTTTAATAAAATGATTTATCCCGTCTACATGAGTTCCCGTATGGGTACCAATAGTAAGTTTAGAAACATTGCAGACATCTCCATGTGCCAAACACTGGCTGGGTTCAATCGTAACAGGAGGATTGTTGGGCCAATAAGGCATTTCTGGGTGTATAGTTAAGGAAATATCAATCCAGTTTGCTTGATTCATAATTAGGTTAGTCAAATTATTTCAACCCTAGCTTTGATTTATGCTGAGGGCAAAAAGCGTTTTTTTTAGTATTAGGCATTTGTTGGTAACAAGTAGGACAGAACCAATATATTCTGTTTTGAGAAAAGTGTTTTAATAAGCGATCGCGACAGCAAAGACATTTATTCATCATAAAACTCCATTATTTATTTGTTTAAAAATTGATCTTATTGTCGATTCAATGGTTTCTTTAGCATCTTCAATCGCCGTTTCAATTGGCTTTTGTTGTTGTAAAAATACACGAGCGCAATTGCGTCCTGGCATTCCCGAGATCGAACCTCCTGGATGAGTTCCCGCTCCAGTAAGATATAGTCCAGCAACAGGAGTAGTGTAATTGGCTATCTCGGGTAGAGGACGGAAAAAGAGCATCTGGTCTAAAGTCATATCGATGTGATAATAATTACCCTTGTAGGCTCCTAAACGCGCTCCTAATTCGGCTGGACTTTCTACACGACGGGCAATAATTGAATCTTTGACATTAGGTGCATAGTCATTTAGCTTATTAATTACCTTGTCAGCTACCCGGTTTTTTAACTCATCTGTCCAACCAGTACCATTTAAGCCAGTTCCTTCTTTACCATGTATTTGGTAGGGGGCAAAAAATTCGATCCAAAGAATATGCTTGTCTTTTGGAGCAAGAGAAGGATCGAGTATTGTGGGGACATCAAGATACATAGAAGGATTCTCATCGGGGATGATACCCATTGCAGGTAAAGCATGAGCTTGTTCTACATGATGTACCGAGTCGGCTATCAAAATAGAACCTACATTAAACTCTTCTCTATGGTTATAAGCCGTAAAATGTGGTGCTTCAGTAAGAGCACAATCGATTTTGAGAATAGTTTCGTTATTATTAACGATGCGCCGATCTAATCTTTCTCGTAAATTGGGTGCAGTTCCTTCGGGAATTAAATTTAAAAATAGACGACGAGCATCAATATTAGAGATAACTGCAGTTTTCGCACGATATTCTTCGCCGTTATCAGTTCTGACTCCTTCTGCTTTGCCCTAATGGCTAATTAAAACTGACTCTACCGTGCGATCGCAAATTACTTTCCCCCCAAGAGACTTAACCAATTTGACTAAAGCCTGAGTTAAGGCCCCTGTACCGCCACGAGGTCTTGCCATACCTGGGCTATGACGCATCGACATCATCATCGAACCAATCCCAATGGTTTTTTGAGAAGGAGGAGCACCAAATTCGGCTGCTAACCTGGCTAAAGGTGCTTTGAGAAATTCCGAGTCAAACCAATATTGCAAACTATCTTGAGAAGAAGTCAACATGGTGCGAATTAAATCAAGAGTTTTATCGACTCCGCCCACAGTAGAAAGCAAATCAGTAATGTTTTGTATGCCGTAATTGCCAGCAATATCTAAGATTGACTTGGGTGGGGCGTTAAAAATAGGGATAATACCTTGAGTCAGGCGTTGCCAAAAATCAATAAATTCGCGATACTTTGCGGCATCTCTAGGACTGAACTTAGCAATTTCAGCACAAGTTTTGGCTACAGATTTATGTGCTAAAAAATATTTACCATATCTTCTGATAATTTCTGCCAAATCGCGATCTAAATTAGTTACGTAGTTTAATTCTAAATCAAAATCAACAATCGTTAAACTGTTGCTATTATTATTTTGTAGCCAATACATTATCAATAGGTTGAGGTAATTAAATAGAAAATATCTTTTGTGCAGTTGGGTTGAGCGAGTATAAAAATATAATTATTTTGCTTTTAATATTTACTCGATTTATGCTTTCTTAGAATTACACTTACTTTACCAAAAAAATCTTTCATAAGATAGGTTTATCAAACAAGAAAAAGTAATATTTTATAAAAAAATAGCTTACAAAGAATAAAATAAATGAATACTATTTGGTACAGATTAATTTTACTCAGCCTTTTATTAATACTAGTTCTCGCTCCTTTTGCGGGTTTTGCTCCCTTACTTTTAATTATGTTAATTGCTGGTATTTATTGGTTTATTTCTTCCATAATTCAAATCTTCTTGTTTGGAGAAGAAAGCAGAGAATAACCTATAACTATTAATTTTGAATCAGCTTAAAAGCGATCGCTCTTAAGCCGATTCCATCTTCTATAGCGATCGCTTTATTTATTTTTAAATGTTTAATGTCCTATGATTTAAACAGTTGCAGGTTTAGGTTCGGGTTTGGGTGGCTCTGTTTGAGATATTGCTTCTTGTATCTTGTTAGCTAATTCTGCTGAAACATTGCGGAATAATTGCATCTGGTCGGCAATAATTTCTTCGCTACATTTACCGAGACTACCAGCAATATTATTGTACAGACGTTCTTTTTCCCCATCGTCGAGCATCTCGTAGTACATTTTTGCTTGATCGTAATGGTCTTCTTCATCCAGTTCGATACGAGCTGCCATCCCAGAAACATTATAAGGTGGGGCTTCGGCTCTTTTATCTGCTTGGGGATAGCCTTCGTGAGAGGGATTGTAATTAATGCGCGAACCATTATTATCGTCATGACGCATTAAACCGTCACGGTAAGGTGTATTTGCTTCGGTAGCCTGGGGTTTATTAACGGGGACAGTATCGTAATTAACACCCAAACGATAGCGATGAGCATCAGCATAAGACATAATCCGTGCTTGTAACATCCGATCTGGCGACCAAGATATTCCTGGAACCACATTACCAGGAGAAAATGCGGCCTGTTCTACTTCGGCAAAGTAGTTTTCAGGATTACGATTAAGTTCTAGTTTCCCTACTTTTTGCAAAGGATAATCGCCATGAGGCCATATTTTAGTCAGGTCAAAAGGATTCCAAGGAAAATTCTGTGCTTGTTCGTCGGTCATGGTTTGGATATACATTGTCCAACTAGGATAGTTCCCCTCTTCGATGGCATTGTATAAATCCTTAGTCGCCCAACGGGGTTCGATGCCCTGCATTTTACGCCATTGTTCGTCAGTAAAAAATTTATTACCCTGATCCGTTTTGAAGTGAAATTTGACCCAAATCCGTTTGTCTTCCTGATTAATTAGACTAAAAGTATGGCTACCGTAACCATTCAGATGTCTCCATCCCATAGGTGCACCGCGATCGCCCATTAACCACAATACTTGATGAATAGTTTCAGGGGTTAAGGACCAAAAATCCCACCACATTTGATCATGTCGCCAATGTTCTTTGGGATGTTCTTTTTGGGAACGGATAAAGTCCATAAACTTAATCGGATCGCGCATAAAAAAGATGGGCGTATTATTTCCCACCATGTCCCAGTTACCATCTTCGGTGTAAAACTTGAGAGCGAAACCGCGTAAATCACGATAAATATCCGAGCCACCTTTTGATTTAGCGACTGTAGAAAAACGAGCAAAAATTTCTGTCTTTTTACCAAGTTCAGAAAATAGTTTGGCTTTGGTGTATTTGGTAATATCATCGGTAACGGTAAATGTTCCATAAGCACCAGAACCTACTGCATGAACTACCCGTTCTGGGATGCGTTCACGGTTAAAATGCGCCATTTTTTCTAGAAGTGTATAGTCTTCTAGTAGCAAAGGGCCTTGTTTCCCTACAGACTTGGAGACAGTATTGCTTGGTACGGGGATACCAGCAGCATTAGTAAGGGGTGTCTGACCCATTGAAACTTTTTTTTGATTATCTGCCACGGTAATTTTGTTTCTCCATTAAGAGCGATCACTTTATCTACTACTTTTGTTGATAATAGTGGGATAGGTAAAGCGAAAACGTCTAACGGAAGATGGATAAGTTACTTCTACAACTATTTTGCCTTTTCGACAACCTTTAAACTATATTTTTGAAGCTTTTGCTAGCTTTACTAGTACGGGACTGTCTATGGCATTTGACTACAGCAATTTGCCCCATACTATCCAATGATGGCGATCGCTAATGCAATGGGTAGGAGGTATCGCCCTTTAATCTCTTATTTTCAAACTTATTCAAGTGAAAAGCGATCGCGCCAAACAGCCAGTGCATCCCAACCAATACAAATCCTGCAAAAATGGTAGCAAAAAAATGCCGAACTGCCATTAATAGCTCGACTGAGAGTAGAAACGAAAATAACACTGAGAATCACATCAAAAGCAGCGTATTTCCCAATAAAATATAAATTAGTTTGTTTTAATCTGACGATATCGAGCTTGTAGTAGTAAATAGACTGCATAGGAAACTAATCCCAATGCCATCAAAGTTAATAATATTTTGCCAAAAGGTTGTTGGGCTAAAGTTAACAACGCTCCATCCAATCCTTTGACTTTTTCAGGGTCATATTGATGAGCAGCTTGCAAAACAAAAAAGCCAATCATGACAAAAACAACACCTCTAGCAGCAACCCCAAATCGACTAATGTTCACTAGCCAGTCTTTTTGCTGTGAGCTTAGTTCGTTAAGATTAAGCTTTTTACGGAATTTGATTTTATAAGCTTGATAAAGTCGCCAAAAACCAATACCAATAGTGACTGCACCAGCTATTCCCACCAACCATCTACCAAAAGGCTGCTGCATTACCATCGCTGTCCAATCTTGTTTAGAGCTGCCACCGCTACTACTATTACTAACACCAATCGCCAGTAAAGCTGCATTAGTTGCTACGCCAGCATAGGCAATGCCACTAAAAATATAACCTAGGCGAGTTAATATTCCTTTGGCATCAGTACCTTTATCTCTAGGGTCATTGACAGCTTGAATAAACCGCCAGATAACATATCCTACTAGACCCAGAGCAATTAAAGCTAGTAGTATCTGCCCAAAAGGTTGCGCAGCGATCGCATGTAATGCTCCTGTTGTATCTGTGGTTTTGCCACCAACACTAAATGCTGCTAATAATGCCAAAATACCGATCGCACCGTAAACAAAACCTTTGGCAGCATAACCAAATCTTGCAAATTTTTCCATGGCTTTTTAATAATAACTTTAGTATTTAATTAGAAGTAATAGGCCGTTCACCGTCAATACTTAGAGTATCTACGACCTGGTATTTATTAGACATAATTGGACGTTTACCATCCTCTTCAAAAGTATCAACAACATCCACATCGCTCTTGTCCACAGGGCGTTTGCCATCTACTTTGATTACCCTATTTGCATTTAAGCCACCAAGACTTACAGGACGTTTTTCGCTGTTGAAGTTTTTATTTTCTCTTACTAAAAAGTCTGGACTTTCCGCAATCGGACGAGTGCCATCTTCTTCAAAAGTATCTACAACTTCTATTTCGCCACTCTCTATCGGGCGGGTACCATCTAGTTCAAAGGTTTTATGATTGCTCATCTTAATTTTTTACTAAAACAATATTTTCTGAACAAAAGTAGAGAAGGAAAAAAATCCTTTGAAAAGTTAATCTATCTAAAGAAATAAAATACTAAATTTTTTTCTGAATAAAGACTAACTATATGGACTTGTAGGTAGGGTATTGAAAGTCACCCTACTCAAGTTAATTGACTACTAAATGAAAAATGATGAATTAGAGCCTCTTATTTAATTACTGCTTCTTCATCAGTTTCGATATCTAGTTCTTCATGGCGAATTGTCTCTCTTGCCGATACAACATCTCTTTCGACATTTTTCTGCACGCTTACTTCTTCTCGAACAAAAGCTTGCTTCTCAATATTGGCTGATTCTTCAAAAACTTCTACTCGAGCTACTTCTCCTCCACTAAAGGCAGTCTTCTCGGGAGTTACGGCTTTAGTATTGGTCGGGGCGTTACGCTCGATAACAACTCTTTCTTTTTCTACTGGTACAGATACGGAGGCTGTTTCTGTTGCAACTTTTTTGCCGATACTCACTGTGCCCGCTAGAAAACGCTCTTTGTTAGCTACTAAACGTTCTTCATAGAGCTTAAGACTTTGACCGTTATCTGTCTCCTGATGAGCATACAGATTTGGTTCGCGATCGTAATCATAGACATTGCTTTGCTGGTTGTACGCACCGCTATCGTATTCTCCAGATTCTTGCAGATATACGGTGTCGTTATTATCATATTCTACTCCTCGATAAATCATCCTGACTTTTTCTTCATAGTCATAGTCAATAGTCATCTCGTCACTGTATTCAGGAAGATCTTCGGCTTGCTTTTTGGTAAATCCTTGAGCATATACTCGTTTTTTGTCGTAATCAACATTGACTCTACCGACTGGCACCAAAACTTTTTTGCCAAAAATCCAAAACCCAGTGTCAATAACTAGATAGCGAAATTTACCTGACTCATCAACGATAAGGTCATAAACCGAGCCAATCTTTTCTTCTGTTTGGTCGTAAACAGAAAAGTTCTTAATGTCATAACCATCAAAGACACTTTCTTGATAGTTAGGGTATAAATCGGCAATTTTTACTAAAGCCATAATAATTATTCCTCTCGTTATTGATTTATTATTTCTAGGTTACTTGCCATATAGTTTTATTTCGTCTAACCTGCGAAATATATTAGATTTTGCCTCTAATGCGACCAAGGATATATAGCTATTTTGGTGTTTATTAAATATAAAATCTATTAACTTTGAAGATAAATAATTTTGTTTATTCTTACTTTATTATATTAGTTAATAATAAAATTACTAGTCAGCTATAACACATTGCTGTTTTATTTTTTCCAGGTAAAGTAAAAAGTAGCTCCTTCGCCGAGTTGAGATTCTATTCTGATTTTCCCATCGCGATCTTCGACAATTTTTTTTACAATTGATAAACCAATTCCTGTACTTTCGATCGCATCTCTTGCTTGTAGAGTTTGAAAAATACCAAAAATGCGATCGTGATATTTAGGATCGATTCCGAGTCCATCATCAGCAACGGCAAACTCATAAAAATCATCTTGTTCTGTCACGGATATCGTAATATGGCCTGAATTATGAGGGTGATATTTAATGGCATTACTAATTAAATTGGTAAAAATCTGATTTAGTAATAATTTCTCAGTTTTCATAGTAGGCATATCAGATGCAACAACAATTTTAAATTCTGAAGGCGGGGAAAGAGAATCGATCGCCTCTTTAACTAAATTCCCAACATCAATTGTTGCTACTGACATTTTTTGCCGTCCGACACGGGAATATTCTAATAAACCCTGAATTAAGCCATCCATACGCTCAACACGAGACCGCATTAACTTGAGTTGCTGTTGATTTTCTTCGGGTATTTGTCCGTCTAAATCTTCTCCTAGCCAAGTCGCCAAATTTGCGATCGCCCTTAAGGGTGCTTTAAGATCATGGGAAGTCACATAGGCAAAGCGGTCTAATTCTTGGTTGCGTTTTTTGAGTAGGGCGGTGGTTTTAAGATATTCCTTATTAAGACATTCTAATTCTTGAGCTCTTTCCTGTAACGACTTTTCTGTCTTCATTCTCTGGTCTAATTCTGTTTTTAAATTTTTCAGTAATTCACCCTGGTTAATTGCGATCGCTAATTGTACGGCTAATTTATCTAACAACTCTACTTCGTCTTTTTGCCACCGACGAGTACTATCGCACTGATGAGCAATTAACAAACCCCAAAGATTGGAGGAATGAGATTTTACTGATGAGGGGGCAAGTAAAATCGGAACCACGATATTAGCTTTAACTTGAAACTTCTCTAGTAGTTCAAGATGACATTCTGAAAGTTTACTTTCATAGACATTCTCAATTGTGAGGATTTCCCCACGTTGGTACTTAGCAGTACCGAGATCTCGAAAACAAGTATCAACGATTTTTGCACCTAAAGACTTTTTCCAGCCAGGTTTTACCGACTCAGCGACTATATTACAGTTCATCTCTGGGGTAAACTGACTAATAACAACGCGATCGCAATCAAGTAGCAGTTGTACCTCTCCAACAGCAGCATTAAGAACATCTGATAGATTTAAAGATTGACGAATTCGTAGCGCCATCTCCGCAATTAACTTATTTTGTCGTGTGCTTTTATTGATCAAAGAGTGCAGATACTCCTGTTGCAAGATATTCTTCACCGAAGTAATTAAGGTTTCTGGGGTGAATTTTCCCTTGATTAAATAATCTTTGACCCCGCTTTTCATCGCTTCAACGGCGATCGCCTCGTTGCCTTGTCCCGTCAGCATAATGATAGGAGGTATCGATTTGATTTGTCTTTGCAACTCTTCGATCAATTCCAAACCAGTAAAATCTGGCAGTAGATAATCCAGTAAAATCAAATCTGGCTGAAATATTACTAATTTTTCTAAGCCTTCTTCTCCAGATTCTGCCTCAATTATTTGATAGGTAATTCCAACTTGTTTAGTTAAATAACGACGGTAAGCTGCTCGATCTTCTGCCGAGTCATCAATTATGAGAATTGTGTATTGGTTTTTAATCATTAGGCTAGAGAGGTTAAGCTCGAAGAAAATTGTTAAAGAAAACTATGTCGAATTATATAGATTTATCAGTCTTTCTCTGGTTAGAAAAAGCTGAGGCATTTTCTCTTACTTAAAAATTTTACCAATGATTCGCTTATGCATGATATAACCCCAGAGAGATACTAAAAACAGAAATATTAAATATGATGCGATCTATAAACCAAAAACAAATATGAGTTATGTTTTCAACAATCACTACAGTTTCTAATCTGAGAAAAATTTATTTAGGGAAATTAGCTATTTTAGCGATCGCGATCGCTTTTGCTATGCTAGCCTGGGCAAATTTATTTCTTAATTTCAATATCGATGCTAATGCTGCGACATTAGAAAATCCATCGCTAATATTCGCCATCGAGGGAGTCAGCGATCAGATTGAGGGCAAAGTACAGGAAGATATCGGTACAGTACAACGCAATCTTGGTAAAGTAACGGGACAAGCTAAAGGTGCCTTAAAACAAGCCAAAGGAAAAGCTAAACAAGATATCGGTACTGTCAAAAATGAATTAGATAATGCCGCAGATAATGCAGAGGATGCTTCTGAAGGCTTTATCAATTCAGTAAAAAACCTCTTTAACTAAATTGATATTGCGCTGCTATTTACCACCACTATTATTTAACATTTGATTTCTTGGCTATATCTTGATTTTAACGAAAAAACTACTAGAAGTAACAGAAATTGACCGACATCACCTAGCAATTTTTCTTAAACTAATCATTAAAGGTATAGCCATTTTTATTATTGCTTTCTCAGTTTTTAAAGCAGTTACTCCTGGTTAGCAATCTGTTGGTTTACTCGCGCTGTGATCGCAAGTATTAGAACTTTTCTAAATTACTTTGTACATCAAGGAATTAAAGATTTAAAGTCAGAAAGCAAAGAAAAAGTATATCGCAATACATTAATATATTAAAAATCAAAATTAAATCGCATCAAGTTAAAAAATATGCCAGAACCTCAGAAGCTAAATCAAGAAGAAATTAGACTAAAAGAAAATAGAGAACGTCAAGCCTATTGGCGAAGATGGGGGTGTTATTTAAGTAATCGTCAATGGGGAACTGTTAGGGAAGACTATAGTGCCGATGGTTCAGCTTGGGATTATTTTAGTTTTGAACAGTCTCATTATCGAGCATATCGTTGGGGAGAAGATGGGATCGCAGGAATTTCAGACAATCACCAAAGATTATGTTTTTCTCTAGCTTTATGGAATGGCAAAGACCCCTTTTTAAAAGAAAGATTGTATGGCTTAACCAATAGTCAGGGTAATCATGGAGAAGATGTCAAAGAATATTATTTCCATCTTGATAATACTCCGACCCATTCCTATATGAAGTTTCTCTATAAATATCCTCAGCAAGCTTTTCCCTATCAAAAGTTAAAACAAGAAAATCAGCAGCGAGGCTTAGAAAATAAAGAATTTGAATTACTAGAAACTGGTATTTTTGACGACGATCGCTATTTCGATGTCACTATTGAATATGCGAAAGCCGATGCCGAAGATATTTTAATATTCATTCAAATCACCAACCATAGCCCAGAAACAGCGACGATTCATTTATTACCCACTCTTTGGTTTCGTAATATTTGGTCGTGGGGCTATGATGTTGCCAAGCCAAAGTTAAAAATCTATGAGCAAACAGAAGAATATAGTGTTATTGAAGCTCAACACCCCGATCTCGGAACAAGATGGTTGTATTGTGCTCAACAACCGAACTTATTATTTACAGAGAATAATACCAATTACCAAAAATTATCCTCTCAAGAAAATCAATCACCCTATGTAAAGGATGCTTTTAATCAATATCTCGTAGAAGGTGAGCAAAATGCAGTTAATCCTAACCAGATAGGCACAAAATTTGCTGCTTACTACAGCCTAGAAATAGCTGGGCATGATACTACTGCTATTCAATTAAGACTCTGCGATCGCCCTGACCTGGATCCTCCTTTTGGGCAACCCTACAATGACGTTTTTCAGATCCGTCAACAAGAAGCCGATGAATTTTATCGACGGGTTTCACCCTACAAAAAAAGTTTGGCGGCACAAAATATTGAACGTCAAGCATTTGCGGGAATGCTCTGGAATAAACAATATTATCATTACGTAATTGATACTTGGTTAAAGGGAGACCCAGCTTTTCCTAAACCACCAGAATCTAGGAAAGAAGGAAAAAATAGCGATTGGATACATCTGCATACCGATGATGTGATTTCTATGCCCGATAAATGGGAATATCCCTATTTTGCAGCTTGGGATTTAGCCTTTCACATGATTCCTTTTGCTGTTATTGATCCCGACTTTGCCAAAAAACAACTAGATCGACTGACTCGTGAATGGTATATGCATCCTAACGGACAGATGCCAGCCTATGAATGGGATTTTGATGGTGTTAATCCTCCAGTTCATGCTTGGGCCGCTTGGCGAGTTTATACTATCGAGCAAAAAATTTATGGGCGTTCCGATAAAAAATTTTTAGAAAAAGTATTTCAAAAATTATTACTGAATTTTACCTGGTGGGTAAATCAACATGATGATGATAATAATAATGTTTTCCAAGGAGGTTTTCTTGGTTTAGATAATATTGGTGTATTTAATCGTGGTGGGGAATTACCAACAGGCGGTAAATTATCTCAATCTGATGGTACTAGTTGGATGGCAATGTACTGCTTAGATTTATTGACGATCGCCCTAGAATTAGCCCAAGAAAATGATGTCTATGAAGATATTGCGACTAAATTCTTTGAGCATTTTCTTTATATAGTTGATGCGATGAACCATATGGGAACAGAAGGTACAAATCTTTGGAATGAAGAAGATGGCTTTTATTATGATGTTTTACATTTACCTGATGGTACAAATATAGATTTAAAACTGCGATCGCTAGTTGGTTTAATTCCTTTGTTTGCGGTGACGACTATTGAACAGGAAACTCTAGATAAATTGCCAGGATTCAAAAAACGAGTCGAATGGTTCATTAATGAACGGCCTCAACTGAGTCAGAATATTGCCTGCATGAAAGGATGCGACAATAATTCTCGTCGTCTACTCGCAGTAGTTAACGAAGATCGCTTACGTTTACTGTTGGAAAAAATGCTTGATGAGACAGAATTTCTCAGCGATTATGGTATTCGTTCTGTTTCCAAATATCACAAAGAACATCCCTATACTTTTGAAACTGAAGATGAAACCCATGAAGTAGTCTACGAACCTGCCGAATCTCCCACAAAAATGTTTGGTGGTAATTCCAACTGGCGCGGCCCAATCTGGTTTCCGATCAACTATCTTTTGATCGAATCTTTACAGAAGTTTGATTATTATTACGAGAGTGATTTTAAGATCGAATGCCCTACTGGTTCTGGGAATATGATGACTCTTTGGGAGGTGGCATCGGAATTAGAGCGACGTTTGATTAGTATTTTTCTGCCGCAGGAGGATGGAACAAGAGCAGTTTATGGCGATTTTGATAAATTTCAAACCGATGAAAATTGGCAAGATTTATTATTATTTAATGAATATTTTCATGGTGATAATGGAGCTGGCTTGGGAGCCTCTCATCAGACAGGTTGGACTGGATTAGTAGCTAAATTGATTATGCAAAGAAGCAAGTATCAGTAAATCAGTCATCAGTTAGCAGTTAGCAGTTAGCAAATTTTTTCTCATATTATATCTAGAGAAAGATGCTTCAGAATGATTAATTAATTACTATTAATTTAGTGAAATTCGATGAGGAAATGGAAATGCAAAAGTATATCTGTAATGTCTGTAATTATATTTATGATCCAGCTAAAGGAGATCCCGACTCAGGGATAGAACCAGGAACTCCCTTTGAAGCAATTCCTGATGATTGGTCTTGTCCTAAATGTGGTGCGAAAAAATCACAATTTGAACCTTATGGCTCTCCAGAACTAAGTTTGAAAAGTTAGTTGTAAGAAAAAATAAAAATATTTTATAGTTTTCGGGGAGGATTTTTACTCCCTTTTTTTATATTTAATACCAAATCCTATTAGTAAAACCAACTTTTGAATTTGATGAGACATCGGAAAAAGATTTAACAAACCAAAGATCGCCGTCAATCTGCTCTGCGGGATTTGGTTTAACAACATTAACAGCGGTAGCTTTAAACATTTTTACCGTTACTTCAGGAAAAGCATTCCAGGCACTCCAGCGCCATAATGCATAAGTAGCTTTCGATACATGTTCGTTGCGACTACACAAAGTAGATTTAATTAAATCTCGCCACCAATCATCTTCTTCTTTCGTAAGAGTATAAGCATTTTGATTTTCTTGGTCACGTTTTGTTTGCCATTCCTGCAAAAGTTTTACTGTTTTTTCTAAGCCAGGTAGATCTTGAACTACCATCGTGGCCATCACTCCTCTCCACCAATAAACCAATGCCTCTCGTCGGGATACAGGCTCAATATGAGGCAGCAAAGACAATAGACCGTGTAAACTTGTTAACCCATGTAAAACAAAAAAATCATTATCAGAACCATGCAAAGCTGCCGCAATCAAAGCTGTTGCCTGTTCGACAATTTCGGTTAATGGTTGAGAAGTATCAGGCATATACAGCGAACCTGTTTGATTCAGTTTAGCTCCTAAAGGCAAACGAGGATCATCAAAGGTAATCATTCGTTGTTGAAAATCGCCTTTGTTAAGTCTTACATAATCTTCTGTCTCACTTACCTCCTGGGAAATCTGAATCATTGTTTCGATATCATCACGGTTCAAAAATTCTAAACTCGCTTCAATAATATTTCTCCCGCTGGTTGACCAAAGAGGTTGAGGCGGTTGAAACCGATTGCCGGTTGCCAAAGGCTGAAAAGCAGTTGCCATATAAGCTAGACCTTCTCCTGCCATATCGATACTTTCGACATCAGTTGCCCATCCCGTATGAATTACCGCATGAAAAGCAGCCCCAACCAAACCAGGTAAAAGTTGTGGTAAATATTGACGTAGAGTTGTTGATAGTCCCAATTTTTGCAGACGTGCATCAAAAAAATCTCTGTAAGCAGGAAAAGCAATACGAGTAGTCTGAATATTATTCCGCCAATTGGCTTCCGTAATTGTCGTATAGTCGACAGGGAATTTTCTTGGAGGCTCTAAATCTTCTGGTTCTTTTGATGGATCTTTTGCTCGTATATTTGTATAGAGATCTTGCCACTGCTGCATGCATTCTTCTGAAGCATTCACTCCTCCCATCACTACCCAATTATGCGTAAGATGATTAGAAAGATAGCCTTGATACTCGATGTGCCAACATCTACCTTTGGCTAACCATTGATGAAGAGTTCTTTTATAGTCTGGTAGTTGATAATATTCTTCTTGGACAAAATTATTCATAAACTATAGTTTTTTTCGTACAATTTATCCTGACCTTGGCTTTAATAATTGACCTATCCAATTAAAATTAAATGTCTATATTTCTATTAAACATATCTTGATTCAGCTTTCAGTGAATCCGCTAAAAGACATACAAAGTGGATCTGTTCGAGATCGTATTAGCTAAAAATATTAAAAATATCAGATGTTTTATAGCCTGAGACAGATGTTTATAGTGGAGAAAAATTGCTAAACATGTAGGAGACAAGTAATTCCTCCAGATAAATAGTTAGTAATGAAAGGCTTAAAAGGGAAAAATGTCCTGATTACAGGAGCAACTTCAGGAATCGGACAGGCGATCGCAGCTCACTTTGCCACCGAAGGAGCTAACCTCGCTCTCAATTATCGTAACGACCCCGACAAACTTGATGATACTAAAGAATTAATCGAGCAAATGTGCGATCAAGTAAGAGGCTGTGGCGGGAAAGAAGTATCTGTAGAAGGGGATGTCTCCGAAGAAGCCGATATTATTCGGATGTGCCAAGAAACTATAGCTAAACTTGGTAGTCTGGATATTTTAATTAATAATGCAGGCATCCAAACTGCGGCTTCTTCCCACGAATTAGAAACATCAGATTTTGATCAGGTAATCCAAGTAAACCTAAGAGGTGCTTATCTTTGTGCTAGAGAAGCCATTAAACATTTTTTAGACAGAGGTAATAGCGGAATTGTGATTAACGTTTCCAGTGTCCACGAAATTATTCCCCGTCCACAATATGTTAGCTATTCGATTAGTAAAGGCGGTATGGAAAATATGACTAAAACCCTGGCTTTAGAATATGCACCCCACAAGATTCGAGTAAACGCGATCGCCCCTGGAGCGACTGCTACCCCGATCAATAGTTGGACAGACGATCCGCAGAAAAGAAAAGAGGTCGAAAGTCATATTCCAATGGGAAGAGCGGGAACTCCTGAAGAAATGGCAACAATCACTGCTTTTTTAGCTTCAGATGATGCGGCATATATAACTGGTCAAACTTTATTTGTCGATGGTGGTTTAACTCTTTACCCAGACTTCCTCAAACCTTGGTCTGCGGGAGAGTAACATTTTAAACCTAAATCTTAATGAGTAATGCATAAAAAATAAGGAAAGTAGTTATAGTGAATAATTCTGATAATAGTGTTAAAAGTTATTTAAAAGCAATTGGCCGAATACCATTATTAACTGGAGAGGAAGAAGTAATATTAGCTAATCAAATTCAAGCGATGCTTCCTTTGTTAGATAAAAAAGATTTGGTCTTAGAAGAGAAAAAAATAGTACAAAACGGACAAAGAGCTAAGCGAAAAATGGTGCAAGCCAATTTACGTCTAGTAGTTTCTATTGCTAAAAAATATCAAAATCGAGGCTTGACTTTACTCGATTTGATCCAAGAAGGTAGCATTGGCCTAATGAGAGGGGCAGAAAAATTCGATCCTAGTAAAGGGTATAAATTCTCTACTTATAGCTATTGGTGGATTAGACAAGCAATGACTAGAGCGATCGCGAATCAAGCACGAATTATTCGCCTGCCATTACATATCACTCAAGATATTAATAAAGTCAAAAAAGTCGCCCGCCAGTTATCCCTGAGTCTAGGCCGCAAGCCTACTGACAAAGAAATTGCTCATGAACTGGATATCAAAGTCAAAAGATTAAATTATTTGCTACAAGTAGCTAGAATAACTGATCTAACAAGTCTTAATCGAACTATTGACGAAAATCAGACAGAATTGGGTCAAATCTTAGCGGATGATTCGGCTTCTCCTACAGATTTTATTGCTAAAGAAGAACTTAATTCCCAAGTTCGCAATTTACTACATACTTTATCTCCCAAGCAACAAAAAGTAATTACTCTACGCTTTGGATTAAATAATGGGAAGACCATGACCTATGAACAAATAGGAAGTCAATGTGGAATTAGTCGTGAAAGGGTCAGACAGATTAAAAATAAAGCCCTAAAATTACTTCAACAAGAAGCAATATCACATTCAAATTTGGCAGTATAAACCTGATTGGTCTTCGGTTAGATCATAAATTATTAACAACTAGAAAATACATTTTTTGTACCATGAATACAGGCGAAGAAAAATTTGCAAACACAGAACCTTTTGCTGAGACTAACGATGTAGATAAATTAGGAAATCAAGCCGGCTTAGAAATAGCTGATGATGAAGAATTAGGATTAAAAGCCAAGCTAGAAGCTAGGGATGATCGTCGTTTAAATTTAGATAATGCGGAACAAACCTTGGCTGACACGCCCTAATATTAAACATTGACCATTGGATAACTTTAAAGCAACTACTAGCTGGTTAATTGATGAGATATTCGAGCAAAATAGCAATGTAGCCTAGAGCGTTGACATCTTTTTTGCGATCTCGAAGAGATCCGCTACGCGGGTCACGCAGCGCCAGCCTTTGGCTAGTCGCAATATTCAAAATATTTAGTGATCGCGCTTTTTGGGTAAAATCTTAGTCAAGAGGTATTTTAACTAAAATTCATTGCTAGCAATTCTCTTGTATATCCTTAATCCTTTAACAATGATTGCAATCGCGCGGCGCCAGCCGTTGGCTGATCGCAGTCATTAAAAATACATAGTATCTAATGTTAGGAAAACTAAAAAGCTGGTTGGTTAACAATCTTCCTGGTCTTAATTCTCTATTTGCTGAAAATATTACCGACTCCCTAAAAACCTCAGAATCAGAGAAATTATTGGATGAGTTATCACCAGAAATGTACCAACAATTAGTTGATGCGGTAGAGAATTTACCAATTAATCAGGCAGAGCAGCAGGCAATTATCTCTAGCGTAGATGAAAAATTCGAGAGCTGGCAAAAAGCTCCAAATCAGGCTAACAATTCCGTCTTGATTTTAAGTAGTCCTGTAACTGCTGTATCATCAATTCTCTCTGAGGCTCTAGAAGAATGGGCAGAGCAAAAAAAAGTATCGATTAGGATTTTACCTTTGACTTCTCGACCAACTGCGATCGCAAGTATTAAAACTAAATTAGAACATTATTTAGAATCCCTATCCACAAGCAATAATTCAACCAAGCAGCAGCCAGAAGTAATTATTATCCCCAATTTGAGTTGGTGTTTTCTGCGTTCGCTAGAAGGTTTAGCTGGAATTGAATATTTGCAATCATTATTATGTCAAAATCCTCAGAATCGCTTTTGGGTTGTAGGAGCTAACCAAGTTGGTTGGACATATTTAAATGTAGTCTTTAGTCTCCAAGCATATTTCGGAGAAGTCGTTACTTTATCAGAAATAGAGCAGAAAGAATTACAAAAATGGTTCGATCCAGTGATTGGGCAATTCGATATTACTTTTGATAGTCCCAGTATTGATAAACAAATTTTAGATGGCGATAAAGATAATAAAGAGCATTACTTTGATCGTCTTCATTCTATTTCCCAAGGAGTTAGTCTCGTGGCAGCGCAAAGTTTCGTAAAATCAATTCGCTATCAAGAGATAGATGAAGCAGAAGAAACTTCGGATACTCGACAATTAATAGCACAACTCCCTAAATTGCCTAGCCTGCCAGCCTTAGAGTCAGAAGAGCAATATCTTCTATATTCTTTGTTGTTGCACAGTGATTTAACTTTATCGGCATTAGCCACAAGTTTGGGGGATGAAGAATTCCAGGTTCAAGCTAGAATTCAGATGTTATGCCGCAAGGGAATCGTAAAACAAAAAGAGCATACTTATTCGATTAATCCTATTTATTATCCGCCCCTTAAACAATATTTAGAGAATAATAATTTTTTAATCGCTCAGCGCTAAATTATAAAGTCAATAATTTTAAATCGAAGGCAGAAGAATGAAGGCAGAAGGCAGAAGGTAACTGGCATAGTGGGAGAATTAGACTCACCACTATGCCCTGTTCCACTTAAAGAAGTGGAGGAATTCAACCTAAAGGGATAAGTTAGAAGTAGTTTTATCCTTCTGCCCTCTC